>JALOSF010000083.1 GCA_025458525.1 Cypionkella sp. | reverse complement strand
TGGCGCCGTTCTTTCACCACGCCTGCGCCCGCTTTGCCGGGTTGACCGCGCCGGTGGCGTTCTTGAACCTTGGCGGGGTTGGCAATCTGACATGGGTTGACCCGACCATTGACGCGCCCGAGGTGCCGGGGGCGCTTCTGGCCTTTGACACCGGGCCTGCGAATGCGCCGATCAACGATCTGATGCTGGCGCGGCGCGGGGCGGCGCAAGACGCGGGCGGCGCGCTGGCCCGGTCGGGCAGGGTGGACGAGGCGGTGGTGACGGCCTTCCTCGACCATCCGTATTTCTTCAAGATGCCGCCCAAGTCGCTTGACCGAAACGATTTTCCGGCGCTGTTGCCGGCGGTGGCGCGTCTAACCGATGCCGATGCCGCCGCCACGTTGACCGCCTGTGCCGCGGCGGCGGTCGCGCGCGGGGCCGAGCATTTCCCCGCCCCCGTCACGCAGGTTCTGGTCTGTGGCGGCGGGCGGCTGAACGGCGCCTTGATGGCGGCGCTGGCCGAGCGGATGGCGGCAAGGGTCGCGCCGGTCGAGGCGGTCGGTCTGAACGGCGACATGCTGGAGGCGCAGGCCTTTGCCTATCTGGCGGTGCGTGTGATGCGTGGCCTGCCCACCAGTGCGCCCGGCAGCACCGGGGTTGCCGCAGCCGTGGGCGGCGGGCAGATCAGCCGGCCCTGAGGCGCGTCATTCGGCCTCGGGCGCGGGGTCGGGCAGGCGGCGGGCGGCTTCCTTGCGGGCAAAGCCTTTCAGGCCAAGGCCGGGGCCATCCATGAATTCGGCAGCGCGCGCCGGGTCATGCTTTGCCAGCGTGTCGATCCAGTCGGCAATCGCTTTCTGGATGAACCAGTTGCGATCGGGCACCAGATGTTCGGCCCAGATCAGCCCGGTTTCGCGGATGTCATATTCGGCATCCTTGAGGTTGTTCATCTTGGCAAAGGGCAGCAGCATTTGCAGCGCCGCGCGTCTGGCCCAATGGTTCGGACTTTCGACCATGGGTTCCAGATCGGCGATGCGTTCGGGGTTTGCCACCACCCGCTTTTGCCCGGCGACCGTGACCAGATCGGCCAGCGCCCAGACGTCAAGCTGTTCGGTCCAGGTGCAGATCAGCGCCCAAGCCGCGTCATCGGGGCGCAGGCGCGCTTGGGTCAGCAGCTTGGCGGCGGCGACCCGCGCCTCGTGCAGATTGCTGTCCCACAGCGCGGCGGCAAGGGCCACGCGGCCCTCCACCGACAGGGCGGCCCGCCAGTCTGCCACCGGCTCCTCGATCTGCGCAAGCGTAAGGCCAAGATACATCCGGCCCGCCTCGGGCGGCGCCTTGTGATAGGCGGCGGCCTCTGCGGCACGTGCCGGGTTTGCCTGCGCCTCAAGACGTGACAGGGCGTGAGCAGGCGTGACCATGGTTTACTCCCGGATTTCGAACCGGACCACCCCTACCGGAAAACCCGCGCGACTGACAATCGCATCATTCACGATCACGCCGTCGTCGCGCAGATAGATCACATCCTCGAACCCGAGCCGCGTCACCCCCGAGGGCGAGCGGAAATCGGCGGTGTAGCGCAGCCGCACCTCGCCGTTTTCCTCGACCACTTCGGCGGTGCCCACGGTATCGTCGCGCCGCCCGGTCCAGCGGCCGGGGCCCGCGCGGTCGAACACCCAGGTCAGCCGATCCTCTTGCCCGTCGTCATAGATGAAATCCTCGACCACCGTCAGGCGGGTGCCGTTTCGTGACAGCCGCCCGTCAAGACGCGCGGTAAAGCGCCGCTCGTCCCCGGTCAGCCAGACGCGGAACAGCCCCGCGCCGCGCTTGCGCCCGACAAAGGCCTGGTCAAGCGTGACGGGGCGTGTGGCCACGCTGGGCGAGGGCGGGACCGAGGCGCAGGCGCCAAGGGCAAGGGCGGACAACAGGAACAGGCGACGGTGCATGACGATCCTCCGGGCGGTTTACGCTCAGATAGCGCGGCGCCGCGTGCCGTCACCTATTCCACCGTGACCGATTTCGCGAGGTTGCGCGGCTGGTCCACATCGGTGCCCTTGGCGATGGCGGTGTGATAGGCCAGAAGCTGCGCCGGCACCGCATAAAGGATCGGGGCAAAGATCGGGTCCACCGCCGGCATCGCCAGCCGCGCCCAGGTGCCGCTGCCTGCCTCGGCGATCCCCGCCGCATCGGAAATCAGAAGCACCTTGCCGTGGCGGGCCATCACCTCTTGCATGTTCGACACGGTCTTGTCGAACAGCCCGTCGCGCGGGGCCAGCACGATCACCGGCACGGCGGCATCGATCAACGCGATGGGGCCGTGTTTCAGTTCGCCCGAGGCATAGCCTTCGGCATGGATATAGCTGATTTCCTTGAGCTTCAGCGCGCCTTCAAGCGCCATCGGATACATCGGCCCGCGCCCGAGGAACAGGATGTCTTGCGCGCGGCCAAGGTCTTCGGCCAGCCGCGCGATATCACCCGACAGGCCAAGCGCGTGGTTCATCAGCCCCGGCAGGGCGCGCAAGCTGGACAGGTGGGCTACAAGCGCATCGGGGGTCAGCCGCCCCCGGTCGACCCCGGCCTTGAGCGCCAGAAGCGCCAGCACCATCAGCTGCGAGGTGAAGGCCTTGGTGGACGCCACCCCCACCTCGACCCCCGCGAGGATCGGCAGGGCAAGGTCGGATTCCCGCGCGATGGAGGAGGTCGGCACGTTGACGACGGAGACGACCTTGGCGACCTTTTCCTTGGCATGGCGCAAGGCGGCCAGGGTATCGGCGGTTTCCCCCGACTGGCTGACGAACACCGCCCATTGGGTGGGCGACAGGGGCGGCTCGCGGTAGCGGAATTCGGAGGCGATGTCGATGTCGCAGGGCAGGCCCGCGATGGCCTCGAACCAGTATTTTGCCACATGGCAGGCATAGGACGCGGTGCCGCAGGCCACCAGCACCAGCCGGTCAACCCCGGTGAAATCGACGCCCGCAGGCAAGGCGAGCGTGTCGCCGTGCGTGTAATGCGACAGGCCTTGCGCCAGCACGACCGGCTGTTCGGCGATCTCCTTGGCCATGAAATGCTTGTAGCCCGCCTTTTCGATGCGGGTTGCGTCGATCTGGATGCGAGTCTGGGCGCGGTTTGCGCGGCGGTCTGCCGCGTCGAAAATCTCGGCCCCCGCACGGGTGATCACGGCCCAATCGCCCTCCTCCAGATAGGTGATGCGGTCGGTCATGGGCGCCAGCGCGATGGCATCCGAGCCTACGAACATCTCGCCATCGCCATGCCCGATGGCCAGCGGGCTGCCCTTGCGCGCGGCGATCAGCAGATCGGGTTCCTTGTCGAACAGAAAGCACAGGGCAAAGGCGCCGTGCAGGCGTTTGAGCGTGTCGCGCGCGGCCTCGACCGGCGAGGCGCCTGCGTCCATCGCCTGCTGCACCAGAAGCGCCACGGTTTCGGTGTCGGTCTGGCTTTGCTGCACATAGCCGGCGGCGGCAAGGTCTTCGCGCAGCTCGCGGAAGTTCTCGATGATGCCGTTATGCACCACCGCCACCGGGCCCGCCTGATGCGGATGGGCATTGGTGACGGTGGCCGCGCCATGGGTGGCCCAGCGGGTGTGGCCGATGCCTGCCTTGCCCGGCAGCGGGTCGTGCACCAGAAGATCCGACAGGTTCACCAGCTTGCCCACCGCGCGGCGGCGGTCGAGCGCGGTGCCATTCACCGTGGCGATGCCTGCGCTGTCATAGCCGCGATATTCCAGCCGCTTGAGCGCCTCGACCAAAAGCGGGGCAACCTCGTGATTGCCAAGGACTCCGACGATTCCACACATGGTATTATCCTTTGGCCTTTGCGGCCTTGAGGGCGCGAAGCCGGTCAAAGAGTTTGCGCGCCAGCCCCGGTTTGTTCACCTGTTTCGCGCGGCCAAGGGCCAGGGCCTCGGCCGGCACGTCCTCGGTGATGACAGAGCCAGAGGCGGTCAGGGCATGATCGCCCACGCTCACGGGGGCGACGAGCATCGTGCTGGACCCGATGAAGGCATGTTTGCCGATGCGGGTGCGGTGTTTCATCACCCCGTCATAATTGCAGGTGACGGTGCCCGCGCCGATGTTGCTGTGTTCGCCAATATCGGCATCGCCGATATAGGTCAGATGGCCGACCTTCACGCCTTCGTCCAGAATGGCATTCTTGATCTCGACGAAATTGCCGACATGCACATCCTCGGCCAGCTCTGCCCCGGGGCGCAGGCGGGCAAAGGGGCCGACAGTGGCGCCGCGGCTGATGTGGCAGCCCTCCAGATGGCAAAAGGCGCGGATTTCGGCCCCCGATTCCACCGTGACACCCGGGCCAAAGATCACATTCGGGCCGATGATCGCATCGCGCCCCACCACGGTATCGAGGGCGAAGAACACCGTCTCGGGCGCGGCCAAGGTCACGCCATTGTCCAGCGCCTCGGCCCGCGCGCGGGCCTGAAAGGCGGCCTCGGCGGCGGCAAGTTCGGCCCGCGTGTTGACGCCCAGCGTTTCAGCCTCGTCACAGATCACCACCCCGGCTGACAGGCCGCGCTGCCGGGCAAGGGCGGGCACATCGGTCAGGTAGTATTCCCCCGCCGCATTGGCATTGCCCACCTCGGCCAAAAGGCTGAACAGCAGCTTGGCATCGGCACAAAGAACCCCGGAATTGCAGAGGGTTATTGCGCGTTCTTCATCTGTCGCATCCTTGTATTCGACGATCCGTTCCAGCCTGTCGCCCGTCGTCACAAGACGCCCGTAGCGGCCCGGATCGGCGGCCTCGAACCCCAGGACCACCACCGCGTGTCGGGCGCGGGCGGCCTGCATCGCCTCCAGCGTTTCGGGGCGGATGAAGGGCGTGTCGCCATAAAGCACGATCACATCGCCCGCCGCATCCGCCAGCAAGGGCGCGGCCTGCGCCACGGCATGGGCGGTGCCCAGCTGCGCCTCTTGCTGCACGCAGATTGCATCCTCGTCCTGGGCGAGTGCGGCCTTTGTCACCGCGTCGGACCCGTGGCCGGTGACGACGATCACCCGCTCGGGGCCAAGCGCGCGGCCTGCCTGCATCGCATGGTGCAGCAAGGGGCTGCCTGCGACCCGGTGCAGCACCTTTGGCAGGTCAGAGTTCATCCGCGTGCCTTGCCCCGCCGCCAGAATGACCAAGGATACCGACATGCTGCCCCTTTCTTTCTTGTTGCCCCCGTTTTACCGATGGGGCACCGGGCCGCAAGGGGCCACATCCTCACGCAAGGTTACAACGCATGCGCACTGTCGTTTTCGATCTGGATGGCACATTGGCCGACACCAGCGCCGATCTGCTGGCCGCGGCCAATGCCTGCTTTCGCGGGCTGGGGCATGGCGATCTGCTGGGCCCGGGCGATGCGCTGACCGCGTTTCACGGCGGGCGCGCGATGCTGCGGCTGGGGTTCTCGCGGCTGGGGGGGGTGGATGATGCGATGATCGATGCGCAATACCCTGTGCTGTTGGACGCTTATGCTCAGGCGATCGATGTGCATACCACGCTGTATCCCGGCGCGGTGGCGGCGGTCGAGGCGCTGCGCGCGGCCGGGTTTGCGGTGTCGATCTGCACCAACAAGCCCGAAGCTCTGGCACAGGATCTGACGCGGCGGCTTGGCATCCGCCCTCTGTTCGGCGCGTTGATCGGGGCCGATACGTTGCCCACGCGCAAGCCCGACGCCGCGCCCTATGTGGCGGCGGTGGAACAGGCGGGCGGCACGGTCAGCCGGTCGATGCTGATTGGCGATACGGAAACCGACCGCAAGACCGGGCTGGCCGCCGGGGTTCCTGTCGCGCTTGTGACCTTTGGCCCCGAGGGACGCGGGGTCGAACGGCTCCGCCCCGAGGCGTTGCTGGATCATTTCGACGATCTGCCGGCCCTTGCCGCGCGCATCCTGCGCTAGGGGTCAGCCCAACAGCGTGCGCGCGCACCAGCGGGCGGTGGTTGCGTATTCCTCGGCAAGCTGGTCGGGCGTGCGGGTTGCCATGATCCGGTTGAACCGTTGCACCATGGCGCGGCGGCGCTGGTCCTCGGTGCCGGGCACGCGGTCGAGCATCACCAGCGCGGCCCGCTGCGCCGCATCGCGGTCGTTGCGCGACAACTCGCCCATGTCGAACAGCAAGGTGGAGACCATGAACAGCATGGCACTGCAGTGCAGCGCCTGTGCGGCGCGCCCCTCGATCACCAGATCGGCCTGTGCGGGCGCGGCGAGGGTCAGGGCGAGCAGGGCGGCGGCACAGGTTTGGCGCATGAAGGGTTCCTTTGCATTGTGCCGCACCCTGCCACAGCATCCGCGCCGCGCCAAGCCATTGACGTTGGGGGGCTTGCGGCTCATCTTGTCGCGCATGGAGACCTTCTGCGGCAGTTTCACCCAGCAAGAGCCGATCCCGGAGGCCGGGATCGAGGCTGCGATGGCGGTTTTGCGCGGCGGTCGGTTGCACCGCTATAACACAGCCGGCGACGAGATCGCCCAGACCGCGCTGCTGGAGGAGGAGTTCGCGGCCTTTACCGGCGCACGCTATTGCGTTGCGGTCGCCTCGGGCGGCTATGCGATGGCGTCGGCGCTGCGGGCCTTGCAGGTCTGCCCCGGCGCGCCGGTCCTGACCAATGCCTTTACCCTTGCGCCGGTGCCCGGTGCCATCGCCAGCATCGGCGCCCGACCGGTTTTCATTGAAACGACGCCCGACCTGACCATCGATTTCGACCATCTGGAGGCGATGGCGCGCGCCACCGGCGCCCAGGTCCTGATGCTGTCGCACATGCGCGGGCATCTGTGTGACATGGATCGGCTGATGGCGCTGTGCGACAGCCTTGGCGTGCGGGTGATCGAGGATTGTGCCCATACCATGGGGGCATCGTGGAACGGTGTGCCCTCGGGGCGGCATGGGGTGATCGGCTGCTATTCCACACAGACCTACAAGCACATCAACTCGGGCGAGGGCGGGTTGATCGTGACCGATGATCCGGGCCTTGCCGCGCGTTGTGTGCTTTTGTCGGGCAGCTACATGCTTTATCCGCGCCACCGTGCCGCACCCGGCCCCGAGGTGTTCGAGGCGCTGCGTCTGGACGTTCCCAATATCTCGGGCCGGATGGACAATTTGCGCGCGGCGATCCTGCGCCCGCAGATCGCGTTGCTGGAAGATCGCCGCCACCGCTGGACCGCGCTTTACCGCGTTCTGGAACAAGGGCTTGCACAGACGCAGGGCCTGCGCCTGATCCCGCGGCCCGAGGCCGAGGTGTTCGTGGCCTCCAGCTTTCAGTTCACCCTGCCGGAGTGGGAGCCCGCGCGGATTGCGGCGCTGGTGGCACGCTGTCTGGCCCGCGGCGTGGAACTGAAATGGTTCGGCGCGCCCGATCCGGTCGGGTTTACCAGCCGGTATGCCCATTGGCGCTATGCCGATCCGCAGGTTCTGCCGCAAACCGACCGGGTTCTGGCCGGGCTGATCGACATGCGCCTGCCGCTGACCTTTTCCACCGCCGATGCCGCGCAGATCGCCCGCATCATCCGGGCCGAGGTGCTTTCGGTCGGCCAGGCCGAGGTGGTGCCGGTGGCGGCGCTGTCGATGGGCGATTGACCCGCCGGGCCGGGCGCGCCCCCACCGCCCTCGATTCGGTTGCCGCGCCGCGGCAATATCGCGCAGGGCGGCGCGAAATTCCGGTGGCGGCTTCGGTATCCTTTGGCATGCAAAGTGAAAATCCTTCGTGCTTGACCTCCGAATTCGGGGGCCTGTCCGTTGACCCCGCGGGGGGAGCAGAGTAAACGGGAGCGCAAGAGTGCAAGCGGATCGCCAGCATCCGCAGCTCGCAGTCGCCAGCCGAAGGAGCATCTCGTGGACGCACTTCTCCGAGAGTATTTTCCTATCATCGTTTTGCTTGCGCTTGCCGTGGGGCTGGGGCTTTTGCTTCTGCTTGCGGCGGCCGTGCTTGCGGTCCGCAATCCCGACCCGGAAAAGGTGTCGGCCTATGAATGCGGGTTCAACGCGTTTGACGATGCCAGGATGAAGTTTGACGTGCGGTTCTACCTCGTGTCGATCCTGTTCATCATCTTCGACCTTGAAGTCGCCTTCCTGTTTCCCTGGGCCGTGGCCTTTGGCGAAATCAGCATGACCGCCTTCTGGTCGATGATGGTGTTCCTTGGCGTGCTGACGGTGGGCTTTGCCTATGAATGGAAGAAGGGGGCCTTGGAATGGGAGTGATGGCAGGAGCCAACACGGCGGGCGGCGACATGGAG
This sequence comes from Cypionkella sp., assembly GCA_025458525.1. Classification (GTDB taxonomy): domain Bacteria; phylum Pseudomonadota; class Alphaproteobacteria; order Rhodobacterales; family Rhodobacteraceae; genus Pseudotabrizicola. The sequence goes on along the minus strand of JALOSF010000083.1, from coordinate 3,647 downwards.
GTTGCCACCCAAGCCCTGAACCGCGAGCTTTCGGACAAGGGGTTCTTGCTGACCTCGACCGAGGATCTGATCAACTGGGCGCGCATCGGGTCCTTGCACTGGATGACCTTTGGTCTGGCCTGTTGCGCGGTCGAGATGATGCACACCTCCATGCCGCGCTATGACGTGGAACGCTTTGGCGTGGCCCCGCGCGCAAGCCCGCGCCAGTCGGATGTGATGATCGTCGCCGGCACGCTGACCAACAAGATGGCGCCGGCGCTGCGCAAGGTTTACGACCAGATGCCCGAGCCGCGCTATGTGATCTCGATGGGCTCCTGCGCGAATGGTGGCGGCTATTATCACTACAGCTATTCGGTGGTGCGTGGCTGCGATCGGATCGTGCCGGTCGATATCTATGTGCCGGGTTGCCCGCCCACGGCCGAGGCGCTGCTTTATGGCATCTTGCAGTTGCAGCGGAAGATCCGCCGCACCGGCACCCTGACCCGCTAAGGAGAAACCGATGTCCGAAGCGCTTGCCGAGCTTGCCGCCCATATCGAGATGAAGCGCCCTGACGCGGTGCTTGCATCGCGCATCGCCTTTGGCGAGCTGACGCTGGATGTGGTCGCAAGCCATATCGCCGATGTCGCCGATTTCCTGCGCGCCGACGGCGTCTGCCGCTTTTCGACGCTGGTCGATATCACCGCGGTGGACCACCCCACGCGCGAGCGGCGGTTCGAAGTGGTCTATCACCTGTTGTCGATGTATCAGAACCACCGCATCCGCCTGAAGATCGCGGTGGGCGAGGAGGACATGGTTCCCTCGCTGGTCGATGTCTATCCGGCGGCGAACTGGTTCGAGCGTGAGGTGTTCGACATGTTCGGCATCCTGTTTTCGGGCCACCCCGATCTGCGCCGCATCCTGACCGATTACGGGTTCCGCGGCCATCCCTTGCGCAAGGATTTTCCGACCACCGGCTATACGGAAGTGCGCTATGACGAGGCGCAAAAGCGCGTGGTCTACGAGCCGGTCAAGCTGGTGCAGGAATACCGGCAGTTCGATTTCATGTCTCCGTGGGAAGGCGCCCATTACGTGCTGCCCGGCGATGACAAGGCGGGGGCCAAGTGATGCCCCGCATGGATAAGGAGGCGCTCTGATGGACGGCGATATCCGCAGAAACACCTATGACGACGGGTCCACCGATTTCGAGACGGGCGAGCAGAAGATCCGCAATTTCAACCTGAACTTCGGGCCGCAACACCCTGCGGCGCATGGGGTTTTGCGTCTGGTGCTGGAGCTTGACGGCGAGATTGTGGAACGCTGCGATCCGCATATCGGGCTGCTGCATCGCGGCACTGAAAAGCTGATGGAATCGCGCACCTATCTGCAAAACCTGCCCTATTTCGACCGGCTGGATTATGTGGCGCCGATGAACCAGGAACATGCCTGGTGTCTGGCGATCGAAAAGCTGACCGGGACGGTGGTGCCGCGCCGGGCCAGCCTGATCCGGGTGCTCTATTCCGAAATCGGCCGCATCCTGAACCATTTGCTGAACGTGACCACGCAGGCGATGGACGTGGGCGCGCTGACCCCGCCGCTCTGGGGGTTCGAGGAGCGTGAAAAGCTGATGGTGTTCTACGAGCGGGCCTGCGGCGCGCGTCTGCACGCGGCCTATTTCCGGCCGGGCGGGGTGCATGTCGATCTGACCGACGCGCTGATCGAGGATATCGACCAATGGGCGCAGGAGTTCCCGCGCGTTCTGGATGATATCGACACGCTGCTGACCGAAAACCGCATCTTCAAGCAGCGCAACGCCGATATCGGGATCGTCACCGAGGATGACATCCTGAAATGGGGTTACTCGGGCGTGATGGTGCGCGGGTCGGGCCTCGCCTGGGATTTGCGGCGCGCGCAACCCTATGAATGCTATGACGAATTTGACTTCAAGATCCCAGTCGGCAAGAACGGCGATTGCTATGATCGCTATCTGTGCCGCATGGCCGAGATGCGCGAGTCGACCTCGATCATCCGTCAGGCGATTGCCAAGCTGCGGGTGGAGAAGGGCGATGTGCTGGCGCGTGGCAAGATCACCCCGCCCAAGCGTGGCGAGATGAAGACCAGCATGGAGGCGCTGATCCACCATTTCAAACTTTACACCGAAGGCTTCCATGTGCCGGCGGGTGAGGTTTATGCGGCGGTCGAGGCCCCGAAGGGCGAATTCGGCGTCTATCTGATGGCGGATGGCACCAACAAGCCCTATCGCGCCAAGATCCGCGCGCCGGGCTTTTTGCACCTGCAATCCATGGATTATATCTGCAAGGGGCATCAGCTTGCTGACGTCTCTGCCATCATCGGCACGATGGATGTCGTGTTCGGGGAGATCGACCGCTAATGCTCCGCCGCCTTCACAAAGACCAGCCTGCGTCGTTCGAATTCACGCCCGCCAATCTGGAATGGGCCAAGGCGCAGATCACGAAATATCCCGAAGGGCGTCAGGCTTCGGCGATCATTCCGCTCTTGTGGCGCGCGCAGGAACAGCACGGCTGGCTGACTCGTCCGGCGATCGAATATGTCGCGAACATGCTGGGTATGGCCTATATCCGCGCGCTGGAAGTGGCGACCTTCTACTTCATGTTTCAGCTGCAACCCGTTGGGTCTGTTGCCCATATCCAGATTTGCGGCACCACGTCCTGCATGATCTGCGGTGCAGAGGAGCTGATCGCCGTCTGTCAGGAGCTGATCTCGAAACAGCCCCATACGCTGTCGGCGGATGGCAAGTTTTCCTGGGAGGAGGTCGAGTGCCTTGGCGCCTGCGCCAATGCGCCGATGGCCCAGATCGGCAAGGATTACTACGAGGATCTGACGGCCGACAAATTGCGCGACATGATCGCGCGGTTCAGCAAGGGCGAGGTGCCGGTGCCCGGCCCGCAGAATGGGCGCTATGCCTCGGAACCGCTGACGGGGCTGACCTCGCTCAAGGAGTTTGAGTCGGGCCGCAGGCAGTATAACGCCAGCGCACAGCGCGCGGTGGATATCGGCGACAGCATCAAGCGGATCGATGGCACCGAAGTGCCGCTCTCGACCCCGTGGCTGCACCAGCCCGAGGCGCCGCAGGCCGCAGAACGGCCGACCGAACCCAAACCCGGCGCCGGGCGTCCGGCGGATGCAACGGGCGTGACGGTGCAGGAAGCCCCGGCGCAATCGAAGGCAAAGCCGGTGTCGCAGGATGACCCGGCGCCCGCGGGCTCGATGGGTGCAAAGCCGGTTGGCCTTGCGGCGCCGCGTGGCGGCAAGGCGGACGATCTGAAGGAAATCGAAGGCATCGGCCCGGCCTTGGAAAAGCTGTGCCACGAGCTTGGGATTTTCCATTTCGACCAGATCGCCGGCTGGACTGACAGCGACATTGCCTGGATGGACCAGAACCTGAAAGGGTTCCGGGGCCGTGTCAGCCGCGACAAATGGGTGGCGCAGGCAAAGATCATCGTGACCGAAGGTCTGGAGGCATTCCGCATCCGGGCCAAGACCAACGACTATTGAGGGCTTGGATGACCCGGCCTGATCCAGAGCGGGAGCGCAAGATCGCCATGCAGGCAAGGCTGGTTGCCCTTGTGCTGGCGGGAACGATGCTGCTCTGGATGGGCGCGCAATACTTGGGCGGACAGATGGGCTG
>JALOSF010000082.1 GCA_025458525.1 Cypionkella sp. | reverse complement strand
GTGGAACTGGGCCTGCCTTGGGCCTCGGGCGAGTTTACGCTGACCTACCTTTTCCGCAACGAGGACGTGATCTTTTCGCGCCCCATCACCCTGACGCCTGCGCCGGTGTCGATCACCGCACCCGCCATGGCGCAGGTCGGCACCGAGGTGACGATCACCTGGGTCGGGCCGGGTGCGGCTTATGACAACATCCAGTTGCTGAGCGTCGATACGGGGGATCGTTGGGGCTATGACTATGTCAAGGACAAGCAAAGCATGGTCTGGACCATGCCAGACGTGCCCGGCAATTATGTCTTTGCCTACAAGTTCCGCGATGTCGAGGTGATCCATGAGACCCCGATCACCGTCACGCTGGACCGGGTCGAGGCCCCCGCGGCCCTCACGCCGGATATGCTGGTTCCGGTGACGTTCGAGGCCGATATGGGCAGCATGGGCTTTGCGTTGCAATGGTCCGCCGTGCCGGTGCCGGGGCAAGCCCTGCCGCCCGAGGCCTGGGCGATGAACGAGACGAGTTCCGCTCCGGTCGAGGCGGCACTCTTTCCCGGCGACTATGATGTGACGGGCGTGGTGCCCGGGGGGGATGCCAGATTTGGCGGGCGCGTGACAGTGGTGGCGGGGCAGGACAACCGCTTTGTGCTGCCCTTCATCCCCGGCGGCACGGGGGGCGAGGATGCGCCGCCCGCCGATATCGTCGCGGTGACGATCACGGCCGAAGGCTATGACGGGACGGTCGAATGGTCCGCCATCCCGGTGGGTGGCACGCAGGACGACCGGATCGCCCAGACCGTTGCGGGCGGCTGGCAAACCAGCATGACCCCGGGAGAATGGGCGGTGTTCGGCATGGCGTCCGACGCCACTTTCCTTGGCCGCATCATGGTTGGGGCGGACAGCACCGCGCATGTCATCGCGCGTGAACAGCCCATCCCCCCGCCACCGGGCAGCGCCACCGCCGAGCGGCTTTCGGGCGTGCCCCTTGACCTGACGCCCGAGGCCGCCGCCGCCTTGCGCGCCAAACTGCGGGGAGAAAACTGATGCGCATGTTGTTCATCGCCCTTCTGGCCACCCTTGGGCTGGCCCAGCCCGTCCTTGCCGAAAATCAGATCCTTTATGCGGAATGTGGCGATGCGGGCTGCGCTTGCCTGCTGTCGCCCGTGACCTTGGGCGACTACGAGGCGCTGACGGGCAGCCCGCCGCCTGCGGGCGCGGAAAACATGGTGCTGGTCAACAGCAACGGCGCGTTCCTCTGGAGCACCCTGAGCCCCGATGAAATCGACCTCGCTTCCGGCGGGGATGGCACCTGCGAGATCGGGCTGTTTTCCATCGTGCCGCAGGATGGCACATGGCGCGGGTCCGTCCGGGTGCAGAACATCGACGGCTGCCTGCCGCAGGTGGCCCAGATGGTCCCGCCTCTGGTGGATGGGACCAACGCCACCAAGCCGATCGCCTGGGGCGGTAAATTTCATCCGTCGCAGTTCGTGGTGGGCAGTGGCGCGGATCGCATCCAATGGACCGAACGCAGCCCGGTGCGGTTTGACGGCGTTTTCCCGATCCCGCCCAATGACATTCTGAATGTCACCGCCACCGCCACATCGACATTGACCGCGCCCGACAAGGCCGAGGCGACGCTGGCCTTGCGCTTTGCCGCAGCCCCCGGCGCGGATGCCGGTGCGCTGGCCCTGATCGGCATGGCGAAGTGCAGGGTCGATGCGGTCTATGATTTCGAACGGGTCGGCCCCTGACCCGGGGCCGCCCGCGCTGTGCCCGGTTGCCCGCCGGGCGCGCCGCCAAGTTGCCATTGCGCCAGCTTGGCCTAGGTTCGGCAGGATGGATGATGTTGCATGCTGATCCTTTCCGAGGAAACCGTTCTGAACCGCGGCGTGCTGGACACCCGCAGCCTGCCAAAGCGGTTCTTTGGTCGGGCCATGGTCTTGCCGCGTGGGGCCGGGCCCGGCCTTTGGCTGCGGCTGATCGCCGAGGTGCAGTTCCTGCGCTACATGATCGCGCTTGCGCCCTTCATGGCGGTGCCGCTGGTGCGGCAGGATCTGGCGCTGACCATCTCGCAGGCGCCGCTGATCATGTTGATCGTGATCGGGCTGGTCGAGATGCGCTTGCTGCGGCTCTCGCAGGCGGCCCGCGCGCGGCAGGTCGCCCCGGATGAGGCGGGGCGGCGGCTTGACACGCTGGCCTTTCGTGCGCGGGCCTGCCTGCGCGGCATCATCGCGCGGCACGGGATCGCGCAAGGAGAGGTGCGGCTGGTGATCGAACAATCCGAACTCGCCCGCCTGCCGCCGCTGACCTTTGTCTCGGTGCAGACCGACCAACCCCAGCCCCGGCTTTTGCCGCTGACGCCCGAGGACCGGGCAGCGCTGCGTCAGGGCCTGTTTGACGCCGATCTGACCGAGGCCGATCTTCTTGCCGTCAATCACCGCGACAGCCTTTATCTGCGCGACATCGGGCAAGAGGCGCGGGCGGTGTCCGCGCATGGCCGTCTGGCGGCCGCACTGGCGCAACGGGCGGCCCGCGCATGAGCGTCAATGCCTCCACCGTCTCGGCCAGCGAGGCGCTGCGCGTTCTGACCGCCGGCTGGGAGGCGCAGGCCGCCGGGCGCATGACCGTGTCATGGATGCTGCACGGCCGCCCGGGCGTGGGCAAGACCGAGGTGGTGCAGACCCTTGCCAACCGGATCGGCGCGGTGTTGCACGACCTGCGCCTGACCACGATCGAGCCGCAGGATCTGCGGGGCCTGCCCTATTACGATCACGTAACCGCGCGGACGGTCTGGTATCGGCCCGAGGATCTGCCCGATGGTGCGGCACCCGCGATCCTGTTTCTGGACGAACTGACAGCCGCGGCCCCGGCGCTTCAGCCCACGGTTTACGGGCTGCTGCAAGAGCGTCGGGTCGGGCGCCACCGCCTGCCCGCCAGCGTGATGGTCATCGCCGCCGGCAACCGGGTGGAGGATGGCGCGATCGCCTATGACATGGGCAGCGCCCTGTCGGACCGGCTGATCCATCTGACGCTTCAGGCCGATGCCGAGGATTGGCTGAAGCATTACGCGCTGCCCGCGGGCATCCACCCGGCGGTCGCGGCCTTTATCCGCACGCGGCCCGATCTGTTGGACACGACCGAGGAGGCGCTGCGGCGCGGTCAGATGATCGCCTGCACGCCGCGCAGCTGGGCCCGGGTCAGCCAGATCATGCACGCCATCCCTGACCGCGCCCTGCGTCAGGTGATGATCGCGGGCACCGTCGGCCTGGCCCCGGCGGCAGAGTTTGCGCTGGTGGCCGATGAGATCGCGGCAAGCGTGCAGGTCGCCGCACTGTTGGCCGCGCCGCGGGCCGAACGGGCGGCGCTTTATCCGCGCAGCCTGCATGGGCTGACCGCGCTGGTTTACGGGCTGACCGGAGCCGTCACGCGCGACAGCCTGCCCGCCGCGATCGACCTTCTGGCAGATCTGCGCAGCCTGCCCGGCACGGGCCTTCCGGTTGCCGAACTGGCCAGCTTCGGCTTTGAGTTGTTGATCGGGCGGGCCTTGGCGCAGGGCTGGGAGGAGGTCTTTGCCGCTTCGGCCTCTTATGCCGACTATGCGCGCGACCGGCAGGCGCTTGGCCTGCCATGACAGGGGGTCGGGCATGAGCGGCACGCCCTCGCGACGGGCGGCCCGCGCCCTTGCACATCTGGGCGAGGTGGACCCGGCGCTGGCGGTGCTGTCGCTGTGGTGCGATCACCGCGACGGCGATCAGACTGAGACCCGCGGCGATGTGATCCGCTATGCCGCAGGGTTCGACCTGCTGGGCCTGCCCGAACAGGTGGGCACCGTGGCGCATCACGTGCTGCATGTCGCCTTGCGCCATTCGGCGCGGGCGGCGGCATTGGCCCAGCGCATCGGGCCAGAGTTCGACGCCGAGCTTTTCGGCCTTGCCGCCGACGGGATCGTCAATGAAACGCTGGCGCTTTCGGGCCATGCGCTGCCGCGCCCGGCGGTGCTGCTGACCGAGGTGCTGGCCGAGGCGGGGCTGCCCTGCACCTCGGCCATTGCGGCGCTGTCGGATTGGGACGCCGACCGGCTGGCACTGGCGCTGCATGCCGATCCCGCGCGGGCGCGGCGGCTGCGCGACTGGGGCCGCGCGCGCGGCTTTGTGCCCGATGTCGCCGCGGGCGAGGCAAAGCCGGAGGGCAAGGGCCAAAGCGCCGCCGATTGGCGCAACCAGATGCTGCGCGCGCTGGAAGCGGGGCGCAAGGCGGGCGCCGGGATCGGACGGCTGGGGGTGGTGCTGGCCGATCTGTCACCGGGCACGGTGCCTTGGGAAGTGCATTTGCGCGGGCTGCTGGCACAGGCGCTGACCGACCAGCCGCGCCAGAACTGGCGCCGCCCGGCCCGCGGCTGGATCGCCCGCTTGTCCGAGGCCGAGCGCAGGGGCACGCCGTCCCCGGCGTTCGAGCCGGGCTACAGGCGACAGGACACGCGGCCACGGCTGGTGATCGGGCTGGACACCTCGTCTTCGGTAGAGGCGCTGACCTTGCGGCTCTTGCTGTCCGAGGCGCGTTCGATCACCCGTCGCAGCGCGGCAGAGGCCCATCTTCTGGCGTTTGACACCACCGTGTCGTTGCATCGCAGGCTGGACCCGCAAGGCTGGGCCGAGGGGCGCGACATGGCCCTGCGACAAGGCGGCGGCACGGATTATGCCGACCTTTTTGCCAAGGCCGAGGCGCTTTGCCCTTCGGTGCTGGTGGTGCTGACCGATCTGGATGCACCCCTGCCCCCGGCCCCGCGCTTTCCGGTGATCTGGGCCGCGCCCGAAGGCCCGGCCCCACCCGCCTATGGCCGCCACATCGTGCTGCCCGGCCTGCTGGGCTAACGCGCGATCTGTCAGATGGTCGCGGCTGCGCGTCTGGCGGATAAGTTACACGGTCGGCGGCATCGCCCTACCGGCACGTGCGCATGCGGCCCGCACGCGGCACCCAAGGGGGCGCAGCACCAGGGTTCAGTGCGTCCAGGCCCCGCGGCGGTCAGTCGCGAAGTTTTCGCCATAGCCGCGCAGGCGGATCACCGGCTTGCGCTCTTTTGGCAGGACCACATCATAGTCGATGCCGCGCGCGGTCGCATAAGCCTCTGCCGCCTCTTGCGTGTCAAAGCGCAGGCGCACCTGGGCTTGCGTGTCATCCGACGAGGTCCAGCCCATAAGGGGATCAACCTCCCGCGCGGAGGCGGGGGCGAATTCCAGCACCCAGCCCTTTGTCTTGGCGGTGCCAGACTGCATGGCGGTTTTGCTTGGCTGATAGATGCGGGCGCGCATGACGAAACCTCGGCTTTGGGACTGGCTGTATATGGGCGAAAACCGGGGGAGGACGCAAGACCGATGACAGGCCGATGCCCGATATCGGGGCGGGCAAGTCGCTGTCGGCTGACCACGGGGTGTGGGTGGGGTGTGTGGTGCGATCAACCGACAGCTTCTTGTTGCTGCTTGCCCGATCACTGTGCCAAAGCGCGCCGCGCATTTCAATCAAAAGATGCAAAGTTGAACCGAGTTTTCGTTAAAATTGAAACGTCTCTCTTAACTCTGCCGCAAGGAGGGTAAATCTTCGGTAAAGCCCCCCCTTTTGCCGGAACAAAAACGGAATACATTGGGGGCTGACCGGGAATCGCCGCGCAGAGGATGCCATGCCGCACAACAATGCCAATGCCCTGACCGAACGTCCCGACGTCCTGACCCGGCCAAAGCTGGAGGGCGGCAAGCGGTTCAAACTGGCAACACCCTTCACTCCGGCGGGCGACCAGCCCACGGCGATTGCCGAACTGTCGGCGGGGGTGCTGGCGGGCGAGCACAATCAGGTCCTGCTGGGTGCCACCGGCACCGGCAAGACCTTTACCATGGCCAAGATCATCGAGGAAACCCAGCGCCCGGCGATCATCCTTGCCCCGAACAAGACGCTGGCCGCGCAGCTTTATGGCGAGTTCAAGGGCTTTTTCCCCGACAATGCGGTGGAATACTTCGTTTCCTACTACGACTACTACCAGCCCGAAGCCTATGTTCCGCGGTCCGACACCTATATCGAGAAGGAAAGCCAGATCAACGAACAGATCGACCGGATGCGCCACTCGGCCACCCGGGCACTGTTGGAGCGTGACGATGTGATCATCGTGGCCTCGGTGTCCTGCATCTATGGCATCGGGTCGGTCGAGACCTATTCGGCCATGACCCAGGATCTGGTCGTCGGGCAAAGCTATGACCAGCGCAAGGTGATGGCCGAGTTGGTGGCCCAGCAATACCGCCGCAACGATCAGGCGTTCCAGCGCGGCAGTTTCCGCGTGCGCGGCGATTCGGTCGAGGTCTGGCCCGCCCACCTTGAGGACCGGGCCTGGCGGTTTTCGTTTTTCGGCGAGGAGCTTGAGGCGATCGTCGAATTCGACCCGCTGACCGGGGCCAAGACCGACACGTTCAAGCAGATCCGCATTTACGCGAACAGCCATTATGTGACCCCGCGCCCGACGATGCAGCAGGCGATCCTGTGCATCAAGAAGGAATTGCGCCAGCGGCTGGACCAGTTGGTCAACGAAGGCCGCCTGCTGGAAGCGCAACGCTTGGAACAGCGCACCAATTTCGACCTCGAGATGCTGGAGGCGACCGGCGTCTGCAACGGCATCGAAAACTACAGCCGCTACCTCACGGGGCGCGCGCCGGGCGAGCCGCCCCCCACCCTGTTCGAATTCATCCCCGACAATGCCATCGTCTTTGCCGATGAATCCCATGTGTCGGTCCCGCAGATCGGTGGCATGTACAAGGGCGACTACCGGCGCAAGTTCACGCTGGCCGAACATGGCTTCCGCTTGCCCAGCTGCATGGACAACCGACCGCTGAAGTTCGAGGAATGGGATGCGATGCGCCCGCAGTCGATCTTTGTCAGCGCCACCCCCGCGGCATGGGAGATGGAACAGGCGGGCGGCGTGTTCACCGAACAGGTGATCCGCCCCACCGGGCTTGTGGACCCGGTGGTGGAAATCCGCCCCGTGGAGATGCAGGTCGATGATCTGCTGGACGAGATCCGCAAGGTGGCCGCCCGCGATCTGCGGGTGCTGGTGACCACGCTGACCAAGCGGATGGCCGAGGATCTGACCGAGTATTTCCACGAACAGGGCATCCGCATCCGCTATATGCACTCTGACATCGACACCATCGAACGCATTGAAATCCTGCGCGATTTACGCCTCGGGGCGTTTGATGTGCTGGTGGGGATCAACCTGCTGCGTGAAGGCCTCGATATCCCCGAATGCGGGCTTGTCGCCATTCTGGACGCCGACAAGGAGGGCTTTCTGCGCTCGGAAACCTCGCTGATCCAGACGATCGGGCGCGCCGCGCGCAACGCCGAAGGTCGGGTGATCATGTATGCCGATCGCATCACCGGCAGCATGGAACGCGCGCTGCGCGAAACCAACCGGCGGCGCGAAAAGCAGATTGCGTACAACACCTTGCACGGCATCACGCCGACCACGGTGAAAAAGAACGTCGAGGATGTGCTGCAAGGCCTGTGGCAGGGCGACACCGACATGGCGCGCGTCACCGCCAAGCTGGACAAGCCGATGGTCGGCCAGAACCTTGCCGCCCATCTGGATGCGCTGCGGGCGCAGATGCGCAAGGCGGCCGAGAACCTGGAATTCGAGGAAGCCGCCCGCCTGCGCGACGAGGTCAAGCGGCTGGAGGCGGTGGAGCTGGTGGTGTCAGACGACCCGTTGGCGCGTCAATCGGTGGTCGATGATGCCGTCGAGGAGGCGCAGAAAATGGCCGGGCGCAGCACCGCAGGCCGCGCCGGCCAGCGGGGCGGCGTCAAGCGGCGCGGGCGGTAGGGCGCTCTGACTCGATCCACAGCACGCCATTCACATACCCGCCGCGCCAGACCCGGTTCTGCGTGCAGACTTCGGGGAAATCGGCGGCCCAATCCCGAAAACGGTCGTTGCTGAGGACCGGGGCGCCAAGCTGGCGCGCGCTTTCAAGGATGACCGGATCGGCAGGTTTGCCACGCGGCACGACCAACACGCGGTCCGTGGGCAGGCCAAGCGCCTTGGCCAGCGGGGCATCGTCCATGTAGCGCCCGGCCAGCTTGTATCCGGCATTGGCGTCGAACACCACGCCGGGGCGATAGCCTTGGGCGGTCAGGGCTGCGATCACCTCTGCCACGGGCGCAAGGCTGGGCGCCGGCCCGCCCCAATGCATCACGTTTGACCCATCCACGACGACCGGGGGCGCGGTCTTGCGGGCCTTGCGCGGTGCCGCGACAGAGCGGTCGCGTTTGGCGCGCGCCGGAACGGCCCGTAACAAGATCCACAGCGCCGAGATGGCGGCAAGACCAGACAGCAGCACAACGGGGTGGTCGGCCGTTCCGGTGCGGACATAGCCGACAAGAGCCGCGACAAGGGAGAACAGGAGCAGGATGGATGGCGTATACATCGGACTAAGACAGCAGCAGATTGCGACCGAACTTTGGCGCAGGCCCAAGAAAATTGCGGCACGAACCCTTGGATTGACTCAAAGCAGACGTTACCTCACGCCGTGGGGAGTGCCACGCCTTGCGCCTTTCCGTCACCTTTTACGCAGAATGGCCGCCATGAAACTCATCGATCCGAACCACCCGTTCTTTGCAAAAGCCTGGGTGCGTTGGCTGACGGCGCTTTTCCCGCTGGGCTGGGCGGCGTTCGAATTCGTGAACGGCAGTCCCGGCTGGGGCGTGGTGTTTGCCGCCCTTGGCGCCCTTGCCTTCTGGGCGCTGATCGTGCGCGGGCCGGATCGACCCGACAATCAGGGCTGAAGCCGCGCCAGCACTTCGGCGGCCAGCGCCTCGACCTCGGCGGCGGCTGCGGTTCGTCCGGTTTCGCAAACGGCACTTCCGTGGCCCATCGTCTCGGCATAGGCGACACGCTGCCCCAGACGCGCCTCGGCCACATCGGCCAGCGCGGCGGCGGCGGTCGCCACCTCCTCTGCCAGCCGCGTGCCCGCCTTGCAGCGGTTCAGCACGATCAGACTGGGACGGCTTTCGCGCGCGGCAAGGTCCAGCACCCCGTCGGTCGCCCACAGATCCACCTGGCTGGATGCGACCGGGATCACCACCAGGGCCGCCTCGCGCAGCGCGGGGCGCAGGTCGGCGTCGATCTTGGGTGGCGTGTCGATCAGCACGATGTCATGCGTCTTGCGCAGCTTCTCGCATTCATACCCCACCCCCCAGGCCGAGGCGGTCGAAAGCTCCATCCCCGGATCGCCCAGCCGGTCGCGCCGCGCCATGAACCAGCGCCCAAGGCTGCCCTGCGGGTCGGTGTCAAGCAGCGCCACACGCAAGCCTTGCCGGACAAACGCGACGGCAAGGTTCACGGCCAACGTGGTCTTGCCCGAACCGCCCTTTTGCTGCGCGATGGTGATAGCCTTGCCCATGATCCCCCCAAAGCGCCCCCGGCATCGGCGGCGACCGATTTTCTGCGGTGCAGCATAGGGTGATTCGCCCAAGGTTGAAAGCTGCGGCTGCGACGCCTGCGGTTTGGCGCCCTGACCTTGGGCCGTGACCTTGGGCCGTGACCTCAGGCCTTGGGCTTGGGGCAGCGCAGCCGGCCCCGCATCTCGCCACTGTCGCCTTGCAGGCTGCTGTCGATCAGCGTGCAGCCCGTCACCTCGGGGATCAGGGCGATCATGGTTGCGCGTATGGCCTGATGTTCACCCCGGCGGGCATAGCCAAGGCGGATCACCTCGACCATGTTGGCCTTTTGGTAAACGGTATAGGCACGCCCGTCGCGGGTGACATCGGTGCGCTTGGCGCCAAAGAACTGGGGTGCAGGCTGGGCACCACAGGCGGACAGAAGCAGGATGAGGATCAGACCACGCATCCTCGTAGCATTCGGCACATCTGGTTAACGGGCGGTTAACGCGCGATTAACATGCGGGTGACGGGCGGTTGACGGGCAAGCCACGGACGGTTGGCGCCGTTTGCCGCCCATGGGCGGCCTGACCACGGAACCAGAACCCGGCCTCTGCGTTGAACCGTGACATCACCGAAAGGATCCAAGATGAAACGACGCCTGACCCTTCTGTCCCTCCTCGCCGCCGTTACCCTGACCGCCTGCGGCACCGTCGCCGGTGCAGGCCGTGACTTGCAGGTCGCAGGGGCCGCGATCCAGCAAGAGGCGGCAGAGGCCGCAAACTGACGCTGTCAGGCCGGTCAACCCTGCCGATCTGACCGCGATCACACACAGCCGATCCCAAAGGAAAAGCCCGCGCAGTGCTGTGCGGGCTTAGTTTTGTCTGGTCACGGATCGAGCAATGCCGCGCTGTCAGGTGTCCATCTTCAAGGCCGAGATGAACGCCTCTTGCGGGATTTCCACCTTGCCGAACTGGCGCATCCGTTTCTTGCCGGCCTTTTGCTTGTCCAGCAGCTTGCGCTTGCGGCTGGCATCGCCGCCATAGCATTTCGCCGTCACGTCCTTGCGCATCGCCGACAGCGTTTCACGCGCGATGACCCGCGCGCCAATCGCCGCCTGAATCGGGATCTTGAACATGTGGCGGGGGATCAGCTCCTTGAGCTTTTCCACCATCGCCCTGCCCCGCGCCTCGGCCCGGTCACGGTGCACCATCATCGACAGCGCATCGACGGGTTCCTCGTTCACGAGGATCGACATTTTCACAAGATAATCCTCACGATACTCGCTGATCGTGTAGTCGAAACTGGCATAGCCCTTGGTGACAGATTTCAGCCGGTCGTAGAAATCGAACACCACCTCGGCCAGCGGCAGGTCATAGACCACCATCGCGCGGGCACCGGCATAGGACAGGTCCATCTGAATCCCGCGCCGATCCTGGCACAGCTTCAACACGTCACCAAGGTATTCATCCGGCACCATGATGGTGGCCTTGATCCGCGGCTCGGTGATGTGATCGATATAGGTCAGGTCGGGCATGTCGGCGGGGTTGTGCAGATCGCGCACCTCGCCATCCTTCATGTGCAGCTTGAACACCACCGATGGCGCCGTGGTGATCAGGTCAAGGTCATATTCCCGCTCCAGCCGGTCGCGGATCACCTCAAGGTGCAACAGCCCCAGGAAGCCGCAGCGAAAGCCAAAGCCAAGTGCGGCGGAGGTTTCCATCTCGGAGCTGAAGGACGCATCGTTCAGTTGCAGCTTTTCGATGGCATCGCGCAGATCCTCGAAATCGGCGGCATCGACCGGGAACAGGCCGCAGAACACCACCGGCTGCGCGGGTTTGAAGCCCGGCAGCGGGGTTTCACATCCCTTTTTCTCCGACGTGATCGTATCGCCCACGCGGGTGTCGCGCACCTGCTTGATCGACCCGGTCCAGATGCCGATCTCACCCGGGCCAAGCTCGTCGATGTCCACCATCTGCGGCTTCAGCACCGCCAGCTTGTCCACGCCATAGACCGCATTGGTCTGCATCATCTTGATGCGGTCGCCCTTGCGGATCACGCCGTCGATCACCCGGATCATGACGACCACGCCCAGATAGCTGTCATACCAGCTGTCGACCAGCATCGCCTTCAAGGGCGCGTTGCGGTCGCCTTTCGGCGCGGGCAGGCGGGTGACAATCGCCTCCAGCACATCCGGAATCCCAAGGCCCGACTTGGCCGAGATGTTGATCGCATCCGATGCGTCCAGCCCGATCACATCCTCGATCTGCTGCTTGACGCGTTCGGGTTCGGCGGCGGGCAGGTCGATCTTGTTCAGCACCGGCACGATCTCGTGCCCCGCATCCAGCGCCTGATAGACGTTGGCCAGCGTCTGCGCCTCGACGCCTTGCGACGCATCCACCACCAGCAAACTGCCCTCGACCGCCTTCATCGACCGGCTCACCTCATAGGCGAAGTCCACATGGCCGGGCGT
>JALOSF010000019.1 GCA_025458525.1 Cypionkella sp. | reverse complement strand
ATCAGGGCGGCGCGCACCGCATCATAATTGCCGAAATGCCCGGTCGCCAGAATCACCGGGCGCCCGGCGGGATGGGCGGCCTCGAGCGCGCCAACCCCGTCGCCGGTCAGCGGCAATTGCGTCGTGCGGGCGATGAAATCCGCGCCCGAATAGATCTCGATCACGGTGCGACCGATGTTTTCGGGCACGCGCGCCACCAGACGGTCGATCTGATCGGCGGGCAGGTCCGGCAGGGTGTGGGCCAGATTGTCGCGGATACGCTTGGGCCAGCCCGCCAGAGGCGCCACGATCCGCGCCATGACCCAGCCACAGAGCGGGACGCGCCAGCGATAGGGCAGCGCAAGCAGCAGCCCGAGGAGCGCGCGGATAACGCGGTCCGTCAGCCATTGGCCCCAGGTGCCCTTGGGATGCGGGGGGTCGTCTGCCATGGGTGCTGCCGTGATCTGCCTTATGCGCTGCGGATGCGGGTTTCGCGATGCCAGACATAAAGTCCCGCCCCCACGATCACAAGCGCACCGATCAACGTCGGCAGATCGGGCACCTCGTCATACAGGATATAGCCCCAGCCCGTGGCAAAGATCAGCCCGACATAGGCAAAGGGCGCGACGCTGCTGGCCTCGGCCAGGGTGAAGGCCCGGATCAGCGCCAGTTGCGCCCCGGTGCCCAGCACCCCGATCAGCAGGAAAGAGGGCAGATCGGCAGGGGCGATCGGCGCCCAGACAAAGGGGAGCACGGACGACGTGGCCGCCATGCCGAACAGGGCGGCCAGGATCATCGGCGTCCAGGCGCTTTCGCGCGGGCCGAGCTTGCGCGTGAGCAGGGCATTGACCGCATAGAACATCGCCGCCGCCAAGGGCAGCAACGCCGCCGGGGTAAAGACCGCAAGGCCGGGCCGGATGATGATCAGCGCGCCGATCAGCGCCGCCACCACCCCGGCAAGCCGCCGCGGCCCCAGCCTTTCACCAAGAAACAGCGCCGCCCCCAGCGTGATCAGCACCGGGTTCAGATCGCCCAGAGCCGTCGCCTCGGCGAGGCCAATGAAGGGCAGGGCCGAGAAGAAGCAGGCAATCGCCCCAAGCTGGCAGACCGAACGCACAAGGTGCAGCACCGGCCAATCCGTGCGCAGCATCTGCGGCAGTCGCGGGCCAAGGATCAGCGCCACGATGATGACCTGCCCGGCAAAGCGCGCCCAGACCACTTGCGGCACCGGATAGCGCGCGATCAACCCCTTGGCCGCGGCATCCATCGCGGCAAAGCAGAAAATCGCAAGCACCATCAACAAGATGCCACGTCTGGTGTCTTTTTGTGTCGGCAGGGTCATCGCGCGTCCTTTGGCGCGGACGCTATCCTGCGCCGCGTGGCCGCACAACCCTGCGGGGTCAGTCCTCGTCTCGGGTCATCACGATTTCACCAGCGCCTTCCAGTTGGCGGATCGTGGTGACGATGGCGTTCATCGCCTCCTCGGCATCCTTGTCCTTGACCTTGCCGCGGGCGGCCATGTCGTCGCGGATGCTTTGAGCCATGCGCTGCGACATGTTGGCAAGGAAGAATTCCACGACCGGGGCCTGCTTTGGCTGGGTCTGTGCCGCGGCAAAGGCGGTGACAAGCACGGCCATATCCACCATGCGCACGATTTTCGGGATATCGCGCGGCATGATCCGGGCGGGAATATGGGTGAAGGTGAAGATCGCCTTGCGCACCTGTTCGGCGAAATCGGCATCTTCGGCATCAAGCCCCTGCAACACATCCTCTCGCGTGGCGGCGGTCGAGATGTTGAGGATCGCGCCCACCCGTTCCACCGGCCCCGCGTCAAAGGCGCGGGCGGGTTGCGCATCCAATTGCCCGGCAAGGGAAAACCCGATCCGGCGCACGGTTTCGGGGTCAACCGCGCCGGTCATCGACACGGCATAGGCCACACGCCGTGCCCGCTCCCCCGGCAGTTTGCCCAGCAGTTCGGCCGCCTTTGGCACCGGAAGTTTCGACAGCATCACGGCAGCCACCTCGACGCTCTCGGCCTCCAGCACCGGCAAAAGACGTTCGGCCGGCAGGCTGGTCAGCCGGTCCCAGGGATCGGATTTTCCCGACGCCCCGGCCAGACGGCGCAACCGGCTGGCGGCGGTCGGGCTTATGTGACCGTCCATCATGGTCAGCGCGGCATCGATGCCACCGGGAAAGGACAGGCCGACCTCCTCCAGCTCGGACAAGAACTCCTCCACCACGGCGGAGAGGGTGGCACGATCCACAAGGCGCATCTGGCCGATCTGTTCGGTCAGGGCGGCCTGCATATGTTCGGGAAGGGCTGCGAGCGGCACGGTGGTGCCTTCGGCAAGCATCAGGCGGACGATGATCGCGGCCTTTTCGCGCGGTGTCGGCGGGCGGCGTTCCCCGGTGCTGCCCCCAAGTGAAATGGCGCGCTGCGCCGGAGCGATGCGCGCCAAATGGGAACTGGTATCGTTCGGCATGGTGGCCCCGTTCTGGTGATCCTGCGAAAGGCAGAGTGTCAGACCCGGGTTAACGCCCCCTTACGCCCGATCAGGTGGTGGGCGTCAGAACGCATTCGCCCTTGGTCTGATCCCAGCTTGACCCTTCCTTGCACGACGAGGCGGTGATTTCCTTCGCGCCAGAGCAATAGGCCATCGATACGCTGGGCAGCAGCATAAGGGCGATGACGGCGGCGGTGATCTTTGTCTTCATCCTGCGTCCTTCCTGTTGGCTGAGTGTGGAGACCGAAATCATAGCACGGATTTTGCCGCATCAAGCGCGCAATTCGGCGGCACCGCCCTGCCGCCGGTCACGCCTTCGTTACTTGCCGAACACGCGGGCAAAGATCGTGTCCACATGTTTGGTGTGATAGCCAAGGTCGAATTTCTCCTCGATCTCGGCGGGGGTCAGGGCGGCCGTCACCTCGGGGTCGGCCAGAAGCTCGGTCTTGAAATCGGCCCCCTGTTCCCAGACCTTCATCGCATTGCGCTGCACCAGACGGTAGCTGTCTTCGCGCGACACGCCTGCCTGCGTCAGCGCCAGCAGCACCCGCTGGCTCATTACAAGGCCGCGGAACTTGTTCATGTTGGCCAGCATGTTCTGCGGATAGACCACCAGCTTTTCCACGACGCCCGCCAGACGGTGCAGCGCGAAATCCAGCGTGATGGTGGCATCGGGGCCGATCGCGCGTTCAACCGATGAATGGCTGATGTCCCGCTCGTGCCAGAGTGCCACGTTTTCCATCGCGGGCACCACGGCCATGCGCACCAGCCGGGCAAGCCCGGTCAGGTTTTCAGTCAGCACCGGGTTGCGCTTGTGCGGCATGGCAGAGCTGCCCTTTTGCCCGGGGGAAAAGAATTCCTCTGCCTCCAGCACTTCGGTGCGCTGCATGTGGCGGAACTCGGTCGCGATATTCTCGATGCTGCTGGCGATCACGCCAAGGGTGGCAAAGAACATCGCATGACGGTCGCGCGGGATGACTTGGGTGGAAATCGGCTCTGGCACCAGACCCATCTTGGCGCAGACATGCTCCTCGACCCGCGGGTCGATGTTGGCAAAGGTGCCGACCGCGCCGGAAATCGCGCCGGTGGCCACTTCGGCCCGCGCATTGACCAGACGCGCACGCCCGCGCGCCATTTCGGCATAGAACCGCGCAAAGGTCAGGCCCATGGTCGTGGGTTCGGCATGGATGCCATGGCTGCGGCCGATGCGCACGGTGTCCTTGTGTTCATGGGCGCGTGCCTTCAGCGCGGCCAGAACGCGGTCCATCCCCGCAAGCAGGATATCGGCCGCGCGCACCAGTTGAATGTTCAGCGTGGTGTCCAGCACATCCGAGGATGTCATGCCCTGATGCACGAAACGCGCATCCTCGGCCCCGATATGTTCGGCAAGATGGGTCAGAAAGGCGATCACGTCATGCTTGGTGACGGCCTCGATCTCGTCGATCCGGGCCACATCGAATTCCACATCCTTGGCCCGCCAGACCGCTTCGGCATTGGCGCGCGGGATCACGCCCAGATCGGCCATCGCGTCGCAGGCATGGGCCTCGATCTCATACCAGATGCGGAATTTCGTGGCTGGCGACCAGAGGGCAACCATCTCGGGGCGGGAATAGCGCGGGATCATCACGAACCTATCATTGGAAAGGGGGTGCGCGGCCCCCTTAGACTGCCGCAGGCGGTGACGCAAGGAAAAGGGGGGCCGATGCGGCTGTGGATGGCGGGGGCGCTGCTATGGCCCGGCGTGGTTTGGGCCGAGGCGTGGGAGCAACTGACCGGCGAGCAGATCGCCGAGGCGCTGAGCGCGCGGGTGGTGGTGTTTCCCGAAGGTGTGGCCCAGGATTTCCGGGCCGATGGTCGCACGATCCGCGCCGGGGCCTGGGGCGAATGGCGGGTCGAGGGCGACCGCTACTGCGAAGTCTGGGTCAACAGTCGCCCGATCTGCGCCGCCGTGGACCGGCAGGGCATCACGCTGCGCTTTCGCGAGGAAACCGGCTTTGTCCGGCTTGGGCGCTATGGCGATCTATAGCCGCAGGCGATAGCGGATGTGGCCATCCTCGGCGCAAAACCGGTCGTAAAGCCGCCGTGCCGCGGCATTGCCGCGGTCGGTGTTCCAATAGAGCCGGTGCCAGCCTCTGGCCCGCCCGATCGCGATCAGATCCTCGATCAAGGCCCGCCCCACGCCGCGCCCGCGCGCTTCGGGGGCGACGAACAGGTCTTCCAGATAGACATCATCCCCTGCCACCCAGGTCGAGCAATGCGGATGATGGATGGCAAAGCCAAGGGCCGTGTCGCCCGCAAATGCGATGCGGCACGTCATTACATGGCCGGGATCGATGCAGCGCGCCCAGGTCGCCTTAGTGACGCCCGGGTCCAGCGTCACCCCGTAGAACCCAAGAAAACCGGCCCAAAGCCGCCGCCACTCCGCCTCGTCGGCGGCTGTTGCCGTTCTGATATCCATGGCCTGTGTCCCGCTTTGTCGGAGGCGCTGCGCCACAAGCGGGGGCCAGGTGCTGCCCCGCTTGCGGCGGCTTTGCGTCTGTCAGGTCAGCCGGGCCAAGACCCGCGCCCAGGACCGGATGCCCTTGTGGAAACACTCCAGATCGTATTTCTCGTTCGGGCTGTGGATCAGGTCGTCATCACGGCCAAAACCGATCAGCATGGCATCCATCCCCAGCACGGTCTTGAAATAGCCCGCAATCGGGATCGATCCGCCGCAGCCCACAAAGGCGGCGGGCTTGCCCCATTCCTCGCTCAGCGCCTGGCGGGCCGCGTCAAAGGCGGGGGCCTCGACCGACATCACGCCCGCCGGGCCGTTGCCATGGGCATGGAATTCGACCGTGCAATCGGCGGGAAGCTGCGCGCGCACCCAGTCGCGGAAATGGCCGCGCAGCGCGTCGGGGTCTTGGCCCGGCACAAGGCGGAAGCTGACCTTGGCATGGGCCTCGGACGGCAGCACGGTCTTGAACCCGTCGCCGGTATAGCCCCCCCAGATGCCATTGATTTCGGCCGTCGGGCGCGACCACAGCATTTCAAGCGGGGTGCGGTCCTGTTCGCCGGCAGGGACGGACAGATCGACATCGCCCAGAAACTTCGCATGGTCAAAGGCAAGCGCCTGCCATTGGGCGCGGATCGCCTCGGGCAATTCCTGCACGCCGTCATAGAAATGCGGCACGGTGATGCGGCCCGTCTCGTCATGCAGACGGCCCAGGATGCGCGTCAGAACCCGGATCGGGTTGATCGCCGCCCCGCCATACATGCCCGAATGCAGGTCCTTGTCGGGCCCGCGGATCGTCAGCTCCTCGCCCAGCAGACCGCGCAGCATGGTGACGATCGCGGGGGTGGTGTCCTCGAACAGGCCGGTATCGCAGATCAGCGCGATATCCGCCGTCAACTCGGCCGCATGGTCTTTCATGAAAGGGATCAGGCTGGGCGAGCCTGATTCTTCCTCGCCCTCGAAAAACAGCGTGAGCTTGCCGGGCAGCGTGCCATGCACCGCCTTCCACGCGCGGCAGGCTTCGACGAAGGTCATCAGCTGGCCCTTGTCATCGGCGGCGCCGCGCGCCCGGATCACCCGGCCCTTGGGCGTGTCCTGCACCTCGGGGTCGAACGGGTCGCGGTGCCAGAGCGCCAGCGGATCGACGGGCTGCACATCGTAATGGCCGTAAAACAGCAGGTGCCGCGCGCCTTGGCCACCATGGGCCACCACCATCGGATGGCCGGGCGTCGGGCGGCTTGAGGCGTCAAAGCCAAGGCTCTGCAATTCGGCGACCAGCCAGTCGGCGGCGCGGGCGCAATCGGCAGCATAGGCCGGATCGGTCGAAATCGAGGGGATGCGCAGGAGCGCCATCAGGCGGCTGACGGACTGGTCCAGATCGGCGTCGATCCGGGCAAGGACTTTGTCCAGAGACATGTTTCTTTCCGCTTCATAAGGGATTGTGATGATATTTTCGACCGTAACAGGATGTGAGGCACTGTCCAGAGCCGCAGGCTTGGGCTACATGCCCGCCCAAGGGGACGTAGTCAGACGACAAAAGGGGGCATAATGCGCCGCACCACTTTCACCATTGCCGGGGCTCTGGCAGCCGTTGCAACCGCGGTCCTGCCGTTTGCGGGCGCCCATGCCCAGAGCGTTCCGGTCGAGGCCAGCACGATCGGCGGCAGCGCGGTCAGCCTGCATGTTCATCCCTTCCTGACCGAGGAGGAGTTGGCGACGCTGCGGCTCGTTGCCTCCAACGATCAGGCGCTGTCGCTGTTCGTCACCAGCCGCACCGGCCACGCGGCGCTTGCCGTTTCGCCCGAGGAAGGCTTCGTGCGCGATGGCGCGCCGGTGCCATCGGCGGTGGCGCTTGGCGATTTGCCCGATGCGGCCGCTGCGCGCAGCGCGGCGCTTGCCGCCTGTGATGCCGCACGCAAGGCCGCAGCGCCCTGCGTCGTCGTGCTTGAAGTGGCACCCGCCCCCTGAACCGGGGCAGGGCCGGGGAAAGCCGCCCGGGATGGGGGCGTCAAATTGACCTGTTCCCATTCCCGGTGCAATTGATGCAAGTCAATGCATCTTTGGCACTCGGCGTCTTGACTGCGCCAGAGCCGAAACAAAAGCCACCTGCCCAAGGATATGGCAGGACGCCACGGAGACAGACCGATGACCTATGACGCCGCCCTCGATGCCGCCCTTCAGCGCCTGCATGACGAGGGTCGTTACCGCACCTTCATCGACATCGAGCGGCAGAAGGGGCAATTCCCCCATGCGGTCTGGACCCGTCCGGATGGCACGCAAAAGGACATCACCGTCTGGTGTGGCAATGACTATCTTGGCATGGGCCAGCATCCGGTGGTCCTGTCCGCCATGCACGAGGCGCTGGAGGCGACGGGCGCAGGG
Source organism: Cypionkella sp. (assembly GCA_025458525.1). Taxonomy (GTDB): domain Bacteria; phylum Pseudomonadota; class Alphaproteobacteria; order Rhodobacterales; family Rhodobacteraceae; genus Pseudotabrizicola. Next base: position 31,248 of record JALOSF010000019.1, on the reverse strand, counting down.
TCGGGCGGCACGCGCAACATCTCTGGCACCACCGTCTATCACAAGCGGCTGGAGGCGGAGCTTGCCGATCTGCACGGCAAGGAGGCGGCGCTTGTCTTTACCAGCGCCTATATCGCCAATGACGCCACGCTTTCGACCCTGCGGTCGATCTTTCCGGGGCTGATCATCTATTCCGATGCGCTCAACCATGCCTCGATGATCGAGGGTGTGCGGCGCGGCGGGGGCGAAAAGCGGATCTTCCGCCACAATGACGTGGCCCATCTGCGGGCGCTGATCGCGGCGGATGATCCGGCGGCGCCCAAGCTGATCGCCTTTGAATCGATCTATTCGATGGATGGCGATTTCGGCCCGATTGCCGAGATTTGCGATGTGGCCGAGGAATTCGGCGCGCTGACCTATATCGACGAAGTGCATGCCGTGGGCATGTATGGCCCGCGCGGCGCGGGCGTGGCCGAACGGGACCGCCAGATGCACCGGATCGACATCATCAACGCCACGCTGGCCAAGGCCTATGGGGTATTTGGCGGCTATATTGCTGCAAGTGCGAAGATGGTCGATGCGGTGCGCAGCTATGCGCCGGGGTTCATCTTCACCACCTCCTTGCCGCCTGCGGTTGCTGCGGGTGCCGCCGCCAGCGTGCAGTTTCTGAAAACCGCCGAGGGGCAGAAACTGCGCGATACACAACAGCTTCACGCGCGAATCCTGAAGATGCGGCTGAAGGGCCTTGGCCTGCCGATCATCGATCACGGCTCACATATTGTGCCCGTGCATGTGGGCAACCCCATCCATTGCAAGATGCTGTCCGACATGCTGTTGGACCAGTTCGGGGTCTATGTGCAGCCGATCAACTTTCCCACCGTGCCGCGCGGCACCGAAAGGCTGCGCTTTACCCCGTCGCCGGTGCATGATCCGCGCGAAATCGAGGCACTTGTTTCGGCCATGGATCAGCTGTGGCGGCACTGTGCGCTAAATCGTGCCGAGGCCTCGGCGTGAAGTTCGTCTCGCAGGTGCAAAAGCGCTTGTGCTGTGGTAACGAATCCCTAATACGAACAAAATGAGTCGTGATCGAAGCGGCTACGGGGACGTTGAGAGTATGGGGCAGGGCGCATGATCGGGCGGAGGGCGAAACCTTCGATACCGGAACCGGAAAAGCCTAAGGGCTTTGACGATTTCGATCTGCGGTTGGGCGACCTGATGCGGGGCGAACGCGCCACGCTGGGCAAGTCCTTGCTCGACGTGCAGCGCGAGTTGAAGATCAAGGCGGCCTATATCGCCGCGATCGAAAACGCCGATGTGTCCGCCTTTGAAACCCAGGGGTTTGTGGCCGGCTATGTGCGGTCCTATGCGCGCTATCTGGGCATGGACCCGGACATGGCCTTTGCCCGCTTTTGCAAGGAAGCCAATTTCGAGGTGGCCCACGGGATGAGTGCGGCGGCCTCCTCCTCGGGGATGACGGCGGCACGCTCGCGCAGCACGCAGGTGTTCAGCGACCCGCTGGCCAATCCGAATGCCACCTTCATCCCGCGCGGCGAAAGCCTGTTTGCCCGGGTCGAACCGGGCGCTGTCGGGTCCTTGCTGGTGCTGGTCGCCTTGATCGGCGCGATCGGTTACGGCGGCTGGTCGGTGCTGCAAGAGGTGCAGCGCGTGCAACTGGCGCCGGTCGATCAGGCGCCGACCGTGGTGGCCGAGATCGATCCCTTGGGCAATGTGTCGGGTGCGGCCCCTCTGGTCCGTTCGGCGCCCGAAGCTGCGGCATCCCAGCAGATCGCCAGCGCAGACCCGGTGCAGCCGCAGGCCGAGGGGATGGACAGGCTTTACCGTCCGCAGGCGCTTGACGTGCCGGTGCTGACCTCGCGCGATGGGCCGATTGCGGCCATCGATCCGCGTCTGCCTGCCGCGCCCGTTGCCACCGGGCCAGAGGCGACCGCGGTTGATGCCGCCGTGGCAGAGGCGCTTGGCACGGCTGGTTCCGACGTGCAGGTTGTCGCCTCGGCCCAGCCCGGCGTCGAGATCCTGGCCGTGCGCCCGTCCTGGGTGCGGGTGTCCTCGGCCGACGGCACGGTGCTGTTCGAAAAGATCCTTGACGCGGGCGAGCGGTGGGCCGTTCCCACCCTTGAAGAACCGCCCGTGCTGCGGGCCGGGAATTCGGGTTCGGTTTATTTTGCGGTGAATGGCCAGACCTATGGCCCCGCCGCACCGGGCGCGCAGGTGGTGCGCAACCTTGCCCTGTCGCCCGAGGTGTTGACCGAGAAATTCGCCGTGGCCGATCTGTCGCGCGATGCCGATCTGGCGGCCATCGTCAACGTGGCGGATGCCTCGCAGGCCGCGCCGGCGGCCCCGTCCGAATAGGGCGGCGCGTAAAACTGCCCCTTGTGTCTGACAAGGCCGCCCGTGGCATTGCCGGGGCGGCCTTGTCGTATTATCCATGGGCAAACCCAAAGAGGACCGCGCAAGATGAGCCATAATCCCGTCCGCCCCTGGCGCAACATTTACCGCCGGGCCTCGCGGCAGATCCGGGTCGGCAAGGTGCTGGTGGGGGGGGATGCGCCGATTTCGGTGCAGACGATGACCAACACGCTGACCACTGATGTCGCGGCCACCCTCGAACAGATCCAGCGCGCCGCGATTGCCGGGGCCGATATCGTCCGCGTCTCTACCCCGGATGAGGACAGCACGAGGGCGCTGCGCGAGATTTGTGCCGAAAGCCCGGTTCCGATCGTGGCCGATATCCATTTCCACTACAAACGCGCGATCGAGGCGGCCGAGGCGGGGGCGGCCTGCCTGCGCATCAATCCGGGCAACATCGGCGATGCCCGCCGCGTGGCCGAGGTGGTGCGCGCGGCCAAGGATCATGGCTGTTCGATCCGAATCGGTGTGAACGCGGGTTCGCTTGAAAAGCACCTGCTCGACAAATACGGCGAGCCTTGCCCGGATGCGATGGTCGAATCCGGCATGGACCATATCAAGCTGTTGCAAGACAACGACTTTCACGAATTCAAGATCAGCGTGAAGGCGTCTGATGTGTTCATGGCGGCGGCGGCCTATCAGCAATTGGCCGAAGCGACCGATGCGCCGATCCATCTTGGCATCACCGAGGCCGGGGGCCTTGTCTCCGGCACGGTGAAATCGGCGATCGGGCTGGGCAATCTGCTCTGGATGGGGATTGGCGATACGATCCGCGTCAGCCTGTCGGCCGATCCGGTCGAGGAGGTGAAGGTCGGGTTCGAGATCCTGAAGTCACTTGGCCTGCGGCACCGGGGGGTGACGATCATCTCTTGCCCGTCCTGCGCGCGGCAGGGCTTTGACGTGATCAAGACCGTCAGCGCGCTGGAGGACCGGCTGGCGCATGTGACGACCAGCCTGTCGCTGTCGATCATCGGCTGTGTGGTCAACGGCCCCGGCGAGGCGCTGATGACCGACATCGGCTTTACCGGCGGCGGGGCAGGGTCCGGCATGGTGTATCTGGCCGGAAAGCAAAGCCACAAGCTGGGCAACGAGGCGATGATCGACCACATCGTGGAACTGGTCGAGAAGAAAGCCGCCGAGATCGAGGCGGCAGAGGCCGCCGCACGCGACTAACGCGACTTCGCGTCGGCTTGGGCAAGTGTCGGCTTGTGTGAGTGTCGGTTCGGGTCAGCGTCCGCGCCAGACCCAGCCGCCGCCCAGAACCCGGCTGCCTTCGGCTGCGTAGAACACGCAAGCCTGCCCGGCGCTGACCCCATCTTCGGGATCCAGCAACTCCACTTCCGCCTCGGTGGCCGACAGGGGGCGGATCACCGCAGGGCGGGGTGGCCGGGTGGAGCGCACCTTGACATGCACATGCCATTCCGGCGCGCTGTCAAAGGGCGCGTCGCCCAGCCAGTTGACCTCGCGCACGGGGATGGTGCGGGTGGCCAGCGCCGATTTCGGCCCGACGATCACGCGCCGGGTTTCGGGGTCAAGCCGCAGCACATACAAAGGGTCGCCCAGCCCGCCGATCCCCAGCCCCTTGCGCTGCCCGACCGTGTAATGGATCACGCCGCCATGCCGGCCCAGCACGGTGCCCGCCTGATCGACGATGTCGCCCGGATCGGCGGCGCCGGGCCGCAGTTTTTCGATCACCGCGGCGTAATTTCCGTTCGGCACAAAGCAGATGTCCTGACTGTCGGGCTTGTCCGCCACCGGAAGCCCGTATTTCGCGGCCAAGGCCCGCGTCTCGGCCTTTGATCGCAGATGGCCCAGCGGAAAGCGCAGGTAAGACAGCTGCTCGCCCGTGGTGGAAAACAGAAAATAGCTCTGGTCGCGCGCGGCATCGGCTGCGGCATGCAGCTCTGGCCCGAAGGCGCCCATCTTGCGCTGGATATAATGCCCCGTGGCCATGCAATCGGCGTCCAGATCCTTTGCGGTGGCCAGAAGGTCCTTGAACTTGACCCGCTCGTTGCAGCGGATGCAGGGCACCGGCGTGGCCCCCGCAAGATAGGCATCGGCGAATTCCTCGATCACCGCCTCGCGGAACGTGTTTTCATAATCCAGCACATAATGGGCAAAGCCCATGGTTTCGGCCACGCGCCGCGCGTCATGGATATCGCGGCCCGCGCAGCAGGCCCCCTTCTTGGCAAGTGCTGCGCCGTGGTCGTAAAGCTGCAACGTGACGCCGACCACGTCATAGCCTTCGTCCTTGAGCATGGCGGCCACAACCGAGCTGTCCACGCCCCCCGACATGGCAACCACGACGCGCGTGGCAGAAGGGGGCTTTGGCAGCCCCAGCGAATTCAGCGGGTGGTCCAGCATCGGATGACCTTTCAGGGATTGCGCGCAATATAGGAAAATGCGCGATACTCTCAACCCCCTGAACGCCGCCGCCTTCACCTTCGCTTAAGTCTGATGGTTCAGGCTTTGGTCAAGACCCGGCGGACCAAGGGAAAGACAAAACCATGTATCTCAAACGCGTTGATGGACCAAGGCAGGTCACACTGCCCGATGGCAGCACCCTGACGCGCGCGGATCTGCCAAAGCCCGATACGAAACGGTGGGTCGCGAGTCGCAAGGCGGTGGTGGTGCGGGCGGTGATTCACGGGCTGATCACCGAGTCGGAGGCGCTTGAACGCTATGCCTTGTCGCAAGAGGAATTCGCCTTGTGGCGCCAAGCGGTCGAGCAACATGGCGAAAATGCCCTGAAAGTGACCGCCATTCAAAAATATAGACAACTTTAGATTGTTATTGCTTCGCGCTCAGGCAGAGTAACCGTCAGTTAACCATTCACCCCCAATGTCGTTAACGAACCTGGCTGTTGCGGAGTATGAACTATGCGGATTTTGCTCGTCGAGGATGACCCCACAACCTCGCGCAGTATCGAATTGATGCTGACCCATGCCAATTTGAATGTCTATTGCACCGACATGGGCGAAGACGGGATCGATCTGGCGAAACTTTATGATTACGATCTGATCCTTCTGGATCTGAACCTGCCCGACATGTCGGGTCATGAAGTGTTGCGCCAGCTTCGCCTGGCGCGCATCGAAACGCCGATCCTGATCCTGTCCGGGTCTGACGACACTGATTCGAAGCTGAAGGGTTTTGGCTTCGGGGCCGATGACTACCTTACCAAACCCTTCCACCGCGAAGAACTGGTTGCCCGCATCCACGCCATCATCCGCCGGTCCAAGGGGCACAGCCAATCTGTCATCATCACCGGCAAGGTGAACGTGAACCTTGACGCCAAGACGGTGGAGGTGGATGGCAAGACGGTGCATCTGACCGGCAAGGAATACCAGATGCTGGAACTTTTGTCGCTTCGCAAGGGCACGACGCTGACCAAGGAAATGTTCCTCAACCATCTTTACGGCGGGATGGACGAGCCAGAGTTGAAGATCATCGATGTCTTCATTTGCAAGTTGCGCAAGAAACTGGCCGAGGCGACGGGCGGGCAGAACTACATCGAAACCGTCTGGGGGCGCGGCTATGTGTTGCGCGATCCGGCGGGAGAGTCGCGCAAGATGGCTGTCAGCGCCTAGACCACGCCGCGCACCTTGCCCTTGCGGGCCCGCGCCCCTAAACCTTGGGGGCAAGCGGAGGCGATGATGGACGGCACCGAACTGGATCAGTTGACCGAAGGCGAAGCCCGGGCAGAGCTTGCGCGTCTGGCACAGTTGCTGGAGCAGGCCAACCGCGCCTATCACACCCTGGACGCACCCGAGATTTCGGATGCCGAGTATGACGCGCTCAAGCGGCGAAATGCCGCCATCGAGGCGCGGTTTCCGGCGCTCAAACGGGCCGACAGTCCCAGCGATCGGGTCGGTGCGCCGCTTGCCGACGGCTTTGGCAAGGTCGCGCATCAGGTGCGGATGCTGAGCCTTGAGAACGCCTTTGACGATGCGGATGTGACGGATTTCGAGGACCGGGTTCGCAAATACCTCAACCATGCCGGCGATCTGGCCTTTACCGCCGAGCCGAAGATCGACGGTCTGTCGCTCTCCTTGCGCTATGAGCGCGGGGTTCTGGTGCAGGCGGCGACGCGCGGCGATGGCGAGGTGGGCGAGAATGTCACCGAAAACGCCCGCACCATTGCCGATATTCCGCAGCGCCTTGTCGGCGCGCCCGAGGTGCTGGAGGTGCGGGGCGAGGTTTATATGAGCCACGCCGATTTCGCCGCGCTGAACGCGCGCCAGGCGGCGGCGGGGGGCAAGACCTTTGCCAATCCGCGCAATGCCGCCGCGGGCTCCTTGCGCCAGCTTGACCCTGCGATCACCGCCGCGCGGCCCTTGCGGTTCTTTGCCTATAGCTGGGGCGCCTTGTCCGAGCCTTTGGCCACCACGCAACATGATGCGATTGCCCGGCTGGCGCAGCTTGGCTTTCAGATCAACCCGCTGACGCGGCTGTGCCATGGCCCGGCGGATCTGCTGGATCATTACCGCCGGATCGAAGCGCAGCGGGCGACGTTGGGCTATGACATCGACGGCGTGGTTTACAAGGTGAACGACCTGACCTTGCAGGCGCGGCTTGGCTTTCGCTCGGCCACGCCCCGCTGGGCGATTGCGCATAAATTTGCCGCCGAACTGGCCTGGACCGAGTTGCTGGGCATTGACATTCAGGTGGGGCGCACCGGCGCGCTGTCGCCTGTGGCGCGGCTGCGCCCGGTGACAGTGGGCGGTGTGGTGGTCAGCAATGCCACGCTGCACAACGAAGATTACATCGCCGGACGCGACGCCAAGGGCAATGAGATCCGCGGCGGCAAGGACATTCGCATTGGCGATTGGGTGCAGGTCTTTCGCGCCGGCGACGTGATCCCCAAGGTTGCCGATGTGGATCTGAGCCGTCGCAAGATCGATGCGCAACCCTATGTTTTCCCAAAGGAATGCCCGGAATGCGGCAGCCCTGCGCTGCGCGAGGAGGGCGATGCCGTGCGCCGCTGTTCGGGCGGGCTTATCTGTCCCGCGCAGGCGGTGGAGCGGTTGAAGCATTTCGTCAGCCGCCATGCCTTTGACATCGAAGGTCTGGGCGCCAAGCAGATCGAGATGTTTTTCCGCGATGCCGATCTGCCGGTGAAAACGCCCGCCGACATCTTTACCCTTGCCGCAAGAGATGCGGCCAATGGCTTGAAACGGCTCAAGAATCGCGATGGCTTTGGTGAAACCTCCGCGCGCAAGCTCTTTGCCGCGATCGAAGACAAGCGCCGCATCCCGCTTGACCGGCTGATCTTTGCCCTTGGCATCCGCCATGTCGGCGAAGTGGCGGCCCAAACGTTCGCCCGCCATTACAGCACATGGGAGGCGTTCGAGGCCGCCGTGACCCATGCCCGGCCCGGAAGCGTGGAATGGGAGCAGCTTTTGGCGATCGACGGGGTTGGGGCCACGCTGGCCAGCAGTCTGGTCGCCGCCTTCCAGAACCCGAGCGAGCGCGCGGCAATTGACGCGCTGGCAGCGCAGCTGGAGGTTCAGCCCGTGGTCTGGCGCGCAGCAGCCGACAGTCCGGTGGCGGGCAAGACGGTGGTGTTCACCGGCACGCTGGAAAAGATGACGCGGGCCGAAGCCAAGGCGCGTGCCGAAGCCTTGGGGGCCAAGGTCGCGGGTTCGGTCAGTGCCAAGACCGATATCCTGGTGGCAGGCCCCGGCGCGGGGTCAAAGCTGAAAGAGGCACAAAAACATGGGGTTACAACGCTCGATGAAGACGGCTGGCTCGCGTTGATCGAGGGCGCATGAGCCGCCCGCCCATCCTGTTTCCGCTGTTTGCCGATCTGGAAACGCTGGAGGGGGTCGGCCCAAAGACGGCGCGCGCCTTCGAAGGCTTGGGCGTCCTTCGCCCCCGGGATCTGTTGTTCTTGCTGCCGCATTCCGGGGTGGACCGCAGCCGGAAATCCTCGGTGCGCGATGTGATCCCCCCCACGGTTGTGACGGTCGAGGTGGAGGTCGGCGCGCATGTGCCGCCCCGCACCAAGGGCAAGCCTTACCGGGTGATGGTGCGCGATGCGCATCTGGACTGGGCGCTGGTGTTTTTCCATGCGCGCGGCGACTATTTGCAAAAGCTCTTGCCCACCGGGCAGCGGCGGATCGTCTCGGGCCGGATCGAGCTGTTCGACGGGATCGCGCAGATGGTGCACCCCGATCACGTCTTGCCGGTGGAGGAGGCGGGCGATCTGCCGGCCTATGAGCCGGTCTATCCCCTGACCTCCGGCCTGACCCAACGGGTGGTGGCAAAGGCGGCCGATGGCGCCGTGGCGCGCGCCCCCGATCTGCCGGAATGGATCGATCCGGCCCTGAAGGCGCGCGAAGGCTGGCCCGATTGGCGCGCGGCCGTCGCCGGGGTGCATCGCCCCGCGGGCGCGGCGGCACTGGCCGCCACCGACCCCGCACGGGCGCGTCTGGCCTATGACGAGCTGTTTGCCCATCAGCTGACGCTGTCGCTGGCGCGGGCATCTTTGCGCAGATCGAAAGGGGTGGAGACGCGCGGGACTGGTGTCTTGCAGGCGCGGGTGCTGGCCGCGCTGCCCTATGCGCCCACCGGCGCGCAGACCCGCGCGATGGCCGAGATTGCCGCCGATCTTGCCGCGCCGTTGCGGATGAACCGGCTGTTGCAGGGCGATGTCGGGGCGGGCAAGACGCTGGTGGCCTTCATGGCGCTGCTGACGGCGGTAGAGGCGGGCGGGCAGGGCGTGATGATGGCCCCGACCGAAATCTTGGCCCGCCAGCATTTCGAAGGGCTTGCCCCCTTTGCCCAAGCGGCGGGGGTGCGGCTGGTGCTGTTGACCGGGCGCGACAAGGGGGCGGAGCGGGCGACAAAGCTCGCCGATCTGGCCGACGGGCGGATACAGATTCTGGTGGGCACCCATGCGGTGTTTCAAAAGGACGTGGTCTTTCACGACCTGCGGCTGGCGGTGGTGGATGAGCAGCACCGCTTTGGCGTGGCGCAGCGGATGGAGCTTGGCGCCAAGGGCCGGGCGGTCGATGTTCTGGTGATGACGGCAACGCCGATCCCGCGCAGCCTTGCGCTGGCCAGTTATGGCGACATGGATGTGTCGGTGCTGGATGAAAAGCCCGCCGGGCGCAAGCCGATCAAGACGGCGATGATCGACGCCGCCCGCATGGATGAGGTGGTGGCACATCTGGCCCGCGCGGTGGCCGAGGGGCGGCAATGCTATTGGGTCTGCCCGCTGGTCGAGGACAGCGAGGTGCTGGACTACACCTCGGCCGAGGCGCGCTTTGCCCATTTGCGCGCGGCCCTTGGCGATGTGGTGGGCCTGGTCCATGGCCAGTTGCCGCCCGCGGAAAAGGACGCGGCCATGGCGCGGTTTCAGGGCGGCGCGACGCGGGTGCTGGTGGCGACCACGGTGATCGAGGTCGGGGTGAACGTGCCCAACGCCAGCATCATGGTGATCGAGCGGGCCGAAACCTTTGGCCTTGCGCAATTGCATCAGTTGCGGGGCCGGGTCGGGCGCGGGACGGCGGACTCGACCTGCCTGCTGCTCTATCAGGCGCCTTTGTCCGAAACGGGCGAGCGGCGGCTGAAAACCATCCGCGACACCGAGGATGGTTTTCGCATCGCCGAGGAGGATCTGGCGATGCGCGGCGCGGGCGATCTGATCGGCACCGCGCAATCGGGCTTGCCGCGCTTTCGCGTGGCCGATCTGGAACGGCAGGCGGCCCTGATGGCGCTGGCGCAGTCAGATGCCCGGGCCTTGCTGACGCTGGACCCAAGCCTGCAAAGCCCGCGCGGACAGGCGGCGCGCATGCTGCTGTGGCTGCTGGATCAGGACCGGGCGATCCGGCTGATCGCGGTCGGGTAGGGCCATAATCTTAATTTGTTCTCAATTGTTCTTAAAAAGTTCTTTACAGATTGGCGAAGGCATGAGAACAATCGGGCAACACAACAGGAGGATGCCATGGTTGCCCAAGTCAAGGATATCGTCACCCGGTCGCGCGGCATGTTGATCGAAGATCTTGCCGGCGTGATTGGCCTGTTTGTCATGCTTTACGCCTGTCTTGCCCTGACGGCGTTCTAGGCCGCGACGGCCTATTTCAGTTTCTGCCTGCGGTCTGCCCGATCGCGCGCCCTTTGCATCTGTCCCCAAGCGATGCCCCGCGCGCACCAGACACGCCACTTGCCGCCGCCGTCATCCCCGACGCGCGGCGGTTTTTTTGGGGCTCAGGTCTGGGGCAGGGCCTCTGCCTCTGCCGCGGCCTCTGCTGCTGCCTCGACCGCAAGCAGGATCGACGCGTGACGATTCTTGTAGTCGCGCGCCGGGGTCAGCACGACAAAACCGTCAAAGGGCGCGGCGGGGACCGGCCCGTTGGCCCGCAGCATGGCGCGCAAGCTGTCGCGCGCATCCGCCAGTTCCTGCGCCGTGCACCCGATCACCGCACGGCCCAGCACCGCCGCCGCGGCCTGCCCCAGGGCGCAGGCCTTCACGTCTTGCGCAAAGGCCGCCACCCGGCCATCGGCCATCACCAGATCGACCGTGACCATCGACCCGCACAAGGGCGAGCGTTTGCGCACGCGGGTGGCCGGGTCGGGCAAACGGCCCAGATGCGGGATATCGGCCGCCAGTGCCAGGATCTGGCCGGAATAGAGTTTGATCAGGTCGCTGTCGCTCATGCCTGCTTTTCCTTTGGCTGCATCTTAGATAGACCGATCCCCAGCGCCCGCCAAGGAGAACCCCGATGGCTTTTGACCCCGCAAGCCTAAAGTATGATGCCGCGGGCTTGATCCCCTGCATCGCGCAATGCCACGAGTCGGGCGAGGTTCTGATGATGGCCTGGATGAACGCGGCCTCGGTCGCGCAGACCTTGGCAACCGGGCGCGTGACCTATTGGTCGCGCTCGCGCGCGGCGTTCTGGGTCAAGGGCGAGACCTCGGGCCATGTGCAGCACCTGGTGGAATTGCGCGTGGATTGCGACCGCGATTGCCTGTTGGTGCGGGTGCGCCAGCACGGGCCTGCCTGCCACACCAACCGCCGGTCCTGCTTTTACACGCTGGTGCAGGACGGGGCCGAGGTGGTGACGATGGAACCGATGACGGACCCCGAAAGTTGACCCTTTAAGGCAGGTTTTCCCCGCGCAGGCCTTGACCTTCGCGTTGGAAAGCCACCTATTTGCGCCAGTTGGGCGTATGCTCACCATCCGTCACACATGACAAAGGAACATCCCATGGCTTTCACGCTTCCCGATCTGCCCTATGCCCATGATGCGCTCGCATCGCTTGGCATGTCGAAAGAAACGATGGAATATCATCATGATATTCACCACAAGGCCTATGTGGACAATGGCAACAAGCTGATCGCCGGCACCGAATGGGAAGGCAAGTCGGTCGAGGAGATCGTGGTCGGCACCTATAACAAGACCGCCGTTGCCCAGAACGGTATCTTCAACAATGCCAGCCAGCACTGGAACCATGCCCTGTTTTGGGAGATCATGGGGCCGGGCGAGAAGAAGATGCCCTCCGAGCTGGAAAAAGCCCTGACCGAGGCGTTCGGCTCGGTCGCCAAGTTCAAGGAAGACTTCGCCGCCGCCGGCGCGGGCCAGTTCGGTTCGGGCTGGGCCTGGCTGGTCAAGGATGCCGATGGCGCGCTGAAAGTGACCAAGACCGAAAACGGAGTGAACCCGCTGTGCTTTGGTCAGACCGCCCTTCTGGGCTGCGATGTGTGGGAACATTCCTATTACATCGACTTCCGCAACAAGCGCCCGGCCTACCTGACCAATTTCCTTGACAAACTCGTGAACTGGGAAGCGGTCGCCGCACGCATGTAAGGCTAAACAACTGATCTAAAACGACAAAACCCGCGCAGGCCGCCTGCGCGGGTTTTTGCTTTGGTCAGCTTGTCGCACTGGTGTTGTGAACGGGCCTTCCCATCTTGAGGCGACGAAATCAAGAAACGAGAGGAGGTTCAGATGGCACGAATGACTCGCGGATGTTGGATCGTGGTGGTCGATGCGACCGGCGCGGTGATCCTTGAAAATGCAGGCACGGTCGCGTCCCCCGATCTGCGGCTGATCGACCGGATCGAGACGCCGTCGCACAGCGCGCCGCAGGATCGGCCCGGCCGCAGAAACGATGGCGGGCCGAACCAGCGCTCGGCGATGGAAGTGACCGACCGCGCCAAGCTGGCGGAAACGGCGATGGTGGCGATGCTGATGACGCGGTTGAGCTTTGCCGCGCGTCAGGCCGGGATCACCCGGCTGGCCATCGCGGCGCCGCCCGACCTGCTGGGGGCGATCCGGGCGCGGATGACCGATGATCTGCGCGCCCGGGTGGCGATCATGCTGCCGCGCACGCTCACCAATCATCCGCTTGACAAGATCGTCTCGGTGATGGCTGACGCGATGGATCGTGCCGCATGAGGTTTGCGCCGTAAGCGCCTGATACCCTCAGGAAAATGAAGTTCTCAGCCGGGCCAGCAGGCCCGGCACGTCGGGCACCGCGTCAAAGCTGCGCAGCAGGCTGGGTTCGGCAAAGCCCTGATCGACCACATGGTTGACAAGTTGGATGAGGGGTTGCCAATAGCCCTTTGTATCCAAAAGGAAAATGGGCTTCAGGTGCAGTCCGATCTGCCGCCAGGTCAGCACTTCGAAAAACTCGTCCAGACTGCCCGCCCCGCCGGGCAGCACCACGATCGCGTCCGAGTTCATGAACATGACCTTCTTGCGCTCGTGCATGTCCTCGGTGATGACCAATTGCGCAAGATCGCGCTTGCCGCGTTCCTTGCCCATCAGATGCGTGGGGATCACGCCCATCGTCGGTGCCCCGGCGGCGAGGGCGGCGCGGGCGACCTCTCCCATCAGGCCGACATCGCCCGCGCCGTAAACCAGCCGCCAACCCTCGGCCGCGATGCCCTGTCCCAGCGCGCGCGCCGCCTCGGCATAGTCGGGTGCCGCGCCGGGGCGTGATCCGCAAAAGACACAGACAGAGCGAAGCGGGGTCATATGGCCATCCTTGCGTGGAATTTTCGTTGCAAGCCCAGTGATATCGGGGTTCCTATGCAAAGGAAAGCAGGGGGCAGCAGCAGCCCTTGCCAACCGGGGTGCGGCCCGGGGGGGAGTGACGGTGAACAGGATGGCGGTTTGGACGGGCTTGGGCACGGGCGCGCGGGCGGGGATCGCGGCAGCAGGTGTGGCGGTTGTGGGGGCCGTGGTCTGGCTGGTCCAGCCCGCGCCGGACCCGTCCGCACCCGAACCGGCGGCGTCGCAACCGGCAGCCGTTGCATCGGTGCCAGCCCCGACCCCAGAGCCAGCCCCGGCACCTGTCGCGGACTCGGCGGCTGCCACGCCGCCAGCGCCCGCCCCGGCCCCGCCGACGCCCGAGGTGGCGGCACCGGTGCCGCCGCAGTTCGATACCTATCGCGTCGAGGCGGATGGCGCCGCCGTTGTTGCCGGTCGCGCGGCCCCCTTGGCCGATATCCGGGTTCTGGTGGATGGGGGCGAGGTGGCGCAAACCAAGGCGGGGACCCAAGGCAATTTCGCCGTGCTGTTCACCCTTGCGCCGAATGACAAGCCCAGCCTGATGACGCTGGAGGCCCGTCTGCCCGATGGCCGCGTGATTCCATCGGCAGACTCGGTGGCGCTTGCGCCCATCCTTGGCCCGCCGCAAGTGGCGGTCGCAACCCCCGAGGCGACCCCCGACGCGACCGCCGATGCCGTGACCGATCCCGAAGCGCCCGCCGTGGCAGAGCCCGCCGCGCCGCCCCCCGTGGCCCTTCTGGTGACAGAGGATGGGGCGACGGTCGCGCAGGCCCCGGCCGAGCCGGATGTCGCGTCCCTTGCGGCGGCGCCTGTGGTGCTGGATGCGATTTCCTATTCGCCGCAGGGCTTGGTGCAATTGTCGGGCAAGGGCGCGTCAGGCCAGACCGCCCGGATCTATCTGGACAGTGTCGTGGCCGGTGAGGCCGTGGTGTCGGACACGGGCCAGTGGCAACTGACCTTGGGCGAGGTTGCGCCCGGCATCTACACCCTGCGCATCGATCAGATCGACGCCGAAGGCAAGGTGACGGCCCGGTTCGAGACACCGTTCAAGCGTGAAACGGTGGAGGCTTTGGCGGCGCTGAGCACCCCCGAGGCCGAGCCGCCCGCCCCCCGGGCGCCAGAGCCCGCCCAACCGCCCGCATCGGCGGAGGCGGCAGGGCCCGCCACCCCCGCGGATCAGATCGCAGAGCCGCCCGCCGCGCCCGAAGCCGTGCCTCAAACGGTGGCCGAGGCCGTGCCAGAAGCCGTGCCAGAGGCGGTGGCCGACGTGGCAGCCCCCGCTCCGGTCGCAACGCCCGAGTCGGCGGCCACCGTGGCCGCGCCCCTGCCGCAGACGCCCGCAGCGCCAAGCGCCCCTGTCGCCGATGCCCCGCCGCCAGCAGTCGCCCCGGTGACGGTGACGGTGCAACCCGGCTTTACCCTGTGGCAGATCGCGCGCGACAGCTTTGGCGACGGGGTCTTGTATGTGCAGGTCTATGAGGCCAACCGTGACAAGATCCGCGACCCCGACCTGATTTATCCGGGACAGGTGTTTACCCTGCCGGGCACGCCCTAAGGGTCTGGCAATTCCCTTTGGCTCGGCATAGGACTTGGGGCCGAAAAGAGGCACCCATGACCGATACCCCCCAGAGTGACGCCCCCGCCAGCGGCTTTCAGACCATCGCCCGCGTGATCCCCTATCTGTGGCCCAAGGATCAGGCCTGGGTGAAACGGCGGGTGGTCGCGTCCTTGCTGCTTTTGGTGCTGGCCAAGGTGGTGTCGGTCAGCACGCCCGCGATCTACAAGCAGGCGGTGGATGCGCTGGCGGGCGACGCGCCGGATGCGGGCACGCTGCTTGGGCTGGCGGCGGTCGGGCTTACCGTGGCGTATGGCATGGCCCGGTTGCTGACAGTCGCCTTCAACGAAGCGCGCGACGCGGTCTTTGTGCGGGTCGGCCAACGCGCCTTGCGCCAGCTTGCGCTGGAGACCTTCACCCATATTCACCGCCTGTCGTTGCGCTATCACATCACACGCAAGACCGGGGGGCTGAGCCGCATCATCGAGAGGGGGGTGAAGGGGGTCGATTTCCTGCTGCGCTTCATGCTGTTGTCGATCGGGCCGCTGATCCTTGAGCTGAGCATGGTGTCGATCATCTTTGCCGTGGTCTTTGGCTGGCAATATGCTGTCGTGGTGGTCGTGGTGATCGCGATCTACGTCGCCTTCACCTTCAAGGTGACGGAATGGCGCGTGGCGATCCGGCGCGAGATGAACGCGCAGGACACCGACGCCAACCAGAAGGCGATCGACAGCCTTCTGAATTTCGAAACCGTCAAGTATTTCAACGCCGAAACCATGGAGGCACAGCGCTATGACCGCGCGATGCAGCGCTATGAGGTGGCGGCGGTCAAGACCGGGCTGAGCCTCGCCTTTCTGAACCTTGGGCAGGCGTTCTTCATCACGGCGGGGCTGGTCATCGTGATGGTGATGGCGGCGCGCGGCGTGCAGGCCGGCACGCTGACGGTGGGCGATTTCGTGATGGTCAATGCCTACATGATCCAGATCACCATGCCGCTCAACTTTCTGGGCACGGTTTACCGCGAAATCCGGCAGGCGCTTGTCGATATGGGCGAGATGTTCGGTCTGCTTGGTCAACCCGCCGAGGTGCAGGACAAGCCCGGTGCGCCCGCGCTGCGCGTGTCGGGCGGGGAAGTGTCTTTTGATGCCGTGCGGTTTGATTACGATCCGGCCCGCCCGATTCTGAAGGGCGTCAGCTTCACCGTGGCGCCGGGTCAGCGCGTGGCGCTGGTCGGGCCATCCGGGTCGGGCAAATCCACCATCGGGCGGCTGTTGTTCCGGTTTTACGATGTGACGGGGGGCACGATCCGCATCGACGGGCAAGACCTGCGCGATGTGACGCAATCCTCGATCCACGCCGCCATTGGCGTTGTGCCGCAAGATACCGTGTTGTTCAACGACACGGTCTATTACAACATCGCCTATGGCCGCCCCGATGCCAGCCGGGCCGAGGTGGAGGCCGCCGCAAAGGCCGCGCGCATCCATGATTTCATCCTGTCCCTGCCCGATGGCTATGACACCACGGTGGGCGAGCGCGGGCTGAAGCTGTCAGGCGGCGAAAAGCAGCGCGTCGGCATTGCGCGCACCTTGCTCAAGAACCCGCCGATCCTGATCCTTGACGAGGCGACCTCGGCGCTCGATACCCAGACCGAACGCGACATCCAGGACAGTCTGCTGGCCATGGGGCAGGGGCGCAGTGTCATCACCATCGCGCACCGTTTGTCCACCATCGCCGATGCCGATCAGATCATCGTGCTGGAGGCGGGCGAGATCGTCGAACGCGGCACGCATGACCAGCTTCTGGCCAATGGCGGGCGCTACTCGGCGATGTGGGCGCGTCAATCCGCCGAGGAGGAGGAGGCGGCGGCCTGACCCTTGTGCGGATGCCTTGGCCCGACGTTGAGGCGCAAGGGGGCAGGGCTTGGCAAGGGCTTGTGCTTGCGTGTAAGACAGGGACCAGACGGGGTGGGCAGGTCGCTTTGCCCGCCGCTGAGGACCCTGCAAAGACGTGCCTTCATGGGGCACGCCCAGTGAAAGCCAGATCGACGTGAGCAATCCCGAAAGTTTCATCCAGGAAGTCACGGAAGAAGTGCGCCGTGACCGGCTGTTTTCGCTGTTTCGCAAATACGGCTGGATTCCGGCCGTGATTGTGGTGGCGGTGGTTGGCGGCACAGCCTGGACCGAATGGACCAAGGCGCGCGACGCCCGGCAGGCGCAGGCCTTTGGCGATGCGGTTCTGGATGCGCTGGATCTGGGCGGGTCGGACGAGCGGCGCGCGGCGCTGACGGCGGTTCCTGCCACCGGGGGTCAGCAGGCGGTGCTGTCGCTGTTGCTCGCCTCCGATCCGGCAGAGGACAAGGCCGCCAGCCTGAGCGCGCTGGAAGCGCTGGCCAATGATGCGAGCCAGCCGCAAAGCTACCGCGATCTGGCGGTTCTGCGCCGGGTGATCCTGGCCGGGGCGGATATGCCGCTGGCCGACCGCCGCGCCGCCTTGGACCCGATTGCCGCAGCCGGGCGGCCGTTCCGCCCGCTCGCGCTTGAACAGCTGGCCTATCTTCTGGTCGAGGAAGGCAAGACTGCCGAGGCGATTGCCGCCCTTCAGGCCCTGACGCAGGATCAACAGGCCCCTGCGGGCTTGCGCGGGCGCGCCGGACAGATGATTGTGGCGCTGGGGGGGGATGCCCCCTCTGTGGGGGATGCCGGGTGATCCGGCGCAAGGCTATCGTGTTCGGGGTCAGATCCGAGGGAGTGAGTCGGGTGGTGAAACAGAAGCGCAATCTTGGGCTGACGGCACTTGCCGCTGTCTTGCTGCTGTCCGCGTGCGAGCGTGAACTGGTCCTGTCGGGTGAGCGCTTTCCGGTGCGTGCCGATCTGGACGCCTCTGTCCCGACCGAGGACAATCCCGCCCCCAGCGCGCCGCCTGTGCGCCCCGCCAATCAATCGGTGCCGATATCGCTGCCCGCGCCCAGTGCCTCGGGCGACTGGTCGCATCGCGGCGGCTCTGCGCGCCACGCCTCGCCCCATGGGCAATTGTCTGCCACCCCGCAGCGGGTGTGGAGTGCGGCCATCGGGGCAGGCTCCAGCCGCAAGAACCGTATCGCCGCCTCTCCGGTCGTGGCCGATGGGCGGATCGTGACGATGGACAGCCGGTCGCTGGTGGTGGCCACGGCGACCAATGGCGGGCGGCTGTGGCAAACCGACCTGACCGCGCCGTGGGACCGGGGCGGCGACGTATCGGGCGGCGGTGTCGCACTGGGCGGCGGCATGGTGTTTGTCGCCACGGGCTATGGCGAGCTGGTCGCGCTGCAAGCCGGCACTGGCGCCGTGGTCTGGCGTCAGCGGCTGGCAAGCCCGGTGGCGGGCGCCCCGGCCTATGACGGTGGAACGGTCTATGTCGCGACCCGCGACGGTGCCGGCTGGGCGGTCGATGCGCGGACGGGCAAGGTCCAGTGGACGATCCCGGGCACCGCGGGCGTGCTTGCGGTGGCGGGCTCTGCCGCGCCGGCCGTGACCGACCGCACGGTGATCTTTCCCTTTGCCAGCGGCGAATTGCTGGCTGCCTTGCGCCTCAACGGCCTGCGGGCCTGGGGCGCGCCTGTGACCGGCCAGCGGGTGGGCCGCGCCTATCAGGGGCTGACCGATGTGACGGGCGATCCGGTCGTCGTCGGGGGCACCATCTATGCCGGCACGGCGGCGGGCCGCACCGCGGCGATCAATGCCGGCAACGGAGAGCGGATCTGGACGGCCGTCGAGGGCGCGCTCGGGGCGCCGCTGGTTGTGGGCGGTTCGGTCTTTGTCGTCAATGACGAGGCGCGTCTGGTGCGGATGGATGCCGCCACGGGCGAGGTGATCTGGTCCGCCGACATGCCCTATTTCGTGAATGAACGTCCGCGGCGACAAAAGGCGATCACGGCCCATTATGGCCCGGTTCTGGCGGGCGGTCGCATTGTCGTGGTGTCGGGCGATGGGCTGTTGCGGCAGTTCAACCCGGCTGATGGCACGCTGGTCGGCACGGCGGATATTCCCGGCGGCGCGGCCTCGGCCCCGGCGCTTGCGGGGGGCGCGCTTTACGTGGTTGGCGGCAATGGCCAACTTCACGCTTTCCGTTAAGGCCAAAGACCTGTAAGGGGAACGGCTTGAATGATACCGGACCCTGAGACATGAGCTTTACCCTCGCCATCGTGGGCCGCCCCAATGTGGGCAAGTCAACGCTTTTCAACCGCCTTGTCGGGCGCAAGCTGGCCCTGGTCGATGACCAGCCGGGCGTGACGCGCGATTTGCGCGAGGGCGATGCCAAGCTTTTTGACCTGCGCTTTACCGTGATCGACACCGCGGGGCTTGAAGAAGTCACCGACGACAGCCTTCAGGGCCGGATGCGGCGGCTGACCGAGCGCGCGGTCGATATGGCCGACATCTGCCTGTTCCTGATCGATGGCCGTGCAGGGGTGAACCCCAGCGACGAGGTGTTTGCCGAAATCTTGCGCAAAAAGGCCGCGCGGGTGATTCTGGGGGTGAACAAAGCCGAAGGCCGCGCCGGGGAAGAAGGCGCGCTGGAGGCCTGGAGCCTTGGCCTGGGCGAGCCGCTGCGTCTGTCGGCCGAACATGGCGAGGGGATGGACGATCTTTACCGCATCCTCAAGCCGCTGGAGGGCGAATTTGCCGAGCGTGAGGCGGAAAACACGCCGCTGACCGATGTCGATATCTCTGAGGCCGATGCCGAGTTGGAGGCCGATGAATTCGCCCATCGCCCGACGGCGAAAAAGCCGTTGCAGATTGCGGTGATCGGGCGGCCGAATGCCGGAAAATCCACGCTGATCAACAAGATCATCGGCGAAGATCGCCTGCTGACCGGGCCCGAGGCCGGGATCACGCGCGATGCGATTTCGGTGCGGTCCGAATGGCAGGGCACGCCGATCCGCATCTTTGACACCGCGGGCATGAGGAAGCGCGCGAAAGTCGTTGAAAAACTTGAAAAACTCTCGGTCGCCGATGGGTTGCGCGCGGTGCGCTTTGCCGAAGTGGTCGTGGTGCTGCTGGATGTCGAAATCCCCTTTGAATCCCAGGATTTGCGGATTGCCGATTATGCGGAATCCGAAGGCCGCGCGGTGGTGATCGCGGTCAACAAATGGGATCTGGAGGATGACAAGCAGGACAAGCTGGCCGAACTGAAGGAAATGTTCGACCGCCTGCTGCCGCAGTTGCGTGGCGCGCCGCTGGTGACGGTGTCGGCCAAGACCGGCCGCGGGCTGGACCGGCTGCATGACGCGATCCGTCGCGCGCATGACACGTGGAATCGCCGGATCACCACCAACCGGCTGAACACCTGGCTGGGCGCGATGACCGAGGCGCATCCGCCCCCGGCGCCGGGCGGGCACCGGATCAAGCTGCGCTATATCACCCAAGCCAAGACGCGCCCGCCGGGGTTCGTCATCAAATGCAGCCGTCCCGAGGAATTGCCGGAAAGCTATAAACGCTATCTTGTCAATGGCTTGCGTGAGCATTTTGATATGCCGGGCACGCCGATCCGGCTGTTTTTCCGCAGTCAGGCGAGCGAGAATCCGTTCAAGGACCGCAAGTTCCACACGCCCAGCCGTCTGCGCAAGCACATGGACAAGAAGTAGCCGCCGTTTCGCGGTCTTTTCATCATCCGCGCCCCATGATAGGGACGCGAGCCGAAATTCACGGGGCAAGGCAGGGGCCTTGACCCAATACAGGAGACGCCGAAATGGCCATCGAACGCACCCTTTCCATCATCAAGCCCGACGCAACCAAGCGCAACCTGACCGGCAAGATCATTGCCAAGTTTGAAGAAGCCGGCCTGCGGGTCGTGGCATCGAAGCGCATTCACCTGACCGCAGCGCAAGCCGGCGAATTCTATGCCGAGCACAAAGAGCGCGGCTTTTACGGCGAACTCTGCGCATTCATGGCGTCCGAGCCGGTCGTGGTGCAGGTTCTGGAAGGCGAAGGCGCCATTGCCAAGAACCGCGAAGTGATGGGCGCGACCGATCCGGCACAAGCCGCTGACGGCACCGTGCGCAAGGATTTCGCGCTGTCCAAGGGCGAAAACTCGGTCCACGGGTCCGACAGCGCCGAGTCGGCAGCGCGCGAAATCGCGTTCTTCTTCTCGGGCCTTGAACTGGTTGGCTGATCCCGGTCAGGGGTGCGGCGGTTGACGCCGCTCCACCACGCCGAAAAACTGAAGGGCCGCCTCCAGATCGGAGCGGCCCTTTTCCGTTGTGCCAAGGATGCTGGCCTTGACGGCATCAAACCTTGCGCGCAGGGCCTTTTTCTCCTCGCCCTTGCAATCGTTCCACGGGCGGCCTTGCAGCCCCATGACCAGCACATAATAGCCGATGAAATGCGGCGGGGTGCCTGACAGCAAAAGGCGGCGATAGGCTTCGTCCGGGCCAAGGGCGCGCAATTGGGTGGCCGTGGTGATACCTGCGCGGATAAAGGCGGCTTCGGAGGCAGGGCCGAGGTTCGGGATGGTGGAAATCGCGTCGGACATGGCACCCTGCGGAATCAAGACGGGGCCAGCGTGACCGCTGACCCCGTCTGGTTCAAGCCAAAAGCCTGAGCCTCAGATCGATGCCCAATCCTTGAACACCGGCGTGCCGCCCTGCTGCTGCGGCGCGGGGGCCGTGCCCTGCTGCTGCTGTTGGCCGCCTTGCTGAGGCGTGGAATTCTGTTGCGAGGTCATGTTCTGCTCCATCCGACCGTGTGCATTGCCGCATCTTCCAACATTGGCACGACCGGGGGCCGCGACAAGACGAAAACATGACAATTCCGCGACGCTTTAATCCGCCTGTGGAAAAGCCGCAACAGAATGTCTGGTCCGAGCCCGCAACGATCGGCGCTTTTGCGCCTGATCGGGGGTCAGGCGGCGGTGATCTGCGCGGGAAAGCCCACCGCCTCCAGCGCGGCAAGCAGCGGGGCAGGGCTTTGCGCGCCGGTCACGGTCACTTCGCGCCGCGCCAGATCGACCGTGACGGTCGCCGCCAAGGGGCGCAGCGCCGTTTCGACCGCGGTTTTGCAATGGCCACAATTCATGTCGGGCACGGACAGGACTGTCATCTTGACCTCCGGGTTTCGGACGTGATGCGCGCTGCCGTGCCCGGCGTCAAGTGTGATGCAACGGCGATGCGCTTGGGGTTGACCTTTGCGTGCCGGGCGCGCCTATAGAAACCGGAAGGACATGCCCGATGGACAGCGACCACAAGAGCGGAACCCGGTGGACCTTGCGTCTTGACGCCATGAGCTGCGCCTCTTGCGTGGGGCGGGTCGAGGCCGCGCTGCATGGCCTTCCCGGCGTCAGCGAGATCAGCGCGAACCTGTCCACCGAAGCGGTGTCGCTGCGGCTCGCGCCGCCCGCCACGCTTGCGCAGGTGATCGAGGCGTTGACGCGGGTGGGCTATCCGCCGCGCAGCACGCAGATCACGCTCTCGGTCGAGGGGATGACCTGCGCCGCCTGCACCGGGCGGGTGGAGCGGGTGCTGCGCAGCCAGCCGGGGGTGCTGGAGGCCTCGGCCAACCTTGCGCTGCGCCGGGCTGATGTGCGCGTGGTCGAGGGGGGCGACGCGCGGGCGCTTGCGGCGGCGGTGACGCGGGCCGGCTTTGCCGCAGCCCCGGTGTCCGAGGCGCGCCCGCCCTCGCCCGAGGCCGAGGCCCGCGCGCTGTGGCGCGATGCGGCGCTTGCGGGCGCGCTGACCCTGCCGGTGTTCGTGACCGAAATGGGGGGGCATCTGATCCCGGCGTTTCACCATTGGCTGCTGGGGGTCTTTGACCAGGCGGCGCTGTGGACGATGCAGTTCGTGCTGACCACGCTGGTCCTGATCGGGCCGGGGCGGCGCTTCTTGGCGAAGGGGATTCCGGCGCTGCTGCGCGGGGGGCCAGACATGAACAGCCTCGTCGCGGTGGGCACGCTGGCGGCCTGGGGCTGGTCCACGGTGGTGCTGATCGCGCCCGCAGGGGTGCCCGAGGCATCGCGCGCGGTGTATTTCGAGGCGGCCGCGGTGATCGTGACCCTGATCCTGCTGGGGCGGGCGCTGGAATCGCGGGCGCGGGGGCAGGCGGGGGCGGCGATTGCGCGGCTGGTGGGCTTGCAGCCCAAGACCGCGCTGGTCGAGACGGATGGCGTGGCCAAACCTTGCGCGGTTGCCGATCTTGCGCCCGGCATGGTGGTGCTGATCCGCCCGGGCGAGCGGGTGCCGGTCGATGGCCGGGTGCTGTCGGGCACATCGGCGGTGGACGAGGCGATGCTGACCGGAGAGCCTTTGCCGGTGGCCAAGGGGCCGGGCGACCGGCTGACCGGCGGCACGGTGAACGGCACCGGCGCGCTGCGGGCCGAGGTGACAGAGGTGGGCGCGGCCACGGTGCTGGCGCGGATCACCGCGATGGTGGCCGAGGCGCAGGGTGGCAAGCTGCCGGTGCAGGCGCTGGTGGACCGGGTGACGCTGTGGTTCGTGCCGGTGGTGATGGGCATCGCGGCGCTGACATTTGCCCTGCGGCTTGTGTTTGGGCCGGGCCTTGCCCAGGCGGTTGCCGCGGCGGTGGCGGTGCTGATCATCGCTTGCCCCTGTGCCATGGGGCTTGCAACTCCGGTGTCCATTCTGGTGGGCACCGGGCGGGCGGCCGAACTTGGCGTGCTGTTCCGGCGCGGCGAGGCGATGCAGCGGCTGGCCGAGGTCACAGAGGTCGCCTTTGACAAGACCGGCACGCTGACGACCGGGCATCCGGTGGTGATGCAGGTCAAGGGGGCGCCGGACTCTCTGCGCCTTGCCGCGGCGGTCGAGGCCCAGTCGGAACACCCCTTGGCGCAGGCTGTGCTGGCCGAGGCGACGCGGCAGGGGCTGCGCCTGCCCAAAGCCGCAGGCTTTGTCGCGCGTCCGGGCCTTGGCGCCGAGGCGGTGGTCGAGGGGCAGGGCGTGGCCGTCGGCGCCGCGCGCCTGTTTGAAACCCTGCCGCCCGATCTGGCGCAAGCGGCCGAGGCGGCGGCGCGCGACGGGCAATCGGTGCTGTTTGTCGCGCAAGGTGGCACGGTGACGGGGCTGATCACGGTGGCCGATGCGCTCAAGCCACATGCCGCGCAAGCCGTGGCCGCCCTTCAGGCGATGGGTCTGGGCGTGCGGATGATTTCGGGCGACACCCAGGCGGCGGCAGAGGTGGTGGCCTCGCGCCTTGGGATTGCCGTGGTCGAGGCCGGGGTGCTGCCCGATGGCAAGCTGGCCGCGATCCGCGCCGCGGGGCCCGGGCTTGCCTTTGTCGGCGACGGGATCAATGATGCCCCGGCGCTTGCGGCCGCAGCGGTGGGCATTGCGATGGGGACCGGCACGGATATTGCGATCGAAGCGGGGGATGTGGTCCTGATGCGGGGCGATCCGCTGGCGGTGGTGGATGCCATTGCGATCGGTCGCGCCACCTTGCGCAACATCCGACAAAATCTGGTCTGGGCCTTTGGCTACAATGCCGCGCTGATCCCGGTTGCGGCGGGGGTGTTGGTGCCCTTTGGCGGCCCGGGCCTGTCGCCGGTGCTGGCGGCGGGGGCCATGGCGCTGTCATCGGTGTTCGTGCTGACCAATGCGCTGCGCCTGCGCGGCCTTGCGCCGGTGCGCCGCGATCAGGGGTGGGCGGTGCGATGACCGGCCATCGCCCAACCCCGGTGTTCGACGGGCATAACGATTTGCTGTTGCGGCTGTTTTCCGCACCCGAGCGGCGAGACGAGATCTGGTTGCGCGGCGATGGCAAGGGCCATCTTGATCTGCCACGCATGCAGGCCGCGGGCTTTGGCGGCGGGATGTTCGCGATCTATGTCCCGTCTTCCGGGGGGGCGGCCTCGGCGGGGTTGGATGCGATGATGGATGCACCGCCCTATGACCTGCCCCTGCCGGACCCCGTGCCGCAGCACACCGCCTTGCATGTGGCGCATCGTATGGCCGACGATCTGCACTGGATGGCGCAGGCCAGCGGCGGGGCCTTTCGGCTGTGCCATACCGTCGCCGAGATCGAGGCGGCGCGGCAGGAGGGGGCGATTGCCGGTGTCATGCATATGGAGGGGGCCGAGGCCATCGATCCGGGCTGCGAGATGCTGCACCGGTTCCACGGGCTTGGCCTGCGCTCCCTTGGCCCGGTGTGGAGCAGGCCGACGATCTTTGGCCATGGCGTGCCCTTCCGCTTTCCGGGCGATCCCGATACCGGGCCGGGGCTGACAGAGGCGGGGGCGCGGCTGGTGCGGGCCTGTAATGCGCTGGGGATCCTGATTGATGTCAGCCATCTGAACGCAAAGGGGTTTGACGATGTGGCGCGCCTGTCCGACGCGCCGCTGGTCGCCACCCATTCCAACGCCTGGTCGGTCACGCCTTCGACCCGCAATCTGACGGATCGGCAATTGGCGATGATCCGCGACACGGGTGGCATGGTGGGGATAAATTTCGCGACCGTGTTCCTGCGCGAGGATGGCCGCAAGTCGCCCGACATGACGCTTGATCCTTTGCTGCGGCATCTGGATCATCTGCTGACACATCTGGGGCCCGATCATGTGGGCTTCGGGTCAGATTTTGATGGCGCGACCATTCCCGCCCCGATCGGCGATGTCACGGGTCTTCCGGTGCTGGTGCAGGCGCTGCGCGATCACGGGATCGACAAGGCGCTGCTGCAAAAGCTGGCCTGGGGCAACTGGATGGCGGTGTTGCGCCGAACCTGGGGCGCCTGATCGCGGGGCTGCCTGCGCGGCCCGTGGGACCGCGCCTTTCCCCCGTTGCCGGTCAGAGCAGCGATTTGGCCTTGGCCGCCGTCGCCTCTGCCGTGATCCCGAATTCGGCATAAAGCCGTTCCGCCGGGGCCGAGGCGCCAAAGCCGTGCATCCCGATGAAGCCCGATTTCTCGCGCTTGCCGCCTTCGCCGAACAGCCAGCGGTCCCAGCCAAAGCGGATGCCCGCCTCGATCGCCACACGCACCGCGCCGGGCGGCAGCACCTTGCGGCGATAGGCCTGATCCTGCTCCTCGAACAACTCCCAGCAGGGGAGCGAGACGACGCGGGTGCCGATCCCTTCGGCCTCGAGCAGGGCGCGGGCCTTCAGCGCGATTTCCACCTCGGACCCGGTCGCCATCAGGATGACCTGACGCTTGCCGGTCGCCTCCTCCAGCACATAGCCGCCCTTGGCGACAAGGTTCTGGTTGGTGTGGGTTTTGCGCACCGCAGGCAGGTTCTGGCGGCTGAGCGCCAGCACGGTGGGCGTGGTTTTCGACGACAGCGCCACTTCCCAGGCCTCGGCGGTTTCGACCAGATCGGCGGGGCGGATGACGTAGGTGTTCGGCGTGGCGCGGCTGATCGCCAGATGTTCGACCGGCTGGTGGGTCGGGCCATCCTCGCCCAGACCGATGGAGTCGTGGGTCATCACATAGACCACCGGAACCTGCATCAGGGCCGACAGGCGCATCGACGGGCGGGCATAGTCGGTAAAGCACATGAAGGTGCCGCCATAGGGGCGCACGCCACCGTGCAGGGCCATGCCGTTCATCGCCGCCGCCATCCCGTGTTCGCGGATGCCGTAATAGACATAGCGGCCCTTGCGATCCTCGGGCGAGAACACGCCCAGATCGGCCGTCTTGGTGTTGTTCGACCCCGTCAGGTCGGCCGAGCCGCCGATGGTTTCCTGCATCACCGGGTTGACCGCTGCCAGCACCTTTTCCGATGCCGCGCGGGTGGCGAGCTTGGGCAGGTCTTCCACGGCCTGCTTCTTGACCGCGCGAATGGTGGCGGCCAGTTTGTTTGGCGCGTCGCCGGCAAAGATGCGGGCAAATTCGGCCTGTTTCGCGGGCGACAAGGCGGCAAGCCGCGCCTCCCATTCCGCACGCGCGGATTTGCCTTTGGCGCCAACGGCTTCCCACCAGGACTTCACGTCGGCAGGCACCTCGAACGGCCCGCCCGGCCAGCCATAGACATCCTTGGCGGCCTGCAATTGCGCCTTGTCGGTCAGCGCGCCATGGCCCTTGGACGTGTCCTGCGCCGCATGGCCGATCGCGATATGCGTCTTGCAGGCGATCATCGCCGGGCCGGGGCTGGCCTTGGCGGCGGTGATGGCGCGGTCGATATCCTCGGGATCGTGCCCGTCGCAGGAAAACACATCCCAACCGCTTGCGGCAAAGCGCGCCTTTTGATCGGTCACATCGGCGATCGACACCTTGCCGTCGATGGTGATCCCGTTGTCATCCCACAGCACGATCAGGCGGCTGAGCTTGTGCTTGCCGGCCAGACCGATGGCCTCTTGGCTGACGCCTTCCATCAGGCAGCCGTCGCCCGCGATCACATAGGTGTAGTGATCCTGCACCTTGGCCCCCCAACGGGCGCGCAGCGATTCCTCGGCCATCGCAAAGCCGACGGCGTTGGAAATGCCCTGACCCAGCGGGCCGGTGGTGGTTTCCGCGCCCGAGACATGGCCGTATTCCGGGTGGCCTGCGGTGATCGCGCCCCATTGGCGGAAATTCTTCACCTGGTCCAGCGTCATGTCCGGGTAGCGGGTCAGATACATCAGGCTGTAAAGCAGCATCGAGCCATGCCCTGCCGACAGGATGAACCGGTCGCGGTCCGGCCAGCGCGGCGCGCTTGCATCGAACTTGAGGTGATTGGCAAACAGCACGGTCGCCACATCGGCCATGCCCATCGGCATGCCGGAATGGCCCGAATTGGCGGCGGCGACGGCATCGAGCGTCAGGGCGCGGATGGCGGTGGCGCGCATCCAGTGATCGGGGTGACGGTCGCGCAGGGTCTGGATATCCAAGGCCATAATCCTCGTGCTGATGGGGCGGTTGGGGTTCCTTACCACCCCCTGCGGCAAGATCAAGCACGCCGGGCAAGGTCTTGACGATATGGGGCGTTCCTTGGATGCGGATTGGGTTAAGATCACCCAAGACGGCGATCGGAGCGATTCGCACGTTGGCCGATGTGCCGCAGACGGGTCAGACACTGACCGAAGCAAGACACCGGGGCAGCCGGGAAAGAGGGGGCATGGATAACATAGCCGAATTGGAGCGCCGCATCACCGCCGCGCTGATGCGGATTGGCGCAGGGGTCGAGCAGGTGGGGTCCGAGGCGGGCGCGCCGGTTGCCACACTTGCCGACGGGGTGGCCGAGGCAGAGATTGCCCGGCTGAACGAGGCGCTGGACGAAGAACGCATGCTGAGTGCCCAGCTGAACGAGCGGGTGCGCGCGCTGCGCGGGCAGCAGGACAGCGGCAAGCAGCAGGCGCTGGAGGCCGAGGTGGATCGGCTGACCAAGCTGCTTGACGTGCAGGGGCTGGAGGTGCAGCGGCTGAAGAAAACCGTGGTGTCGCTGCGCGAGCAGTTGCGGCTGATGACCGAGGCGCAGGCCGAGGGCCGGGTCGAGCCGCATCTGATCAACAAGGCGATGCTGACCGAGCTTGAGGCCTTGCGGGCGCTGCGCGCGGCCGAAGCGGCCGAACTTGACGAGCTGATCGCGGCGCTGGAGCCGCTGGCAGCCCCGGCCGAGGAGGAGGTGCAGAATGCCTGATGTCACGATCACCATCGGCGGGCGCGACTTTCAGGTGGCCTGTCAGAGCGGCGAAGAACATTTCCTGCGTGCGGCGGCGGCGATGCTGAACGCGGAAGCCGAGCCATTGGTGCAGCAGATGGGGCGTCTGCCCGAGGCGCGGATGCTGCTCATGTCGGGGTTGATGCTGGCCGACAAGACGGCGGCGGTCGAGGATGAGAACCGCCAGCTGAAGGAAAAACTGGCCAAGCTGGAGGCGCGGCCCGCCCCGCAGCCGGAAAAGATCGAGGTGCCGGTCATTCCGCCGCAGGTTTTTGAAACCATGGCCGAAATCGCGGCCCGTGCCGAAGCCTTGGCCGAGCGTATCGAGGAAAGGACGAAAGCATGAAGACCGTCCTTGGTTTTGCCGCGCTGGGGCTTGCGGCGCTTGGCCTTGCCACGCCCGGCTTTGCCGAAGGGCTGAACGTGCAATACGTGCGCTATACCTGCGATCGCGACGTGCAGATCCCCGCGACCTTTGTCACCGGAGAGCAGGAGTCCGTGCTGGTGATGCATATCGAGGGCGAACAGATCCTGCTGTATCAGGAAGTCGCAGCCTCGGGCGCGAAGTATTCCTGGCCCTCGGGTGGGGCGAGCTATGTGCTGTGGTCAAAGGGGGCCGAGGCGACGATCTTTTGGCGCGAGGACGGGGTCGAGACGCAAATCCTTGCCTGCACCACCTTGGAATGATGAAAGGCCCGCAAAATGCGGACCTTTTCTATGGGTTGCGGGGCAAAGTTAAGGTGATGCCTTAAGCGTTCGCTTCGCGGATCTTGTTGGCGGCGTCCTTGTCAAAGGCAACGCCCTTGGCTTCGAACAGCGCGTCAAGCTCACCCGACAGGGTCATTTCGGTGACGATGTCGCAGCCGCCGATGAATTCGCCCTTCACATAGAGCTGCGGGATGGTGGGCCAGTCGCTGAAATCCTTGATGCCTTGGCGGATTTCGGCATCGGCCAGCACGTTCACATCGGCAAAGTCAACGCCCATGTAGTTCAGAACCCCGGCGACGCGGGACGAGAACCCGCATTGCGGCATCATCTTGGTGCCTTTCATAAACAACACCACATCGTTCTTGGTGATGGTGTCCTTGATCTGGTCTTGTGCGCTCATCTGGCTGATCCTTTGGTTAATCGGGGGCGCGGGTGGTGAGGGCGAGCGCGTGGAGTTCGCCATGTGCGCCATCCATCTTGCCTTTCAGGGCGGCATAAACCGCGCGCTGTTGCTGCACGCGGTTCAGGCCACGAAAGGATTCGTCCACCACTTCGGCCGAAAAATGCTGTCCGTCATCGCCCTGCACCGTGATGCGCGCCTGTGGAAAGCTGGCTCGGATCAGGGTTTCGATGTCGCGGGCGTCGATGGGCATGGGCGGCTCCTGTTCTTGTCTTTGGACAAATCTAGGCGTGGCGCGGCAAAGCTGCAAGGCGCAGCTTGGCGCGTCAGACGCCAAGGACCTGTGCGAAAGCGTGGCGATAGGTGGCGCTCAACTCTGCAAGCGGGGCCGAATGGCCGCCGAGCGTGACGGTGTCGCCGCCAAAACGCCCCACGACCGACAGCGGAACGCCCGCCGCATGGGCCGCGCCCTTCAGGCTGTGAAACTGCGCCGGGTCAAGCGCGACCAGATAGCGCGCCTGATCTTCGCCAAACAGCTGGGCGATATCGGCGCTTTCCAGATCGACGCCAAGCCCCGCTGCCTCGGCCATTTCGAAGGCGGCAAGCGCAAGCCCGCCATCGGACAGATCGGTGCAGCAGCGCAGCGCCTTGGCCTGGGCGCGGATGAAATCGCCATGCCGCTTTTCCGCGGCCAGATCGACGGGGGGGGCATCGCCCGCCTCGATCCCGGCCGCTTCGGCGAGCAGCGCGGACTGGCCAAGATGGCTGCCCGGCGCGCCGACCAGAACCGCAAGATCGCCGGTCTTTGGCGTGCCATGGATCAGATCGCCAAGATTGTGCAAGATGCCGACCGCGCCGATGGTGGGCGTGGGCAGGATGCCAGAGCCATCGGTTTCGTTGTAAAGCGAGACGTTGCCCGACACGATGGGCATATCGAGGGCCGCGACGGCTGCGCCGATCCCTTTGATCGCGCCCACAAGCTGACCCATGATTTCCGGCTTTTCGGGGTTGCCGAAGTTCAGGTTGTCGGTCGTGGCCAGCGGGGTGGCGCCCATCGCGGTCAGGTTGCGATAGGCTTCGGCCACGGCCTGCTTGCCGCCCTCGAACGGGTTGGCCTTGACATAGCGCGGGGTCACGTCCGAGGTGAAGGCCAACGCCTTGTGCGTACCATGCACCCGCACGACGCCCGCAGGCAGGCCGGGCGTCACCATGGTATCGGCCCCGACCTGGCTGTCATATTGCTCCCACACCCAGGCCTTGTGGGCATAGCTGGGGCTGGAGATCAGCGCGCGCAGGCCGTCAAGCGGCGCGATGGCGGGCACCTCGGCCAAGGGGGCTGCGGGTGGCGTCTCGACCCAAGGGCGGTCATATTCGGGCGCGGTCGAGGACAGTTTCGACAGCGGCAGATCGGCCTTGACGTCATTGCCATGCAGGATCAGGAAACGGTCTTCGGGGATGGTTTCGCCGACGATGGCGAAATCCAGATCCCATTTGGCAAAAATCGCCCGGGCCACGTCTTCGAGTTCCGGTTTCAGAACCATCAGCATGCGTTCTTGCGATTCCGACAGCATCATCTCATAAGCCGTCATCCCGGTTTCGCGCTGCGGCACATC
>JALOSF010000176.1 GCA_025458525.1 Cypionkella sp. | reverse complement strand
ACGGGCGATGCGCCATCGGCGCGGGTCTATCAGGGCGTCAAGCATATCCTTGCGCGCCGGGCGGCCACGGATGCGCTGCATGCAGGGCACGCGACGCGCATCATCCGCCATGGTGTGCCGGGGCTTTTCGCGGTGTCGCGCATGGCGCCGACAGGGGCGGTCGTTTGCCTGTTCAACTTCACCGAAGGCTGGCTGAACGTGC
This sequence comes from Cypionkella sp., assembly GCA_025458525.1. Lineage (GTDB taxonomy): Bacteria > Pseudomonadota > Alphaproteobacteria > Rhodobacterales > Rhodobacteraceae > Pseudotabrizicola. The sequence continues at coordinate 3,051 of JALOSF010000176.1, read as the reverse complement.
CAGAGACGCTTGTGCAAGGGGCAGGGGCCAGCATCATGCACGACGCCTTGTCGGATAATCCGGTGCAACTGCATGCCGGTGCTGTGGTATTGCCGCCCTATGGGCGGGTGTGGCTGACCTGAAGCAGACCGCTCATCGCTCCCTTGCGGTCGTTCTTCGCTTGACCCAGCGATGAGCGACCGGAGGGGAGCGAAGAGCGCCCCCAAACCCCCCTTCCCCTTTTCCGCCCCAAGCGCCATATAGGCCCCAACCCGCGGCAAAGGAGCACAACCATGTTCGGAATGGGCGAAGCCACAGCCCCTGCGGCCGATCTGATCACAGACGGCACCGAGGCCACCTTCATGAAGGATGTGATCGAGGCCAGCAAGACCACCCCGATCATCGTCGATTTCTGGGCCACCTGGTGCGGGCCCTGCAAACAGCTGACGCCCGCGCTTGAGGCGGCCGTCACTGCCGCCAAGGGCAAAGTCCGCCTTGTGAAAATCGACGTTGACCAGAATCCACGCATCGCTGCCCAACTGCGCATCCAATCCATCCCCACCGTCTATGCCTTCTGGCAGGGCCAGCCCGTCGATGGCTTTCAGGGCGCGCAGCCCGGGTCGGAAATCAAGGCGTTCATTGACCGCGTCGCAGCCCTTGGCGGCGACGGTGGCCTTGCTGATGCCATCGCCGCGGCTGAGGAAATGCTGGCCGAGGGTGCCGCTGCGGACGCCGCCGAAACCTTTGCCGCCATCCTGGGCGAAGAGCCTGAAAACGCCCCCGCCTATGGCGGCCTTGCGCGCGCCTACCTTGCCATCGGTGACCTTGATCAGGTCGAGGCGCTGCTGAATGCCGCCCCCGCCAAGATCGCGAAATCGGTCGAGGTCGAGGCCGCCCGGGCCCAGCTGGAGCTTGCCCGGCAGGCGGCCAGCGCCGGGCCAGAGGATGACCTGCGTCGCGCGGTCGAGGCAGAGCCTGCCAATCATCAGGCCCGCTTTGACCTTGCCCTTGCCCTGCATGCCAGTGGCAAGATCGAAGAGGCCGTTGATGAGCTGCTTGACCTGTTCCGCCGTGACCGCGCATGGAATGACGGGGCGGCCAAGACCCAGTTGATGATCATTTTTGACGCCCTCAAACCCACGGACCCGGTTGCATTGAAGGGCCGCCGTCGCCTGTCATCAATGATATTTGCCTGATCGCCGCGGCGGGCTAGGTTCACCACATGATGAAATCGGCCGACCTCCCCGAGACGATCCCGGTGTTTCCTTTGCCGGGCGCCCTGCTTTTGCCGCGCGCCCGCCTGCCGCTGCATCTGTTTGAACCGCGTTACCTGCAGATGCTGGAAGACGCGATGAAGACCAAGCACCGGCTGATCGGCATGATCCAGCCGCGCGACATGCCGGCCGGGTCTACCGAAAAGCGCCTGCATGCCATTGGCTGTGCCGGCCGCCTGACCGGGTTTTCGGAAACCGAGGACGGGCGCTATATGATCACGCTGTCCGGCATCAGCCGTTTCCGCGTCAAGGACGAGGTTCAGGGCTTTACGCCCTATCGCCGTTGCAATGTCGAATGGTCGGCCTTTGCCCGCGACCTTGGCCCGACCGAAGATGACCGGCATTTTGACCGTGAGGTCTTTCTCAAATTGCTGGGGCGGTATTTTGCGGCGATGGAGATGTCGACCGATTGGGGCAGCCTGAACGATGCCGACCCTGAATTGCTGATCAACTCGCTGTCGATGCTGTGCCCGTTTGATCCCGAAGACAAGCAGGCGCTGCTTGAGGCCCCGTCCCTGACCACACGGCGCGAAACACTGGTCACACTGCTGGAATTCGCATTGCGCGGCGGAACCGGCGAAGAGGTCATGCAGTGACCGACGTCCCAGAGGTTGACCGCCGCATGCTCGAGGCGCTGGTTTGCCCCCTGACGCAAGGCCCGCTGCACTATGATGCCGACCGCGCAGAACTCGTGTCAAAGGCGGCCAATCTGGCCTTTCCGGTGCGGGACGGCATCCCCATCATGCTGACAGACGAGGCCCGCCCCCTGTCGTGACGCGCCATTTGCCCGCGGCAGATTGTGCGGATTGCGGCAGAAACCTGCATCCTCAAGCGGATGTGTTGGCATTCCCCTTCATTTGCCTGTAGAATCACGTCAAACGGCGGCACATAGACCGCCCAACAAGCAGAGCAGGCGTATGGAAACAGAAGCACTCGCGGCGGCACAAGAGATTGATTTCTCGGTGCTCGGCCTCTTCCTGCAGGCGACCGTCACGGTCAAGCTCGTCATGATCGGGCTTTTGGTGATGTCGTTCTGGTCATGGGCGATCATCGTCCAGAAGTACATCCTTTACCGCGCCAGCAAGCGCGAGGCCGAGGTGTTTGACCGCGCCTTCTGGTCCGGCGAGCCGCTGGACGAACTGTTCGAAAAGATCGGGGCGCAACCGGATGGTGCATCGGAAAAGATCTTTGCGGCCGGTATGCTGGAATGGCGGCGCAGTCACCGGCAGGATGGCGGGCTGATCGCCGGGGCGCAAAGCCGGATCGACCGGGCGATGAACGTCGCCATCGCGCGCGAGAGTGAGCGGTTGAACAGCGGCGTGGGCTTTCTGGCAACCGTGGGGTCGACGGCACCGTTCATCGGGCTGTTCGGCACGGTTTACGGGATCATGCATGCGTTCACGGAGATCGCGGCGACGCAGAACACGGACCTTGCCACGGTGGCGCCGGGGATTGCCGAGGCGCTGATGGCCACAGGCATCGGCCTTGTGGCGGCCATTCCTGCGGTGGTGGCGTATAACAAGCTGAACAGCGACAGTGACCGGATCGTCGGCGGGTATGAAGCTTTTGCCGATGAATTCGCGACAATCCTTTCGCGCCAGTTGGACGCCTAGGCCATGGGGGCAGGGGTTGTTCAAGGGGGCGGGGGCGGCGGACGCCGGGGGCGCGGGCGGCGCAAGTCGCGCGCCATGTCGGAAATCAACATCACGCCGTTTGTGGATGTCATGCTGGTCTTGCTCATCATCTTCATGGTGGCCGCCCCGTTGCTGACGGTGGGCGTGCCGATCGAATTGCCGAA
>JALOSF010000081.1 GCA_025458525.1 Cypionkella sp. | reverse complement strand
AGAAGCCCGTTCTCGATCTCGGCCTCGGTCTCGCCGACGATCTGATAGGTCTTTTCCTCATCCGTGTCTTCGTCAACCAGCGTGACGGTCGCCCCGAACTTGATCGCTCCCGACAGCTTGGTCGGATCGATCACCTCGGCCAGCGACAGGATGCCTTCGATCTCCTTGATCCGGCCCTCGATGAAGGACTGTTTTTCGCGGGCAGAATGGTATTCGGCGTTTTCCGACAGATCGCCATGTTCGCGCGCCTCTGCAATGGCGCGGATCACGGCGGGGCGTTCCACGGATTTCAGGATCTTCAGCTCCTCATCCAGAGCATCATACCCACCGCGGGTCATCGGGATCTTTTCCATCGTCATCTTCCACGAAAAGGGAGGCCACGGCCCCTGTCGGGGGCCATGGCCCGGCACTACGTCCTGTCACCCAAGCGGAAGGCGGGACGAATTGCAAGAGGCGATGGCGAGATCGGGCAGCGGCTTGTCGCCCATGGGAAAGAATATTGCGGCAATGCTGCGATGCGGAAACGTGATGTTGCGTTACGGTTGACCAAGGGCTTGACCTCGGGCAATGACGTGGCCAGCTAGATTTTCAAACCTGACACGGGTTCCACAGCAGATACGGGCGCAGCCCGCCAGCCGGAGACGACAGATGAGCCAGATCACCCGCGAGAAGATGGATTATGACGTGGTGATCGTCGGCGCGGGCCCCGCGGGCCTTTCCGCCGCGATCCGGCTGAAGCAGCTTGACAGTGACCTGTCGGTCGTCGTGCTGGAAAAAGGGTCCGAGGTGGGCGCGCATATCCTGTCGGGCGCGGTGCTGGACCCGGCGGGTCTTGACGCGCTGTTGCCCGACTGGCGCACCATGGGCGCGCCGATCAAGACACTGGTGCAGGAAGACAATTTCTACATGCTTGGCCCGGCGGGCCAGATCCGCATTCCCAACTTTCCGATGCCGCCCTTGATGAACAATCACGGCAATTACATCGTCTCGATGGCCAATGTCTGCCGCTGGATGGCGGGTGTGGCCGAGGGCCTGGGGGTAGAGATTTTCCCCGGCATGTCCTGTTCGGAACTGGTGTTCGATGGCGATCGCGTGGCTGGTGTGGTTGCGGGCGAATTCGGCCGCGATCCCGCAACCGGCGCGCCCGGCCCGAGTTATGAGCCGGGGATGGAACTGCACGGCAAGTATGTTTTCCTGTCCGAAGGCGTGCGCGGCAGTCTGGCCAAGCAGGTGATTGAAAAATACGACCTGTCCAAAGGCCATTGCCCGCAGAAATTCGGCCTTGGCATGAAGGAAATCTGGGAAATCGACCCCGCCAAGCACCGGCTTGGCACGGTCACGCACACGATGGGCTGGCCGCTGGGCAGCAATGCGGGTGGCGGATCCTTCATCTATCATCTGGAAAACAATCAGGTTTATGTCGGCTTCGTGGTGCACCTGAACTACGAAAACCCGCATCTTTACCCCTATATGGAATTCCAGCGGTTCAAGCATCACCCGATGGTGGCCGATCTTCTGGCGGGCGGAAAGCGCGTGGCCTATGGCGCGCGGGCGATTTCCGAAGGCGGATATCAGTCGATGCCAAAGATGGTGGCGCCCGGGGTCGCGCTTTTGGGGTGCAGCGTCGGCATGGTCAACGTGCCCCGCATCAAGGGCAATCACAACGCCATGCTGTCGGGCAAGGCCGCGGCAGAGGCCGCCCATGCCGCGATCAAGGCCGGGCGTTCGGGTGACGAACTGGCGGCCTACGAGGCCGAGGTGCGCGGCGGAGCGATTGGCCGCGACCTGAAAAAAGTGCGCAACGTCAAACCCCTGTGGTCGAAATACGGGCTGGTGGCCAGCCTGATGGGCGGTGGCCTTGACATGTGGACCAATACGCTTGGCTTTTCCGTGTTCGGCACGCTCAAGCACGGAAAATCCGATGCCCAAGCCACCGGGCTTGCCAAGGATTTCGCGCCGATCGACTATCCCAAGCCCGATGGCAAGCTGTCCTTTGACCGGCTGACCAATGTGGCCTACAGCTTTACCAACCATGACGAGGCGCAGCCCGCACATTTGAAGCTCAAGGACCCATCCGTCCCGATTGCGGTCAACCTGCCCAAATACGCCGAACCGGCGCAACGCTATTGCCCGGCGGGGGTTTATGAAGTGGTCGCCGAAGAGGGCAAGGACCCGCGCTTTGTGATCAACTTCCAGAACTGCGTGCATTGCAAGACCTGCGACATCAAGGATCCGTCGCAGAATATCGTCTGGACCACACCGCAAGGGGGTGGCGGGCCGAATTATCCCAACATGTGACGCGCCATGAACGGTCCGGAGCGTGCTGACATCCTGGCTTTCGTCGAGCGTGTGTCGGGCCGCCGTCTTACCCGGCTGCACGAGGCTGATGTGCTGGCCGCGCTGGATATCGATGGCGAGGCGGCGCGCGCCTTCATCGAGGCCTTCGCCAAGGAATTTTCGGTGGACCTGACAGGGTATGAGCCGCGGTTCCACCACCGGGACGAGACACGTCGCCTGAGGCCCGGCTGGCCCCTGCCGGCCAAGCCGTTGTTTGGCGTGCGGCTGCCGCTGGGCGTCACGGTCCTGACCAAGGCGGCGCAAAGCGGGCGGTGGCCTGTGGTCTATCCGGTGCTTGGTCCGAAACCGTCGCGCCACTGGCTGAATGTGCCGCTGATCCTGATCGGGCTGCCGGTTCTGGCGATCCTTCTGCTCGGGCTGCTGCGTCTGGTCTGACATTTGCGCGATCAGCGCCGGTTCCTGCCTGCCGCCATTGCAAGCGCCGCAGGCGGGGGCTAGCTTTGGCGGGCCTCCAGATGAAAAGTGCCTCCATGCCTCATGCCTTGCCGCCCTCCTTGACTGCCCTTCTGTTGGCGGTGCTTTTGTCGGTGTCGCCCGCGGCGCTGATCGCGCAAACCGACACCGACCCGACCACCACCCAGGGGCAGGATGCAGGGGCCTATCTCGCGGCGCGCTCTGCCGCGATTCAGAACAGTTTCCGCGAGGGCACCTACTGGTTCGCCCGTGCGTTGGAAGCCGACCCGACCAATCTGGTTCTGCTTGAGGGCGCGGTCCTTTCCTTTACCGGCGTCGGCGATTTTGCCAAGGCGGCAGACCATGCCCAGACCCTGACCGAACTGGGAGAGCGCACGATAGGCGCCAATATCGCGCTGCTGGTGCGCGACGTGCAGGCCGAGGATTACGATGCCATCCTTGCCTTGCCCGAAACCCGCAAGATCGGCAATCTGCTGGATGATCTGGTGGCCGCCTGGGCCGAATTCGGCAAGGGCCGGATGTCCGAAGCGGTTGCCGCCTTTGATGCCCTTGCCGCGACCGAAGGGTTGAAGGCCTTTGGCCTGTATCACAAGGCGCTGGCCCTTGCCGCCGTGGGCGATTTCGAAGGCGCCGATGCGATCCTGTCGGGTGAGGCCGAGGGGCCCTTGGTTGTGAACCGCCGTGGCGTGATCGCCCATGTCCAGATCCTGAGCCAGCTGGAGCGGTATGACGACGCGCTTGCCCTGATCGAGCGCAGCTTTGGCGCCGATCCCGAACCGGAACTGGTGGCGTTGCGGGCGCAGCTTGCAACCCGCACACCCTTGCCTTTTGACGTGGTGCGCAGCGCAAAGGACGGCATTGCCGAGGTGTTCTTCACCGTTGCCGTCGCGCTGAACGGCGAGGCAGAGGATGGCTATACCTTGATCTATGCCCGCTCTGCCCTTGCCCTTGCCCCCGACCATTCGGATTCGCTTTTGCTGACGGCGGGTCTGTTGCAGCAGATGGGCCAGTATGAGCTGGCGGCAGACACTTACGCCCTGTTGCCCAAGGATCATCCCGCGTTTCACGCCGCCGAAATTGGCCGTGCGCAATCCCTCACCTCGCTCGACCGGGCCGAAGATGCGATCGGCCTTCTCAAGGCGCTGGCGCAAAGCCATCCCGACCAGCTGATCGTTCATGTCGCCTATGGCGATGCCCTGCGGCGTGAGGAGCGTTTTACCGAAGCCGCCGCCGCCTATGATGTGGGTGCGGCGCTGGTGACACAGCCCGAATTGCGCCACTGGGGCCTGTTCTATTCGCGCGGCATCGCCCATGAACGGTCCGGGCAATGGGACAAGGCCGAAGCCGATTTCCGCAAGGCGCTGGAGCTGAACCCAGATCAACCGCAGGTGTTGAACTATCTGGGCTACAGCTTTGTGGATCGCGGCGAAAATCTGGACGAGGCGCTTGGCATGATCGAACGCGCCGTCGCCGCCCGCCCCGATGCGGGTTACATCATCGACAGTCTGGCCTGGGCCTATTTCCGGCTTGGCCGGTATGAAGATGCCTTGCCGCAGATGGAACGTGCCAGCCTGCTGGAACCCGTCGATCCGGTCGTGACCGATCATCTGGGCGATGTCTATTGGGCGGTGGGCCGCCAGCTTGAGGCGCGCTTTCAATGGCGCCGTGCCCTGTCGTTCAACCCGGAAGAAAAAGACGCCGTCCGCATCCGCCGCAAGCTGGAGATCGGCCTTGATGCCGTTCTGGCCGAAGAAGGGGCGCCCCCGCTTCGTGCGGTGACGAATGGCAACTGAGGCGGTCGAATTCGCACCCGCGAAGATCAATCTGACGCTGCATGTCACCGGCCAGCGCGCCGATGGCTACCATCTGCTCGACAGTCTTGTGGTCTTTGCCGAGGTGGGGGATCAGATCACTGCGCGCGCCGCAGCGGATTTCGCCCTGACGATCACCGGGCCGCAATCGGGCGCGCTTGCCGTGGATGACAACAACCTTGTCCTGCGCGCCGCCCGTCTGATCGGCGTGCCCGCGGCGCTGACGCTGCACAAGGTGCTGCCGATCGCATCGGGGATCGGGGGCGGGTCCACCGATGCGGCGGCAACGCTGCGGGCGTTGGCGCGCCTTGGCCACATGCCGATGCCCGAGGCTGGCGCCATCCTTGGCCTTGGCGCAGATGTGCCGGTCTGCCTGAACCCGCGCGCCCTGCGGATGCAAGGTGTGGGCGAGCGGTTGGAGCCAGTTCCAGACCTGCCGCAAGGCTGGTTGGTTCTTGCCAATCCCTCGGTCGCCCTGTCCACCCCGTCTGTGTTCAAGGCTTTGCCGCGCAAGGACAATCCGCCAATGCCAGCCGACCTTGGCCCCGTGCCGTCGCTTGCCGCCCTGGCAGGGTTCCTGCGTCTGATGCGCAACGATCTGGAACCCGCGGCCATCGCGCTCGCCCCGGTCATCGGTCAGGTCAGGGAGGCGCTTTCGGCGCAGCCCGGATGCCTGATCGCGCGGATGTCAGGCTCTGGCGCGACCTGCTTTGGACTGTTCGCCGAGGAGGCGACCGCACAGGCCGCAGCCCGCGCGGTGCAGGCCGCCCAGCCCGGCTGGTGGGTGGCACCCGCGCGGATGATCAGCTGATCCGTTCCACGACATAGTCAGCAAGGTCTGCCAGCATGTCGCGCAGCGGATGCGCAGGCAAACCCTGCACCGCGGCGCGGGCGCGGCCCGCCCACATCAAGGCATCTTGCCGCGCCGCTTCCATCGCGCCGTGGCGGGCCATGATCGCGCGGGCCTGTTCCAGATCGCCGTCGCGCTGGTCGCCCTTTTCAATCACACGCTCCCAAAAGGCACGTTCCTCGGGGCTGGCCACGGCCACCGCCTTGATGACCGGTAGCGTCAGCTTGCGTTCGCGGAAATCATCGCCGGTGTTCTTGCCGATCACCGCATCGGTGCCACCGTAGTCCAGCAGATCATCGACGATCTGAAACGCTATTCCCAGCGCATCACCATAGTCGAACAGCGCCTGCACCTGATCCGCGCTGGCGCCGGCGATCACCCCGCCCACCTCGGTCGCCGCCGAAAACAGCGCCGCCGTCTTGCCGCGCACCACTTGCAGGTAAATCGCCTCGGTCGTGCGCAGATCCTGCGCTGCGGTCAGTTGCAGCACCTCGCCCTCGGCGATCACCGCCGAGGCATTGGACAGAATGGCCAGCACCCGCATGTTGTTGGTTTCTGTCATCAACTGAAAGCTGCGGGCAAAAAGATAGTCGCCCACCAGCACGCTGGACTTGTTGTCCCACAAAAGATTCGCCGTGGGCCGCCCGCGCCGCTGCTTGCTTTCGTCAACCACGTCGTCATGCAGCAGCGTTGCCGTGTGAATGAATTCGACCGTCGCGGCCAGATGCACATGATAGGGCCCGTCATAGCCGAACAGGCGCGCCGCCGCGAGCGTCAGGATCGGGCGCAACCGCTTGCCCCCCGCCTCGATCAGATGCGCCGTCACTTCGGGAATTCGCGGCGCATGTTCGCTTGCCATCCGGTCCCGGATCAGCAGATTGACGGCATCCATGTCGCCGGACAGCCACGCGGCCAAGCGTTCCTGCGGCTTTTGCGCCGCGCGCTCTGGTGCAGTCTGATCCAAACCCATCCCCTGTGTGCTCCACTCTCGCCTTTTCGTCGAAAAGACCGTAACTCTGGACCGATGAAAGAGCTGCTTCGCACCACCGACCCCACCGTGATCGCCTTTGCGCAGGCCCTGCTGTCTGGCGAGGGTATAGCGACCTTTGAAATGGACGTCCACATGAGCGTCCTTGATGGCAGTCTGGGTATTTTGCCGCGCCGCCTTATGGTGCGCGAACAGGATCTGTTTCTGGCCAGAGCGGTTTTGCACGACAATGGCATCGACCCCGGAGCCTGATGCACCCATCGCCCAGTTCGCAGATGCGGATCTGTCTGACGACAAATTCCTCTGCGGTCGGCTGCGCCTGTTGCAGCCCATAAAGGGGTATCGGGCGGCCACCGACCCGGTTCTGCTTGCCGCGGCCTGCCCGGCGCGCCCGGGGCAGCGCGTGCTTGATATCGGCTGCGGCGCCGGGGCGGCCAGCCTTTGCCTTGCGGCGCGGGTGCCCGGGCTGCATGTGGCAGGGCTTGAACTGCAACCGGCCTATGCCGATCTGGCCCGCCGCAACGCCATGCGCAACGGCATGGATATGCAGGTGCATCAGGGCGATCTGTCCAACATGCCGCCCGCTCTGCGGGTAGAGTTTGACCATGTCATCATGAACCCACCCTACTACCCGCCCGCCGGAACGCCTTCGCCCAACCCGGTGCGGGCGCAGGCGATGCATATCGCCTTGCCGCTGGCCGATTGGGTGCAGGCGGGGGCCCGGCGGCTTGCCCCCGGCGGTGTGCTGACGCTGATCTGTGGCGCCGATGGCCTGCCGGATGTTCTGTCGGGCATGGCCAAGATGGGGTCGATCGCGGTGCTGCCGCTGGCCCCGCGTCAGGGGCGGGCCGCCGTGCGGGTTCTTGTGCAGGCGCGCAAGGGCGGGCGCGGTGCCTTTCGCCTTCTGGCGCCCTTCGTGCTGCATGCGGGGGCAGCCCATGATGGCGACCGCGAAAGCTACACCCCACAGGCGAGCGGTGTTTTGCGCGATGGCGCCGATCTCTGCGCGCTGTTTCGCTGAATTCGCCCTAATCGCTGCGCTGCGGCGGTCGATTTCGCGCGACACGACTCGGCACTTGTGATGCACTTGCCCTGTAGGAACCATTCACAGGAGGGATATTATGACCGTTGCTTCGCACCTGCAGGAACTGCGCCGCAAGCATGAGCACCTCTCGGACCTGGTAGAGCGGGAGCAGCGCAGCCCAGCCACGGATGCGTTGAAGATCGCCGACATGAAGAAACAGAAGATGAAGCTGAAGGAAGAAATCACCCGTCTGTCTCAGGCGTGATCTTTCTGGCACTGGCGCGTGTCGCCAGTGCCGCACCCCCCGCGATCAACAAGGCCGCCAAGGCGATCACCGGCGTCGCTTCGGTCTTGTTTGCGGCGATCAGGGCAAGCGTTGACAGCATCGGCGCTGCATAGGAAGCGACGCCCAAAAGCTGGATGTCGCCTTTCTTCATGCCGATATCCCAGGTGAAGAACGCAAGCCCCACCGGCCCGAGGCCAAGCAGCACGACCGCAAGCCAGCCCATCCCGGTCTGCGGCCAGATGGTCTGCTCCAAGGCCAGATGGGCCAGCAGCGACAGCCCCGCGGTGGCAAGGCAAAACACCGTGACGCTTTCCGTGGGCACCGCACCAAACCAGCGTGACCCGACCGAATACCCCGCCCAGGTCAGCGCGCAAGCAAAGCCCAGCAGCAGGCCCGGGGCTGACGCGCCGCCCAGATCCACGCCGCCCCGCAGCACCACCAGCGCCGCCCCGGCAAAGGCAATCAAGGCGCCAAGGATATGCTGCCGTTGCAACCGTTCGCCCGGCAAAAGCCCGGAAAACAGCACGATGAACAAGGGCCACAGATAGGCGATCAGGCCGGTTTCCGCAGTGGGCGCGATGCGAAAAGCGGTGAAATACAGGAAATGATACCCAAACAGACCCACCGTGCCAAAGGCATAGACCTTCCACGACACCCCGCGCAGCACCGAAAACCCGCGCCGTGCGGTCCAGATCAGGCCGATCACGCCCCCGATCCCGAAACACAGCGCGTTCAGCAGAAACGGCGGCACAGGCGCGGTTTCAATGGTCAACAGCGCCAGCAGCGCCCACATCAACACGGCGCTGAACCCGATGATCGTTGCCTTGCCTTGCGTCACTGACAACCCCCTTGCCGCGATGTCCGCAGGGACCAGACGCCAGCCGCAAGGCGCCGTCAAGCCCTGCCTTGCGTGGCCAGCGCAGCGGGGTTGCGTGCAGCGCATGGGCTGTGGCCTTGCAATAGGCTGACCGCACAGTCATCTTTGCAGGCAGGGAGGACAGATCCATAGGAGATGTCCGATGTTGGAAGAAAACGTCAAGATCGACCACGACGCAATCATGCGCCAAGCGCGCGCGCTGCGGGCCCAGGCCATGGCAGACATGATGCAAAGCATCATCGCCTTTTTCCGCCGCAAGCCGGCCAATGGTGCCGTCAAGGCGTAACAGAACAGGGCCGCCCCAAAAGGACGGCCCTTTCTTCTTGTGGTGCGACTGCAAGTGCGTGCTGGCGATCAGACGAAGAATTGCCCGCCATTCGCGCTGATCGTTGCGCCGGTGATGAACCCTGCGTCCTCGGCTGCCAGAAACACGACACAGCGCGCGATTTCCTCTGGTTCGCCCAAGCGGCCCACGGGGATTTGCGGGATGATCCGTTCGTTCAGCACCTTTTCGTCGATGGCGCGCACCATCTCGGTTCCGATATAGCCGGGGCAGATCGCGTTCACGGTGATGCCTGCGCGCGCGCCTTCTTGCGCCAGCGCCTTGGTAAAGCCAAGGTCGCCCGACTTGGCCGCCGAATAGTTGGCCTGACCCGCCTGACCCTTCTGGCCGTTGATCGAGGAAATGTTGATGACACGGCCGAACTTGCGGTCGCGCATCCCGGACCACAGCGGATGGGTCATGTTGAACAGGCCCGTCAGGTTGGTGTCGATCACCTCTTTCCACTGCTGCGGGGTCATCTTGTGGAACATGGCATCGCGCGTGATGCCTGCATTGTTCACCAGCACATCGACCGGGCCAAGGTCGGCCTCGACCTGTTTGATACCCGCGGCGCAGGCGTCATACTCGGCCACAGACCATTTATAGGTCGGGATGCCCGTTTCCTTGGTAAAGGCGGCGGCGGCTTCGTCGTTGCCCGCATAATTTGCGGCAACCTGATAGCCCGCGGCCTTCAGCGCCACAGAAATGGCGGCGCCAATGCCCCGTGATCCACCCGTTACCAATGCAACTCTAGCCATTTATCCCTCCTCAGATTCTCGGCGTATTGAAATCTTGTTATCTGGAACTAAAAGGGCGCGCAAGAATGTTGCGCGCCCGTTGTGCAGGTGCAGAAACGCGGTTCAGCGCTCCAGACACATGGCAACGCCCATGCCGCCGCCGATGCACAGCGTCGCGAGCCCCTTCTTGGCATCGCGCCGCGCCATTTCATGCAGCAAGGTGTTCAGGATACGGCAGCCCGAGGCGCCGATCGGATGACCGATGGCGATGGCGCCGCCGTTGACGTTCACGATCGCCGGATCCCAGCCCATGTCCTTGTTCACGGCACAGGCCTGGGCGGCAAAGGCCTCGTTCGCCTCGACCAGATCAAGGTCGCCGACCGACCAGCCGGCCTTTTGCAACGCCTTGCGGCTGGCGTGGATCGGCCCGACACCCATGATCGACGGGTCAAGCCCCGCAGTCGCATAGGATGCAATGCGCGCGATCACCTTCAGCCCGCGTTTCGCGGCCTCCTCCTCGGACATCAGCAGCACCGCGGCGGCCCCATCGTTCAGGCCAGAGGCATTGCCCGCCGTGACCGTGCCATCCTTGGCAAAGGCAGGGCGCAGCTTTTGCATGCTGTCCAAGGTTGCGCCGTGGCGGATGTATTCGTCCTGATCCACCACCACCTCGCCCTTGCGGGTCTTGACGGTGAAACCGATGATCTCATCCTTGAACTTGCCGGCCTTCTGCGCGGCCTCGGCCTTGTTCTGGCTGGCGAGCGCGAATTCGTCCTGCGCCTCGCGGCTGATCTGCCATTGGTTGGCCACGTTTTCGGCGGTCTGGCCCATGTGATAGCCGTTGAACGCATCCCACAGCCCGTCGCGGATCATCGAGTCGATGAAGTTCAGATCGCCCATCTTCTGCCCGGCGCGCAGATGCGCGACATGGGGCGCCAGGCTCATGTTTTCCTGCCCGCCCGCAACCACGATCCGCGCATCGCCCAGTTGCACATGCTGCGCGCCAAGCGCCACCGCCCGCAGCCCCGACCCGCAGACCTGGTTCAGCGACCAGGCGCTGGCTTCCTTGGCAAGACCGGCCTTGATATGGGCCTGACGCGCGGGGTTCTGGCCTTGGCCAGCGGTAAGGACTTGGCCCAGAATGGTTTCTTCAACTTCGGCCTTGTCGATCCCGGCACGCTCGATCACGCCTGCGATGACGGCAGCACCCAGATCGTGGGCCGGGGTATTGGCAAAGGCGCCATTGAAGCTGCCCACGGCGGTGCGCCCTGCGGCAACGATTACAACATTGGTCATGTGATCCCTCTCCCTTGGCCAAGGAAGCGGAGGGCGTTTCCTCCGCCTTCCCCCTCGACCTATGCCGCCCTGCGGCAAAGCGCAAGATTCTTGCGCGGCCGTGGTGCGGCAATGGCACGAAATTGGCCGTCAGGCGGAGTGTCGGCCAAGGGTGCTGGTCCAGGGCGGCGTGACTGTCGGCGCGCCGAACAGATAGCCTTGCTGACAATCGACGCCGATCGCTTGCAGGAATTCCGCATCGGCCAGGGTTTCGACCGATTCCGCAACACAGAGCATGTCAAACTGCCGTGCAATCGCCAAAAGCGCGGCTGTCACCACCTGATTGTCGCGGTCGGCATGGATGTTGCGGATGAATTGCCCGTCGATCTTCAGGATATCAAAGGCGAAATCCTTGAAATACCGGATCGCGGTATAGCCTGCGCCAAAATCGTCCAGCGCAAAGGCGATCCCTTCGATCTGTAGCTCATCCATGAAGGCGATGACGATTTCCGGCACCAGCATGGCCGAGCTTTCGGTGATTTCCAGAATAAGCCGCTCTCCCACTCCGGGATGGGCGCGCAGGGCCCCGCGCAGGATCGCGGTCCACTTCGGATAGCCAATGGACCGGGCCGACATGTTGATCGACAGCCGCAGCTGGGGCTGGCGGATCAAGGTGTTCAGGCCCATCGTCAGCGCGGCGCAGTCGATATCGCGGCCAATCTGATGCGCCTCGACCGCAGACATGAAATCGCGCGCGGGGATCGGTCGCCCGGTCGGGTCAAGCACGCGGATCAGCCCTTCGTAAAATCCGATGCGGCTGGTGTCAGAGGACAGGACGATAGGCTGATAGGCAAGGCGCAGGCGGCCCGCTTCCAGTGCCGCACGCACCATGGCAATGGTCTGGCGATCATTTGCAGACACCGCGAAATCCAAAGGGCTGGCCTCGGATCGTGGCACATCTGCAAGCACGGGTGATTTGATGGACATGGCGCGCCCTGCTGTCGGAGTGGTCATCACCTTGTCG
>JALOSF010000175.1 GCA_025458525.1 Cypionkella sp. | reverse complement strand
TTCCTCGATCACGCGGGGCATGCGGGTCATGCCGCCGACCAGCACCACCTCGTCGATGTCGCCTTTCGACAGGCCGGCATCCTTCAGCGCGGCGGCGCACGGCTTCATGGACGCCTTGATCAGGTCATCCACCAGCGACTCAAGCTTTGAGCGCGTCAGCTTCATCACCAGGTGCAGCGGCTGCCCGGTGTTCTTGTCCATGCTGATGAACGGCTGGTTGATTTCGGTCTGCTGGCTGGAGGACAGTTCGATCTTGGCCTTTTCGGCAGCTTCCTTCAGGCGCTGCAGGGCCATCTTGTCCAGCGTAAGGTCGACGCCATGCTCTTTCCTGAACTCGTCAGCCAGATAGGTGACGATCCGCATGTCGAAATCCTCACCGCCGAGGAACGTGTCCCCGTTGGTCGACTTCACCTCGAACAACCCGTCGTCGATTTCCAGGATGGTGAT
Organism: Cypionkella sp.; assembly: GCA_025458525.1. GTDB lineage: Bacteria > Pseudomonadota > Alphaproteobacteria > Rhodobacterales > Rhodobacteraceae > Pseudotabrizicola. Next base: position 2,822 of record JALOSF010000175.1, on the reverse strand, counting down.
GTCGAAAGTGCCGCCGCCAAGGTCATAGACGGCAATGGTCTTGCTGTCCTTCTTGTCCAGACCATAGGCCAGCGCGGCCGCGGTGGGTTCGTTGATGATGCGCAGGACTTCCAGCCCCGCGATCTTGCCCGCATCCTTGGTGGCCTGGCGCTGCGCGTCGTTGAAATAGGCCGGAACGGTGATCACGGCCTGGGTGACGGTTTCGCCCAGATAGGATTCGGCGGTTTCCTTCATCTTCTGCAGGATGAAGGCCGAAATCTGCGCCGGGCTGTATTTCTGCGCCCGCGCCTCGACCCAGGCATCGCCGTTGCCCCCATCGACGATGGAATAGGGCATGTTCTTCTTGTCCTTCGCCAGATGCGCGTCGTTAACGCGGCGCCCGATCAGGCGCTTGACGGCGAAGATGGTGTTGGTGGGGTTCGTGACCGCCTGGCGCTTGGCCGGCTGGCCCACGAGGCGTTCGCTTTCCGTGAACGCCACGATCGAAGGCGTGGTGCGGGCGCCTTCCGAATTCTCGATCACGCGCGGCTGCGACCCGTCCATGATGGCAACGCAGCTGTTCGTGGTGCCGAGGTCGATACCGATGACTTTGGCCATGTCTTTCCCTTTCAGGCGATGTAGGGGGCGGCCCGCAGGCGGCGCCAGCCCCGATCCCGGGTTTCAGGGACCCGAGCCTAGGCCCGTTTCCCTTTCGAAGGGGTATATATGGGGGGGTCCGGGGGGCTGCAAGTGTCACGCCTGCGTGAAATTGCACCGCCTCAGCGGGTGGCGCCCCAGCTGAGCGAGGCGTGGCGCCGGGTGTAGAATTCGCCCATCAGCCCGATCATCAGGCAAACAAGCCCCAGCACCAACGGATAGGTGGCCGATGTGTAGTGCGGACTGTAGTTCAGGAAAATCGCGCCGCGGCCCTGGTCGATGGCATGAAACAGCGGGTTCCAGTCGAAAAGCGCGATCATGCTGCTGGGCAACATGTTGGCCACGAACATCTTTCCTGACGCAATCATGTTGGCGCGCTGATAGATCGAGGTGATCAGCTGCACCAGTTCCGGCGCCCAGGGTTTCGCCGCCAGCGCCACCATGCCGATGCCCAGGCCCGAGAACCACGCCAGCAGAAAGAACCACATCGTTCCGATCGGATCGTAAATCGTGATCGGCGTGAACGCGGCATGATAGCCGAACAGCACGATCGCGGCCGACAGTGTCTGGATGTAGAGCGCCGCCAGCGCGGCCGAGGCGATGGCCACGATGGTGTTCATCGGCGCATGTTTCATCATCGGCGAGGTGGGGCCTTCGGACCCCGCCACGGCGCCCACGGTTTTGGTATGGGTCATGAACAGGAAGATGCCCGACATGACATACAGCAGGAAATCGCCCCGGATTGCGGCGCCGCGCAGGTTCAGCAGGTCGAACATGACATAGAACACCGCAACCATCAGGATGGTCTGCATGATGTTCAACAACAGCCCGATCACCGCATTGCCATGCGTCTTGCGCACATGCCGGACCGTGGCGTGAAAGATCAGCGCCAGCAGTTCGAACGCACCGCCGATTCGCGTCTTGCGTGTCTCGACCCGGAACATGCCGCCCAGCCCCTGCCTTGCCCTTGTCCCGGCATCATGCACCGGCACTTCTTGCCGATCCGTTGCCGAACCTTCATAACCATAGCGCCGCAATGCGGCACAATGAAGGCATCTGTTGCAGGCAGGAGTACGGGACATGGATCTTGATCGGCTGGTATCCACCATGCGGCGTCTGGCGCTGGAGGCGGGCGACGCCATCATGGCCATCTATGATTCCCCCGATTTCGACGTGCGTGCCAAATCCGACGCCAGCCCCGTGACCGCCGCCGACGAGGCCGCCGATGCGCTCATCTCTGCGGGCCTGCGCGCGGCCTTTCCAGACGTGACGCTGATCACCGAGGAACAGGCCGCCAGCCACGGCCTGCGCGCCTCGACCTTCCTGATCGTCGATCCGCTGGACGGCACCAAGGAATTCATCCAGCGCCGCGGGGATTTCACCGTCAACATCGCCTATGTCGAAAACGGCGTGCCCTTGCGCGGGGTGGTCTATGCCCCGGCCAAGGGGCGGCTGTTCTATACCCTGGCCGACGGCACCGCCGCCGAGGAAAGCGGCCCCTTTGCCAAGGACAGCCCTGGCGCGCTGCACCCGCTGCGCGTGGCGCAGCCCGACAACGGCGCGCTGATGGTGGTGGCATCGAAATCGCACCGCGACCAGGCCACCGACGATTACATCGCGAAATATGCCGTGCGCGACATGACCAGCGCCGGATCCTCGCTCAAGTTCTGCCTGGTGGCGACGGGCGAGGCCGACCTGTACCCCCGCCTGGGCCGTACGATGGAATGGGACACCGCGGCCGGCGATGCGGTGCTGCGCGGCGCAGGCGGCCATGTCGTGCGGTTCGATGACCGCACCCCGCTGGCCTATGGCAAGCCGGGCTGGGACAACCCTTTCTTCATCGCACATGCGCCCGGGGTGGACCTGCGCTAGGCGCTTTTCCGCTGGCGCTGCATTGCAGAAACGAGCGCGCCTTTGGGCGCGCTATTGAACACGAATTGGCAACATACTATCCACAAATCGGAATTTGACCTGCCTGCCGCCATCACTTTGCCCGAATCGCTTGGTGTAAGGAGGGCCAGCAGTACAGAAGCGGCCGCAAGGCCAGCCTCAATGACAACCTAAGGACTGATCGAATGCGCAAGAAGGTGATCAAGGCCGTGTTTCCGGTGGCGGGGCTGGGCACCCGTTTTCTTCCGGCGACCAAATCCATTCCGAAGGAGATCATGACCCTCGTGGATCGCCCG
>JALOSF010000018.1 GCA_025458525.1 Cypionkella sp. | reverse complement strand
TTGGGGGGGCGGCGGTTCCGGCGCCTCGGTGGTGATGCTCAACTCGCAGCTGCCATCGATGAACTCGAAAACCGCCAGAAGATCGCTCTCGCTGCGCTCGGTCCGCAGCGTGACGGTCCAGCCAAGATAGGATTGACCCGGATCGAATGTGGAGGGATCGGGCAAGGCCGAGGCGTCCAGTGCGACCTCCACCTCGTCCAGCGCGCACAGATCACGCAAGAGGAGCGCCGGGTCATGGCCGGAGGCAAAGGTTCCGGCATGCGGCCGGAACACGACGCTAACCGTCCGATGGCCCGAGGCAAGGGACACCGGCGTGAAATCAAGCCCGAAGCTGCCATCGAGCGAAAGCGGCTCGAAGGTAAAGGTTTCTTCGGCCATGGCATCGCCGCCCGCCTGCGCTTCCAGCGCCGCGATCACCCGCTCATCCATTTCGGGATCGGTGTCCTTGCCCTGACGTGAGGCTGCAATCATGTCGGCCAGATGGTCGCTTGCATGCAGCAGCGCGCCAAGCAAGGCAGGTTCGGGTTGCAAGCGGCCCGCGCGCAAGGCGTCCAGCACGGTTTCGAACCGATGGGCAAAGCCCACCAGCGCCTTCATGTCAAAGGCCCCTGCCCCACCTTTGATGGAATGCACGGCGCGAAACACGGCATTGACCGTATCCGCCTCTTGCACCCCGGTCTGAATGGCACGCAACCCTTCTTCGAGTGCGGACAAAAGCTCATCCGCCTCGACGAAAAAGATATCCTTGAGGTCTATCGGCCCTGCCATGTCACCCTCACAGCGCCGCGACGCGGCGAATGGTTGAAACGAGGGATTGTTCGTCGAACGGCTTGGTGATCCATCCCGTTGCCCCGGCAGAGCGTGCCCGATCCTTCAATGTCGCCGCACTTTCGGTGGTCAGCACAAGGATCGGCACGCGCGCCGACACCGCCCCCTTGCGCACGGCATCGATCAGGCCAAAGCCATCCATCTTTGGCATGTTCAGATCGGTCAGGATCAGGTCGGGGTCTGCGGCGGGCAGCCGGTCCAGCGCGTCAAGCCCGTCTTCGGCCAGCACGACATCGAACCCCGCCTCGGTCAGGGTCTGGCGCAACATTTCCCGCATGGTCAGGGAATCATCCACCGCAAGGATGCGCAAGCTCATGACCGGCCCTCCGCAACCAGCGCGCTTGCCCCCATCAGGCGCAGGCTTTCCACGAATTCCGGGGACGGGCTGACGATTTTCAACCGTGTTCCATCGCGTTCGGCCCGTCTGGACGCGACCAGCAGCACCTGCAACGCGGCCGCGCTCAGATGTCGGACCGCCGCGGCATTCAGGCTGATGGCGCCCTTGCCGCCCGCCGATTCCAGCCCGTTTTCCAGTTCATACCACAAGGCTTGCGCCGAATCCGGTGTGACCCTTGCAACAAGTTCGATCGTCCGCATCGTTCCCATGACCCTCCGACCCGCGTTAGAGGGGCGGTTGCGACCCTCTGCCTGCACAGGGGTAACGTCCAAAGGCTGAAGGAATGGTTTAGCGACGTCAGAAAACCCGAAGCATTTGAAATGCCTCGGGCACAGGCGCCGGGCGGATCAGTGGCGGCGACGCACGGCGGCGGGACGCCCGGGCAGGGTCAGCCGGGCATCGTTGCGCGCCTGACGGGCCACGATGCGGCCCTTCGAGATCACGGCCAGCCGGTCGGGCCGCAGGCGCAGCGCCTCGACCGGGTTGCCCGCATCGAGCACCACCAGCGACGCAAGCGCCCCCGGGCGCAGGCACAGCTGATCCAGCCCCATGATGCGGGCGTTTTCGGTCGTGACCATGTCGAAACACCGGGCCATCTCGGCCGGATGGGTCATCTGCGCCACATGCAGGCCCATGAAGGCCACGTCCAGCATGTCGGCGGTCCCCAGGCTATACCAGGGGTCCAGCACGCAATCCTGCCCCCACCCCACCGTGACACCGGCGGCCTGCAATTCCTTGACCCGTGTCAGACCCCGGCGTTTGGGATAGGTGTCGTGCCGTCCCTGAAGCGTGATGTTGATCAACGGGTTGGGGATCGCGCACATCCCCGATTCCGCGATCAGCGGGATCAGTTTCGACACATAATAATTGTCCATCGAATGCATGGATGTCAGATGGCTGCCCGCCGCCCGCCCGCCCAAGCCATGCCGCGTCACCTCGCGCGCCAGCGTTTCGACATGGCGGCTCATCGGGTCATCGGTCTCGTCGCAATGCACATCCCACATCAGCCCGCGTTCGGCGGCGATGCGGCCCAGATCGCGCAAGGACTCCGCCCCTTCGTCCATCGTGCGCTCGAAATGCGGGATGCCGCCCACCACATCGACCCCCATGTCGAGCGCGCGCAGAACGTTCTGCCGCCCCGTCGGGCTGCGATAGAGCCCGTCCTGCGGAAAGGCCACCAGTTGCAGATCAAGGTAAGGGGCAACCTGCCGCTTCACCTCCAGCATCGCCTCCACACCGCGCAGATGGTCGGGCGTGGTGTCCACATGGGTGCGGATGGCAAGCAACCCCCTGCTGACCGCCCAGTCGCAATAGCGCAAGGCCCGCGCGACCATCTCCTCCACCGTTGCAATCTCGCGCAATTCGCCCCACAGGCTGATGCCTTCCAACAGCGTGCCAGAGGCATTGACCCGCGGCAGGCCGTAAGACAGCACCGCATCCATATGGAAATGCGGATCGACAAAGGGCGGGCAGACCAGATCGCCCGTGGCATCGATCTCAAATCCCGCCTGCGCGTCGATCCGACCGACCTCGACGATCCTGTCGCCACGAATCCCGATATCGGCCACCCGGCCATCGGGCAGGGTGCCGCCCTTGACGATCAGATCGAACATCACCGCTCTCCCTTTGCATAGGGCACCATAAGCGCCGCCGGAACCTGTGCGCGCCGCGACATGACCACAAGCGCAAGGATGGACAAGACATAAGGCAGCATCAGGAACAGCTGATAGGGGACCACCGCCCCGACCGGCGTCTGCTGCAACCGGATTTGCAGCGCGTCAAACCCGGCAAACAGCAGCGCGCCCAGCACCGCCTTGCCCGGGCGCCAGGCCCCGAACACCACCAGCGCGATACAGACCCAGCCGCGCCCGTTCACCATTTCGAAAAAGAACGACGAAAAAGCCGACAGCGTCAGGAAACTGCCCCCCACCGCCATCAGCCCCGATCCCACCATCACCGCCCCCAGCCGCAGGCCCGTCACCGAAACCCCCTGCGCCTCGACCGCCGCGGGGTTTTCCCCCACCGCCCGCAACGCCAACCCAAGCGGCGTGCGATAAAGCACAAAGGCCACCAGCCCCGCGCAGGCAAAGGCGGCATAGGTGAGCGGCGTCTGGGCGAACAGCGCCTGCCCGACCAAGGGCAAATCCGACAGCAGCGGCACCTCCCAAGGCTGGAACGGCTCGATCTTGGGCGGGGTCGTCACCTGCGGCAGGGCCAGGCGATAGGCGAAATAGGCGGTCGCGGTGGCCAGAAGCGTGATCCCCAGCCCCACCACATGCTGGCTCAGCCCGAAGGGCACCACCAGAATGCCATGCAACAGGCCAATGGCTGCCCCCGCGGCAAAGGCCACCGCCACCCCGCCCCAAAGCGGCAGGCCAAGATAGACCGCCATCCACCCGACAAAGGCGCCGATCACCATGATCCCTTCGATGCCAAGGTTCAACACACCGGCCCGCTCGCAGATCAGCGCGCCCATCGTGGCAAAGATCAGGGGTGACGCGATCCGCAGCACCGCGGCCCAGAAACTGGCCGACAGAAGTATCTCGATCATGGCGCCCCTCTCCCACTCTGGCCTGCGACAGGCGTGCGGTCCCGTGCAGCCCCCGTCATCCGCGCACCACCCGCACCCGTGTCAGCGCAAGCGCCAAAACCATGAACAACAGCGCCGCCGCCAACAGCATGTCGGCGATATAGGTCGGCACGCCCGCGGCCCGGCTCATCGCATCGGCGCCGACAAACACCCCCGCCACGAACAGCGCGCTGACCACCACGCCCAGCGGATGCAGCAGCGCCAGCATCGCCACGATGATCCCGGTATAGCCAAATCCGGGCGACAGATCGGCCGACAGATGCCCCTTGACCCCCGCCACCTGCGCCCAGCCCGCCAGTGCGGCCAGCCCGCCCGAAAGCAGCGCGGTCTTGATCAGCACCGATGTCACCGGCATCCCCGCAAAGCGGGCCGCGCGCAGGTTCGCGCCCACCGCCCGCATCTCGAACCCCAGCGTGGTGCGGGTCTGGATCACCCAGACCCCCACCGCCGAGATCAGCGCAAGACCAAAGCCCCAATGCAGCCGCAGGCCTTCGGCCATCCGCGGCAAGCGCGCCTCGGGGATCAGGGCGGGCGACTTTGGCCAGCCCATGCCCATCGGGTCCTTCATCGGGCCTTCCAGCAGATAGCTGACAAACAGCGCCATGATGAAGTTGAACAGCAGCGTCGTCACCACCTCGTCCACGCCCAGCCGAACCTTGAGAAGCACAGGCCCCAGCAAGACCAAGGCCCCGGCCAGCATCGCCGCCAGCGCCGAGATCGGCAAAACCACCGGCCCGCCCAGCACCCCGGTGCCAAGCGCGACCGTCACGATGGCGCCTGCGTAAAGCTGCGCCTCGGCCCCGATGTTCCACAGCTTGGCGCGAAAGGCCACCGCGATGGCCAGCCCGGTAAAGATCAGCGGCGTCGCGCGGTTCAGCGTTTCCAGCAGCGCCAGCCGCGATCCGACGGCGCCGATCACGATCTGCCCCAGAACGGCAAAGGGATCGGCGCCCGCGATCGCGGCCAAGATCATGCCCACCCCCAGCGTGGCCAGCAGCGCCAGCGCCGGAAAGCCGATCTGCCGGGCCAGCCCCGGCTGCGCCACAGGTTCAAGCCGCATCGGCGCCCCCGTCCGAAAACCCCTGCCCTGCCATCCACAGCCCGATCTGCGCCGGCCCAAGACTGCCACGGGCAAAGCCGGGCGACAGCCGGCCCTCGCTGATCACATGGATCTCATCCGACAGACCCATCACCTCGTCCAGATCTTCCGAAATCAACAGAACCGCCGCCCCCGCATCGCGCGCCGCAACCAACTGTGCGTGCACATAGGCAATCGCCCCGACATCCAGCCCGCGCACCGGCTGATTGGCGATCAGGATGCCCGGCGCCTCCTCCAGCACCCGGCCAAGGATCAGCTTTTGCATGTTCCCGCCCGACAGCAGCCGGATGCGCGCCTCTGGCCCCGGACAGCGCACGTCATACCCCGAAATCAGCGCCTCGGTATGGCGACGCACGGCGGCCCAATCGACGAAGCCGCCGCGCGCAAAGCGGCTGGCATAGGTTTCCAGCACCGCGTTTTCGGCAAGGCTGAAATCGCCCACGGTTCCGGTCTTGTGCCGATCCTCGGGGATACGGCCCACCCCGGCGGCCAGCGCCGCGCGCGGGGTCCAGGCGGTGACGGCCTGACCTTCGATGCGCATCTCGCCGCGCTCTGGCGCCCGCATCCCGCCGATCAGATCGGCCAGCGCCGCCTGCCCGTTGCCCGACACGCCCGCAAGCCCGGTGATCTGGCCGCCGCGCAAATCCAGCGTCACATCCCGCAATGGCCCGGCCTGCACCCCGCGCAGCGACAAGCGCACAGGCCCCGCCACGCCGGGGGCGACACTCGCCTCGGCCAGATCGCCGCCCACCATCATCGCGGCCAGACGCGCGCGGTCGGTGTCGCGCGTGGCGACCTGCCCTACCACCCGGCCGTGGCGCAGCACCACGCAGGTGTCGGAATGGCCCATCACCTCGTGCAGCTTGTGGCTGATGAAGATCACCGACAGCCCGCGCGCGGTGGCAAGCCGCAGGGTCTGGAACAGCGCCTCCGCCTCTTGCGGCGTCAGCACGGCGGTCGGCTCATCCAGGATCAGGATGCGCGCATCGCGATACAACGCCTTGAGGATTTCAACCCGCTGGCGTTCGCCCACCGACAGATCGGCCACCCGCGCCATAGGGTCAACCGCCAGCCCGAAATCGCGCGAAAGCTGTGCCACCCGGGCCCGCGCCGCCCCCTGGCCAAGGCCAAGCCGCCACAGGCTTTGCGTGCCAAGCGTGATGTTGTCGAGCACGCTCATCTGCTCGGCCAAGGTGAAATGCTGATGCACCATGCCAACGCCCGCCGCCAGCGCAGCCTTTGGCTGACCGGGGGGCAAGGGCTGGCCAAAGACCGAAACGCTGCCCTGATCGGCCACATAATGACCGAACAGGATGTTCATCAGCGTCGTCTTGCCCGCGCCGTTTTCGCCAAGCAACGCCAGAACCTCGCCCCGGTGCAGCGTCAGGCTGATGCCGTCATTGGCGACAAGCGCGCCAAAGCGTTTTGTGATGCCCTCGAGGCGGAGGACACCCTCCGCCCCGTCTTGTCCAAAGCTCACGACGATTTCGGCTCGCTGTCGTCGATGGCCACGGTAAAGCTGCCGTCCATGATCGCGGCCTGCCGCGCCGCGACCAGTTCCATCGCCGCCGCAGGCACCTTGCCCTCAAACGTGCCCAGCGGCGCAAGCGAGCACCCGCCCGCCTTCATATAGCTATAGACACCATAGTTCTCGGCGGCAAAGGTGCCGGCCTTGACGGCCGCGACCGCCGCCTCGAAGGTTGGCTCGAAATGCCACAGCGCCGAGGCGACAACCGTTTCGGGATAATCGGCCTGCGTGTCGATCACGTTGCCAATCGCCAGAACGCCCTTTTCCTTGGCGGCATCTGCCACGCCGAAACGCTCGGCATAAAGCATGTCAGCCCCCGCCTCGATCATCGCAAAAGCGGTTTCCTTGGCCTTTGGCGGGTCGAACCACGACCCGATGAACGTGACCTGAAAGGTGGCGTCGGGCCGGGTTTCGCGCACGCCCGCCATGAAGGCATGCATCAGGCGGTTCACCTCGGGGATCGGAAAGCCGCCGACCATGCCGATATTGCCGGTCTTGGTCATCGCGCCCGCGATGATCCCGGTCAGATAGCTGGCATCCTGAATGTAATTGTCGAACACCGCCAGATTGGGATTGGCGGCGGCATCGGGCATGAAGCTCGACCCCATCAGGAAGGCCACTTCCGGGTATTCGGCGGCCACTTCGCGCGCCTCTGCCTCGACCCCGAAAATCTCGCCCACGATCAGCTTGACGCCGCTTTCGGCGTATTCACGCATCACGCGCGGATAATCGGTATTGGCGACATTCTCGGTAAAGACGTAATCGACCGCCCCCGCCGCCTTTGCCGCCTCCGCCGCCTGATGGATGCGGCCCGCCCATTGCTGTTCCACCGGCACGGTGTAAATGCCCGCGACCTTGAGCGCGTCTTGCGCCAGAACCGCCCGCGGCAGGAACGCCGCCCCCAAGCCCAGCGCACCGCCGCCAAGGATCATCCCCCGCCGCGATACCGCGTGTTTGCGTCCGATCATGTCTGTCACCCCCTGTTTGGTCTTGTCCTTTGACCATACGGTAAAACCGAAGCTCGATTCGCCACAAGCAATCCCTTCACGCCGCCGCCGCGCATCGGAATTGAGCATGAAGCGGCAGCCCTCTGGCCGCTGTGCCTAGCGAACAGGCAGCGGATCAATGGTCAGTTGCACCCGGGCAATCGCGGCGCGCATCGCCTCGGCGGTGACGGGCTTTGTCACCACATCGGCAAAGCCCGCCTCGCGATACAGCCGGTGGTCAGCCGACATCGCATTGGCCGTGACCGCCAGAACCGGCGGCAAGTCGAGCCCGCCCGCCTTTTGCCGCAACTCGCGCAAGGCGGTCAGCCCATCCTTGCGCGGCATGGAAATATCCAGCAAGACCAGATCAAAGGCCCCGGGCTGCCACTGGTCCACGGCCTCGTCCCCGTCGCAGGCCAGCGTCACCTCGGCGCCCAGTCGGGTCAGCAGGGCGCGCATGATCAGACGGTTGGTCGGGTTGTCCTCGGCCAAAAGCGCGCGCAGGCCAGGCCGCAGCACCGGCGGCATCGGGCCGGGGCCTGCGTCGCGCACCGCCTCGCAGCGCGGCATGGGCAGGACAATCGCGACCGTCGTGCCCTGCCCCTCGGCGCTCGACAGCGTGACCTCGCCCGCCATCAGGCCGACCAGCCGCCGCACGATGGGCAGGCCCAGCCCGGTGCCGCCAAAACGACGGGTGATCGACCCGTCGGCCTGGGTAAACTCCTCGAACACCTGGGCGGCCTGGTCATCGCTCATCCCGATGCCGGTATCGGCCACACAGATCATCACCCGATCCGGGTCTGCGGCGTCTTCCGCGATGTGGATGGCGACAAAGCCGCTTTCGGTGAACTTCACCGCATTGCCCACCAGATTGTGCAGCACCTGCAACAGCCGCTTGCCATCGGCGCGGCGCAACCGCTCGGCGCCCGGCCCGCACTCCACCGTCAGGGCAACCCCCTTGCTGCGCGCGGCAAGCCCGTGCATCACCTCCACCCGTGCCGCAAGATCGGTCAGGCGCAGCGGCGCCACATCCAGCGTCAGCTTGCCGCTTTCGATCTTGGCCAGATCGAGCAGGTCATTCACGATCGACAGCAGATGCACGCCGGATTCGCGGATCGTCTCCAGCATCGCGCGCTTTTCCGGGTCATCGACCGTGCCTGCCAGCAATTCGGTCATGCCCAGAACACCGTTCAACGGCGTGCGCAATTCATGGCTCATATTGGCGAGGAACTGCGATTTCGCGCGGTTGGCCGTCTCGGCCCGGTCCATCGCCGCCCGCAGCGCATCCTCGGCCTGCGCCGCCGCCGTCACATCAGTGATGGTGCAGACCACCCGCGCCGCCAGCCCCGCCTCGGGCAGGGTGGCCGCATTCACCGACAGAACCTTGATGCGCCCGTCGGGCAGCTTCTGCCGCAGCCGCTGATCGCGGATCACCTGCCCCGTCGCCTGCGCGAGGCGGCAGGGAAGGGCTGCAAAGGGCAAAGGCTCGTGGTCGAGTGTGTAAAGCCCAAGCGCGCCCGGGTCGCAGACCTGCCCCAGCAAGGCCTCGGCCGGGACTTCAAGAATGCCCTGCACCGCGCGGTTGACAAAGACGATGCGCGCCTCGCTGTCCACCGCCATGATCCCCGAAACCGAAGTCTCCATCAGCGTGGCCAGAAAATCGCGTTCGCGCTCCAGCTCCAGCTCCAGCTGCTTGCGGGCGCTGATGTCCAGATGCACGCCCGACGTGGCGATGGGCTGGCCCGCCGCATCCCAGATGGTGACGCGCCCGCGCGACAGAACCCAGACCCAGTGCCCGTCCCTGTGACGCAGACGCAGTTCGTCCTCGAATTGCCAGGTGCGGCTGGCGAAACGCTCCTGCATGTTGCGGTTCAGCATCTCCCAGTCATCGGGATGCATCATGTCGCACCAGACTTCGTCCGTGATCGGGCCAAGCGAGTCGAGATCATGGCCAAGCATCTCGACCCAAAGCTCGTTCACATGGCACAGGCCAGCCCGCATGTCATGATGCCAGGTGCCCGCCTCGGCCCCCTCGATGATATGCTCCAGCCGCTGCTCGGTGGCCTTGAGGTCAGAAATATCCACATGCACGCCCGACATGCGGGTCGGGTTGCCCGCCGCGTCACGGCGCGAGACATGGCCGCGCGACTGCACCCAGACCCAATGCCCGTCCCGATGCCGAAGCCGAAACACATAATCGCTCTGATCGGTTTCGCCGCGCATCACGCGCGCCATGGTGCGTTCGGTCATCTCGCGGTCATCGGGATGCAACAGCGCCTGCCAACTGTGCAGCGTGATCGGCTCCAGCTCGGCCCGCGTCCAGCCGATCATCTCGGCCCAACGGTCGTTGACCCAGTTCTGTCCGGTCACGAAATCGCATTCCCAGGTGCCGGCGCGCGATCCTTCGATCACATCGAAGATGCGGCGCGCACTTTCGCGCTCGGCGGTCACATCGATGCGCAGCCCCACCCGCCCGCCGGTCGGTGTCACCCGTTCGATCACCCGCATCACCCGCCCGCCGCGCAGATCGGTGAGGCGTTCGAACATCGGATCGCGCCGGCCTTGCAGGATCGTCTGGATGAACTCCTCCTCCCGGCCCTCGGCCTCGGGAAAGACGCCCCGCGCCACGCCGTCACGCAGCACATCCTCATAGCGGCGGCCCGGTCGCATCGCGGGGGCAAGCTCGGGATAGACCGTGGCCATCTGGTCGTTCACCAGAACGATGCGGTCATCCTCATCCAGCAGCATGAAGCCATGCGGCAGGGCCTGCACCGCCGTGTGCAATTCGGTGCGCGCGCGCAAGGCCTCGTCGCGCACGGCCGCCACTTCGGACAGGGCGGCGCGCTGATGGCTGACATCCTCGATCAACAGCCAGATGATCTGATGCCCAAGGCCCCCCGCCAGCACAAGACCGCGCACCACGGCGGGGAAACTGGACCCATCGGGCCGCAGCAGGGTTTGCTCCAGCGGGCCAAAGCGCCCGGTGCGGCGCAATTCGGCCAGGCAGGCGCGCACGGTGGACGCTTGACCATGGGCCAGAACGCCTTGCAACGGAGCCCCGATCAGATCGTCGCGCGACCAGTCGCCAAAGGCCAGAAAGGCACAGTTCGCCTCGATGATATGCCCGGTGTCGTAATCGATCATCACCACCCCGACAGGCGACAGGTCGAACAGGCGGCGCAGCAGCAGATCGCGCCGGTCGATCCGCGCGGCCGCCGCCTCGGCCTCGCTGCGATCGATCAGCCGGATCAGCCACAGGCCGGGGCGCCCCGCGGGAAAGGCCGCCACGCCAAACACCTGCGCCGGCCCCGCCTTCGACACCACGGCACGCACCTCGGCACCGTCTGGCGCGCCAAGCGCCTGCCTGATCGCGGGGGCCAGGGCTTGCCGAACCTGCGGACGATCGGCCCACAGCGCCGCCGCCGCGGGCGAGCGCCAAGGCCCGTCTGCGCCCTCGCCTGTCACCTCGAACAGCACCTCGCCCGACGCCGCGGCCCGCGCCTGCGCCACCTGTTCGCGCGCCCGCGCCTCTTGGGCGGCCCGCAGGAACAGGTCGGCCGCCCGTGCGCAGCCGGCGCTGGCCGCAGCGGGCACCCCGTCCAGCCGCGCCCCCGCAACCGTCAGCGCCGGGCCATCGGCGCCGGGCAGCACCTGCCCCGCCGTCCAGACCTCGGGCCCGATGGCAAGCGACAGGGGCACGCCCAGCCCCTCGGCCAGACGGTCCAGCCCGCGCTGCACCGCACCCTCTGCCCCCGCGAGCGCGGCAACCGCCGCGACAAAGGCCAGCAGCGCCTGTTCGGCATCGGAGCCGCGAAACATCTGGTCATCGATCGCGTTCAGCGCGCAGCCCCCGTCGTTTTGCAACCCCCGAATGCACAATGACCGCGCCCGCCCTGGCGCGCAAGCCTGTCAGGCCCCGCGCGCGCCGTAATAAAGGCCAACCACATGTTCGGCCTCGGCAAAGAACAACCAGCGCTGCGCCAGTGCGCCCAGCAGATGCAACACCAGCGCCACGCCAAAGGCCGCAACGCCGGGCAGGACCAGCAAGGCCAGCGCCGGCAGCACCGCCCCAAGGCCAAGCGCAATCGCGCGCAGCTTTGCCGCATGGCGACGCCCCACGACATGGATCATCTCGCGCAGCAGGTAATTGCCGGCGGTATGGGCTGGTTCAAACACCGTCACCGCCCCCGGCCTGCCCAGCCCGGTCGCGCTTGCCATCGTGCTGCCGGCGCGGGCAAAGGCACCGTCACCGATCCGCCAGTGCAGAACCATCGCGCCGCCCAAGACCACAAGCGCCGCCAGCGCAGGCCAGCGAAACCCCGCCAGCAGGCAGCCGCCCGCCACAGCGAAGCCAAGAAAGAGCAAGGGCACGGTCCAATGATGCCAGCGCGGCACGGCGCGGATCTGGGCATAGATCATCCCGGTCGCCAGCACCGTTGCCAGCGCCAGCCCTGCCCCCAGCCAGCCAAAGCCGCGCGGCAGGCCAAGCCCCAGCCAATCCGACAGCGCCAGCGGCGCAAAGGCCAACAGCGTCAGGACCGCGCCCCAGGCCTCGCGGCTGAGCCAGCTTGTGCGCCATTGGGTAAAGGCCAACAGGGCGCGCTGCGGATTGCCAAGGTGAAAGGCCGAAGCCATCAGGCCGATGGTGGCCAGCGCATAGCCAAAGGCCCAATGCCAGAAGGCGGCCATGCCGCTGTAATCATGCGCGGTGGCAAGCAGGGCCAGATAGCCAAGACCCATGCCCGACAGAACCGTGAAGATAATGACAGAAGGTGCCGGATTCATTCAGATTTTCCCAAGAATCCGGTCCAGCCATCCGGCAAACCCGGTCGCCTGGATATCCAGCAGGGGCGCAAGCAGGCTGGCCTGATCCGGGCGATCCTTCTTGCGCGGCGGCAGGTATTTGTTGGTGGGACGGGTGCCCTGTTCCGGCATCAGATCATAGCCGCCGCGCGCCGCGACCAATTGGCTGACCGCGCTGGTCGGGTCCGCCAGATCGCCGAAATGCCGCGCGCCGGTCGGGCAGGTGCGCACGCAGGCCGGTTCGCGGTCCTCCTCGGGCAGGTTTTCGTTGTAGATCCGGTCCACGCAGAGCGTGCATTTCTTCATCACACCCGCATCAGCATCCAGCTCGCGCGCGCCATAAGGGCAGGCCCAGGCGCACAGGCCGCAGCCGATGCAAGCCTCCTCGTTCACCAGCACGATGCCATCCTCGGCCCGCTTGTAACTGGCCCCGGTGGGGCAAACGGTGACGCAAGGCGCATCCGCGCAATGCAGGCAGGACCGGGGAAAGTTCACGATCATCGGCGCTGGCTCTGCCTGCACCTGATAGCTGTGAACCCGGTTGAGGAAGGTGCCCGAAGGCTTTGATCCATAAGGGTTTTGGTCCGAAAGCGGCACGCCGTATCCCTGATCGTTCCAGCCCTTGCAGGCGGTCACGCAGGCCTGACAGCCCACGCAGGTGTCAAGGTCGATCACAAGGCCCAGGGCCTTGTCAGTCTTTCCCGGCAGACAGGTCATCGCATGCCCCCCTCTGGCACCACACGCGGGATCGGGCCAAAAGCGGGCAGGCTTTCGCCCCCCGGTGGCGGCTCTGCGCGTTCGATCCGCACCCGCAGGTCGAACCACGCGGCCTGCCCGGTGATCGGGTCAGAGTTGGAATAGCGCATCCCGTCCCCCTTGGCGGGCAAAAGCTCGGAAATCAGATGGTTCAACAAGAACCCCTTGCCCGCCTCGCTTGCCCCCTCGCTCAAGGCCCAGGCCCCCTTGCGCTTGCCAATCGCGTTCCACGTCCAGACCGTGTTTTCATTCAGCGCCGCCATATGCACGACCGGCACCGTGATCTGCCCCGAGGGAGAGGTGACGCGCGCCCAATCGCCATCCTGAAACCCGTGCCTGAGCCAGAGTTTCGTCGGCACGAACAACGGGTTATGCCCGCGGATCTGCCGCAGCCAGGCGTTCTGGCTGCCCCAGGAATGATACATGTCCATCGGGCGCTGCGTCAGGGCGTGGACGGTAAAGCCAAAGGGCTCTGCCTCATCGCCAAAGGGCGCATACCAGATCGGCAACGGGTCCATCGCCAGCCGCAGCCGCGCGCGCAGATGGTCGGGCGGTTGCACCGCGCCATGGCCTTCGGCGGCAAGCTGAAAGCGGCGCATCGGTTCGGACCAGATGTTGAACAGATAGGGCTGCGGACTGTCAAACAGCCCCACCTTCACCGCCCAATCCTGATAGGCCGCGTTCCAGGGTTTGAAAAACAGCGCCTCATCCGGCACATGTGCCTGATAAAAGCCGCCATTTTCGATATAGCGCGCCAGTTGATCGGGGTTCGGCGCGCCCCGCCCCTCGCCGTCGCCATTGCCACGAAATCCCATCAGCGGCCCAACGCCGGGGCGGCGCTGGTGGTTGGCGATGTAATCGGCGTAATCCTTGAACTTTGGGCTGCCCTCCTCGGCCACCATCCCCGGCAGGCCAAGCCGCGCCCCAAGGTCAAGCAGAACCGATTGAAACCCGCGCACATCGCGGTCCGGCGCCACCACGGGCCAGCGGATCGCGTCGCCCGCGGCATCGGGTTCGCTGACCGGGCGGTCCAGCATACTGATGCAGTCGTGCCGTTCCAGATAGGTGGTGTCGGGCAGGATCAGATCGGCATAGGCCACCATTTCGCTGGCATAAGCATCGGAATAGATGATGCGCGGAATGGTATAGCTGCCATCCGCCTCGGTCGCGGTCAGCATCTCCATCACCTGCGCAGTGTTCATCGACGAATTCCACGCCATGTTCGCCATGTAAAGAAACAGCGTGTCGATGCGGTAGGGATCGCCCGCCACGGCATTGGGGATGACCATATGCATCAGCCCATGGGCGGAAAACGGGTTTTCCCAGGAAAACGCCTTGTCGATCCGGGCCGGGCTGCCATCGGGCTTCAGCGCAAGCTGGTCTGGCGCGCGCACATAGCCCAAGTGCGGCCCGGTCAGCGGCTTGCCCGGCACGGTCACGAAATGCGGGGTCGGATGCGCCTCCAGCGGTTTGGGATAGGGCGGCTTCATCCGCCAGCTGCCCGGCGTTTCCACCGCGCCCAGCAGGATCTGGAGCAGATGCAGCGCGCGGGCGGTCTGAAACCCATTGGAATGGGCCGAAATCCCGCGCATCGCATGGAAAGACACGGGCCGGCCGATCATGCTGGCATGCGCGTCACCGCGAAAATCGACCCAAGGTTGCGCGATTTCAATGGCTTGGTTGAACGCCACCTCGGCCAGTTCCGCCGCAAGCTGACGGATGCGCAAGGCCGGAACCCCGCAGCGCGCCGCCACCGCCTCTGGCGCATAACCGGGGGCAAGGTAACGCTCGGCCATGTGCTGAAACACCGTCCGGTGGCCCTGCCAGACCGCGCCCAGATCGGGCTGCACGCCCTTTGCCTCCCAAGGCGCAGGTGCCCCGGTGCGGCGGTCGATCACGAAAGGCTGCGCTTCGGCATTGCGCACGAACAGCCCCTTTTCCGGCCCCTCGCTGTCATTCAGCAAAAAGGCGGCATTGGTGTAGCGCGCCAGATAGTCCACATCGATCTTGCCCGCTTCCAGCAGACAATGGATCAGCGACAGGATCAGCAAGCCATCGGTGCCCGGCGTGATGCCGATCCAGTCATCGGCCACCGCATTATAGCCGGTGCGGATCGGGTTGATCCCGATGATCCGCGCGCCGCGCGCCTTCATCTTGCCGATGCCGATCTTGATCGGGTTGCTGTCATGATCTTCGGCCACGCCGAACAGCACGAACAGCTTGCTGCGTTCCCAATCGGGGGCGCCAAATTCCCAGAACGCGCCGCCAAGGGTGTAAATCCCCGCCGCCGCCATGTTCACCGAACAAAACCCGCCATGCGCGGCATAATTCGGCGTGCCAAAGGCCTGCGCCCACCAGCCGGTGAAACTTTGCGACTGGTCGCGCCCGGTGAAAAACGCGAGCTTTTCCGGGGCGGTGTCGCGCAAGGGGCGCAGCCAATCGACCGCCGTTTGCAGCGCCTCCTCCCAGGAAATCGGCTCGAAGGCGCCCGATCCGCGCGGCCCGACCCGGCGCAGCGGGGTGCGCAGGCGGCTCGGCGCCGTGACCTGCATGATGCCCGACGCGCCCTTGGCGCAAAGCACGCCCTTGTTGATCGGATGGTCGCGGTTGCCTTCGATATAGGTGACGCGGCCCTCTTTCAGATGCACATTGATGCCGCAGCGGCAGGCGCACATGTAACAGGTGGTTTTGCGAATATCGTCAGAGACTTGTGGCGATGTGTTCACGCGCGGCTGGTTCACGTCTGCGCCTCCTTGCGCGCGATGGCGGCCTTGGTCTCCAGTGCAATCTGGCGTTCCTCATCCGCCGGAACTGTCCAGATCGCGACCGATGATGTCGCCTTGTGCACGGCCCGCTCTCCCCGGCCATTCGCCTCAGCGTCCATGACCGCCCCCAGAAAAGCAAGGCTGTTCACGATCCGGGCCCGCACCTCGGCGTCATTTTCACCGATCCCGCCGGTAAAGGTGATGGCATCGACGCCCCCCATCGCGGCACAAAGCGAGGCGCCGTGCCGCGCCGCCCAGTAGCAGAAGTGATCGATGGCAAATGCCGCCTCGGCCGTGCCGGCCGCGCGCAAGACACGCATATCGTTGGTGCCGGCCAGCCCGCGCAGGCCCGAGCCGCGGTTCAATATCTCGGCCGCACCCGCCACCCCGTGGCGCGCCGCAAGGTCAAGCACGACCGCCGGATCGAGCGCCCCCGCGCGTGTGCCCATCGTCAACCCGTCCAGCGGCGAAAACCCCATGCTGGAGGCGACAGAGCATCCGTCCAGGATGGCACAGGCCGAGGCACCGTTGCCAAGGTGAAAGGACAGCATCCGCCGGGGCAAGGCGCCTGCAAGATCCGTCATGCGCCGCACGACCGCGGCGTAGGACAGCCCGTGAAACCCATAGCGGCGCAGGCCGCGCCGACGGTCTGCCAGCGGAAGGGCATAGGTGGTCGCCACAGCGGGATTGGTCGCGTGAAAGGCGGTGTCAAAGGCTGCGTATTGCGGCAGGTCGGGGCACAGGTCCGTCACCGCCGCGATCCCGGCAAGGGCCGGCGGGTTGTGCAACGGGGCCAGATCGGCACAGGCTTCGATGCTGGCCAGCACGGCCGGGGTGATCCGGCAGGTCTGCGTCAACGAAGCACCGCCATGCACCACACGATGCGCCGCAGCCCCCAAGAGATCGGGCCGCACCCCCATCTGCGCAAGGCCCCGGGCCAGCGCAGCCGCATGGCCGCCGGGCGCGATCTCCTCCACCCGCGCCTCGGCCCGCTGCTCTGCCGCCTCGAACAGCGCCAGTTTGACCGAGGACGAGCCGGAATTGACCACAAGCAGCATCATGTCACCGATTTGACCAGACCGGCCAAGGATAGACAGGTCAGCAGCAGAATGGCAAAGCGTCTGAAGTCCTGCGCCGATGTGCCGGCAAAGCGGCGGCCCCCGAACCACAGCCCGATCAGCATGTAGGGCAAGCCGAGGGCAGTCGCCACGAAACTGTCGCGGGTGATCTGACCGGCCTGCCAGAGAACGGGCAAGGACCACAGGTCCAGCGCGGTGAAATAGGCAATCACCGTCGCCCGAAAGACCACTGGCGCAACCCTTTGGGCGGTAAAGAACACCGCCACCGGCAGCCCCCCGACCGCCATGCCGTTGGCCAGCCCCGACACCGCGCCCACCGCCGCATGGGCGGCCGCCCCTTGGGGCGCGATCTGCCAGCCCGCCAGCAAGAGCCCGCACATCGCCAGCACAAAGACCGACAGCACCGCCCGCCCCAGATCGGGCCCCGCCCAGACGATGGCCGCCACCCCCAGCGGCACGCCCACAAGACAGCCCGCGAACAGCCCCGCCACGCGCCGCCAGTCGATATGCGCCCAGATCGCCCGCGCCTGACCCAGCGTCATGACGATGTCGGCCAGAATGACCACGGGCACAAAGGGAAACGGGTCTGTCACCAGCGCGGCGCAGATCATGACCAGCGCGGCAAAGCCAAAACCGCAATAGCCGCGCACATAGCCTGCGACCAGCATCCCCAAGGCCACCAGCGCGGCCTCGGGCCCGGTCAGGCCGAACGGGATCATACCCGCTGCGGGCGCATGTCCGCCTTGGAGATTCCGGCCACCTCGACGGGCTTTTTCATCGCATCGCGGCGGAACGGCTCGCCCAGTTCCTGATTGATCAGCGCCTCGATCAAGGTGGTCTTGCCCGCCTTCTGATCTGCCAGCGCCTGGGTCAATGCCGCGCGCAGATCGTCCATCGTACGGGCCTGCACGCCTTGCAACCCGCAGGCGCGCGCGATTGCGGCGTAACTGACGCCCTCATCCAGCTCGGTCCCGACAAAGTTGTCGTCATACCAAAGCGTGGAATTGCGCTTTTCCGCGCCCCACTGGTAGTTGCGGAACACCACCATGGTGATCGCGGGCCATTCCGGGCGGCCGATCGCGGTCAGTTCCGTGACCGCGATGCCAAAGGCGCCGTCCCCGGCAAAGCCCACCACCGGCACATCGGGACAGGCGATCTTGGCCCCTATGATCGAGGGCAGACCATAGCCACAGGGACCAAACAGCCCCGGCGCAAGGTATTTGCGCCCCGCCTCGAAGGTCGGATAGGCATTGCCGATGGCACAATTGTTGCCGATGTCACTGGAAATGATCGCCTCGCGCGGCAGCGCCGACTGGATCGCGCGCCAGGCCATGCGCGGGCTCATCCAGTCGGGTTTTGCCGCACGCGCGCGCTGATTCCAGCTGGTGCCTGGGTCATCCTCCTCGTGATCCATCGATGACAAGGCCTGCGCCCATGCGGATTTTGTCTGCGCGATCAGGGCCTTGCGTTCGGTGCGCCCATGGTCACCGGCGGAGATGGCAAGCCGCGCCAAAACCGCCTCGGCGACCTTTTTCGCGTCGCCGACAATACCGACTGTCACCTTCTTCGTCAGCCCGATCCGATCCGGGTTGATATCGACTTGGATGATTTTGGCCGCCTTGGGCCAGTAGTCCAGCGCGTATCCGGGAAGTGTTGAAAACGGGTTCAACCGGGTACCCAAACAGAATACCACATCGGCGCGCGAAATCAACTCCATCGCGGCCTTGCTGCCGTTATACCCCAGGGGCCCGGCAAACAGCGGGTGGCTGCCCGGGAACGCATCATTGTGCTGATAGCCCACACAGACCGGCGCATCCAGCCGCTCCGCCAGCGCCATGCTGGTCGGGATGGCCCCCGACAGCACCACGCCCGCGCCGTTCAGGATCACCGGAAACCGTGCCTCCGACAGCAGATCGGCCGCCGCCTGGATCGCCGCCTCCCCGCCCGCGGGGCGCTCGAACTCCACCACCGCGGGCAGGTCGATGTCGATCACCTGGGTCCAGAAGTCGCGCGGCATGTTGATCTGCGCCGGGGCCGATTGCCGCCTGGCCTGAAGGATGCAGCGGTTCAGCACCTCGGCCACGCGGGTGGGGTCGCGTACCTCCTCCTGATAGCAGACCATGTCGGCGAACAGCGCCATCTGTTCGACTTCCTGAAAGCCGCCCATGCCGATCGTCTTGTTCGCGGCCTGCGGCGTCACCAGCAAAAGCGGGGTATGGTTCCAATAGGCGGTCTTTACCGCGGTGACGAAATTGGTAATGCCCGGCCCGTTTTGCGCAATCATCATGCACATCTTGCCCGAGGCGCGGGTGTAACCGTCGGCCATCATCCCGCCCGACCCTTCGTGCGCGCAATCCCAGAAGGTGATGCCCGCGCGCGGGAACAGGTCGGAAATCGGCATGAAGGCCGATCCGATGATGCCAAAGGCATGCTCGATCCCGTGCATCTGCAAGACTTTTACAAAGGCTTCTTCGGTGGTCATCCGCATGGGTCGTGCTCCGTCCTGTCAGTGTGGGCCAAGCATAGCGGGCCGCCAAAGGCACCCTTAGGGCCAGAGTCCGCGCAGATTTAGGTCCAGTTGGCACCCCCCTTGCGCAAGGCCGCGGCAATGCGCGCGATGCCTTCGGGGATGCGCGACGGCGCGATCGAGGAATAGGCGAGCCGGTAATGGCTGCGGCTTTGGCGTGCGGGGTCGAAAAACGCCCGCCCCGGCTCGATCAGCACGCCTGCGCCGCGCAGATGCGCTGCCAGCGCCTCGGTATCCACCCCCTCGGGTGCGCGCATCCAGATGCTGGACCCGCCAAAGCCGCCCTGCCCCGCCACCGTCAGGCCCTGCTCGGCGATCGCATCCTCCATCGCCTGCCGCCGCCGCCGGAACGCCACCCGCATGCGGTTGATCAGCGCGTCATAATGCCCGTCGGCCAGGAAATAGGCGACCGTGCGCTGGATATGGCCGGGGGGATGGCGCAAGACCAAAGAGCGCAGCGCCCGCGCCTCGGCGATGAAACTGGGCGAGGCGACCAGATAGCCAAGGCGCAACCCCGGAAAGATCGATTTGGAAAACGAGCCCGCGTAAACCACCCGCCCCTCGCGGTCGAGCGATTTGAGCGCCGGGGCCACGGGTTTCAGAAAGGACATCTCGAATTCATAATCGTCCTCGATCACCACGAACCCCTTGCGCGCGGCAGCGTCGAGCAACGCCACCCGGCGCGCGACCGGCATGGTGGCATTGGTCGGGCATTGGTGCGACGCGGTGGTGAACACCGCATCCACCCCGCCGGGCAGGGCATCGGGCGGCAACCCGCCCTCATCGACATCGACCGCCAGAACCTCGGTCCCCGAGGGTTCCAGTATCGCCCGCAAGCCGGGGTAGCCGGGGTTTTCCACCACGGCCCGCTTGCCCGGCCCCAGCAGAACCTGCGCCGCGATCCACAGCGCGTTTTGCGCGCCAAGCGTCAGCAGCACCTCATCCGCCCGGGCCGCGATGCCCCGCCGCGGCAAGATGCTGCGCAAGACATGCTCGATCAGCACCGGATCGTCGCGTTCATAGTAATCCGAGGTCAGCGCCGCGAAATCGCGCCGCCCCAGCGCCCGCAAGGCACAAGCGCGCCAGTTCTGATGGTCAAACAAGGCCGCATCCGCCTGACCATAGATGAACGGATAGGCGAAACGCTCCCAATCCTCGGGCTTGGCCAGGCGCGCCACCCGCGAAAACCGCGCGCCGGTCAGGGCGGTGAAATCAAGCCCGTCGTCACGCTGCGGCGCCTTGGGAAACTCGGGCGCCCGCGGCGCGGTGTCCGACACGAAATAGCCCGACCGCCCCCTGGCCGAGAGGTAATCCGACGACACGAGATCCGCATAGGCCAGTGTCACCGTGATCCGGCTGATGCCCAGATGCTCGGCCAACCCGCGCGAGGATGGCATCTTGTCCCCCGGACGCAGGCGGCCCGCCAGAACGCCCTGCACCACCATGGCGCGGATGCGGCTTTGCAAGGTGCCGGCCGCCCCCGGCGGCAGGAAAAAGGCTTCGGCGGGGATGGGCATGATCTGGCCTTATCAGCGATAAGACCAGACAACGCGAATCGTGCCGCGCCGTCAAGCAAACCCGAGGAGACGCGGCACGCGGCGACGAGACAGCAGAGCCTCCTCTGCCCGCCTTTCGGGCAGAGGAGTCCGCCGGATCAGGCCGGTCAGCCGCAGACGCGCGTCAGGGCCTGATCGATGGCATCGGTGATCTGGTCGATGTCATCGGGCGCGGCGATCAGGGCGGGGCTCAGGCACAGCGTGTTGTTCAGCCCCGGCAGGCTGCGGTTTGTCGCCCCGATGATCACGCCTTGCGCCATGCAATCGGCCACCACCGCCTGCACCTTCTTTTCGTCCAGCGCCTCCTTGCTCGCGCGGTCCGACACCAGTTCGGCGCCAAGGAACAACCCCTTGCCGCGCACATCGCCAATGACCTTGTGCTTGTCCATCAGGGCGCGCAGGTTGTTCAGGCACCGCTCGCCCATGGCGACGGTGTTGTTCAGCAGATCCTCGTCCTCGATGATCCGCATGTTTTCCAGCGCCGCCGCCGGGCCCGCCGTGCAACCGCCAAAGGTCGAGATGTCGCGGAAATAGCTCATCGTGTCGGTGGGATCGTCCTTGAACAGGTCAAACACCGCCTCGGTCGTCACGGTGCAGGAAATCGCGGCATAGCCAGAGGCGACCCCCTTGGCCATGGTCACGAAATCGGGCTGGATGCCATAGTGCTGATAGCCGAACCAGGTGCCGGTCCGGCCCACACCGCAGACCACCTCGTCGATGTGCAGCAGGATGTCATGCTTGCGGCAAATCTCCTGCACCCGTTCCCAGTAGCCGGCGGGCGGCACGATGACCCCGCCGCCCGCCGTGATCGGCTCCAGCACCAGACAGCCCACGGTATCGGGGCCTTCGCGCAGGATCACCTCCTCGATCGCATCGGCCGCGCGCCGACCGTAATCTGCGCCATCCCATTGCGCGCGGTATTCAAGGCAATGGGGCACCATCACGAACCCATCGGGATAGGGCCCATATTGCGCCGCGCGCTGCGCCTGACCGCTGGTTGCCAGCGTGCCGATGGTGGTGCCGTGATAATCACGCTCGCGATAAAGGATCTTCCACTTGCGCCCGCCATGGTGCTTGTGCGCGATCTGGCGCACCATCTTGTAGACCTTCTCATTCGCCTCGGACCCCGAGTTCGCGTAATAGACCCGGCTCAACCCCGGCATCTTCTCGATCAGCCGTTGGGCAAAGCGCGCGCCCGGCACCGACCCGGCGGCGCCCGCGAAATAGTTCATCCGGATCAACTGGTCGCGCACCGCATTGGCGATGCTTTCGCGCCCATAGCCCACATTCACCGTCCAGACGCCGCCCGACACCGCATCCAGATGTTCCTTGCCGCGCGCGTCCCAGACCCGCATCCCCTTGCCTTCGATGATCACCCGCGGATCAATCGTCTCATAGGGCTTGTGCTGGCTCAGGTGATGCCAGACATGGGCGCGGTCGGCCTCGACCACCGCCGAAATATCATTGCTGCTGTAGCCGTCCATCGCCTTGGCTCCCGTTGTGCTTGCCTGCGCAGCATCTGCCTTCGCCACAGGCATTCGTAGGGCCAGACGTCCCGCCCCGTTAAGGCCAGATCGAAATTCGTTTTGCCGACGGGCAAAGCGGGGCAAAGATCGGGTCACGACGGCCTGACAGCCTGTGGAAGCGGCCCGTTCCGCTTTTTTCCAAACACGCGGTCACGCCGCTGGACAGATCCAAACCCGCCCCGACCAATGAGGGCAAGGCCAACCCAACACGGAGAACCAAGGATGACATTTCGCAAGACACTGACAAGCGCGGTCGCCACCACGGCTCTGCTTTGTGGCACCACAAGCGCCATGGCGCTCGACGAGGTGACGGTCGCCTATTTCATGGAATGGCCGATGCCGTTTCAATACGCAAAGGCCAAGGGCACCTATGACACCGAACTGGGGGTCAAGGTGAACTGGGTCGCCTTCGACACCGGCACCGCCATGTCGGCGGCGATGGCGGCGGGCGATGTGCATTTTGCCGTAAGCCAGGGCGTGCCGCCCTTTGTCGTCGCCACCAGCGCCGGGCAGGATCTGCAAATCATCGATGTGGCCGTGTCCTATTCCGACAATGACAATTGCGTGGTGCGCAGCGATCTGGAGATCACGAAGGACAATGCGGCCGATCTGGCGGGCAAGAAGGTGGCCGTGCCGCTTGGCACCGCGGCGCATTATGGCTTTTTGAAACAGATGGCGCATTTCGGCATCGATCTGGCCAGCCTCGAGGTGGTGGACATGGCCCCCCCCGATGGCGCGGCGGCCATTGCCCAAGGGTCGGTTGACATGGCCTGCGGCTATGGCGGCGGGCTGAACCGGATGAAGGAACATGGCAATGTGCTGCTGACCGGCGCCGAAAAGGAGGAGCTTGGCATCCTGGTGTTCGACGTCACCTCGGCGCCCGCCGGTTTTGTCGCCGAAAACCCGGATCTGGTCGCCAAGTTCCTGAAGGTCACGGCCGATGCGAATGCGATGTGGAACGAGGGCAGCGCCAAGGCCGAGATGCTGCCGGTCATCGCCAAGGACGCCGGGATGGACGAGGCCGCGACCGAGCGTGACATGGCGACCTTCGTCTTTCCCTCGGTCGAGGATCAGCTCTCGGCCAAATGGCTTGGCGGGGGCGCGCAAGACTTCATGAAGGGCGTGGCCGAGGTATTCGTCACCTCGGGGTCGATCCCGGCCGCGCTGCCCGACTATGCGGCGACCGTGAACAGCGCGCCGCTTGCCGCGGCACAGGGCATGTAGGCCGCCGCGACCGCGACCAAAGGGCGGCGCAGGCCTGTGCCGTCCTTCCTGATCCACCGGAGGGGACATGTCCGGCCTTATCATCGACAAGATCTCGATGCGCTTTGATCTGCCGGGCGGCAGGGCGGTGCAAGCCTTGAAGGATGTCTCGCTCGACCTGCGCCAGGGCGAGCTTTTGTCCGTGCTTGGCCCGTCGGGCTGTGGCAAGACCACGCTGCTCAACATCCTTGCGGGCTTTCTGGCCCCGACCGAAGGGCAGATCCGGCTGGGCGACGCGCGTGTCACAGGCCCCGGCCCGGAACGCGGGATGGTGTTCCAGCAAGGCGCCCTGTTCGAATGGATGAACGTGCGCCGCAACATCGACTTCGGCCCGCGCATGAAGGGCATGGCAAAGCCCGACCGCGACCGCATCACCGACCATCTGCTGGAAACTGTGGGCTTGCGCGATTTCGGCGACAAGGCGGTCTATGAACTGTCGGGCGGGATGCAGCAGCGCGTGGCGCTGGCGCGCTGTCTGGCCAATGACCCCGATGTCATCCTGATGGACGAACCGCTTGGCGCGCTGGACGCGCTGACGCGCGAAAAGATGCAAGGCCTTGTGCTGAAGCTGTGGAAGGAGACCGGCAAGACCGTGATCCTGATCACCCATTCGGTCGAGGAGGCGCTGCTTCTGGGCGAACGTCTGGTCGTCATGGCGCCGCGACCGGGCCGGATCTTTCGCGAATACCGTCTGCCCTTTGCCGAGCGCGGGGTCAGGATGGACCTGCGTCAGGTCAAGAAATCCGAAGGCTTCGCCGAAACGCGCGAGGAAATCCTGTCGATGATCTGGGGCATGGAGGAGGAGATCATGGGCAAAAGGGACAGCGCCGCATGATGGTTCTGGCCTTTTATGTCGCGATCTTCGTGATCTCGATGCTGATCTGGGGCCGGGTCCGGCGGCACCGGGCGCGGCACGATTTCACCTCGCTGAAAACCGTGACCTTCGGCGACGAATCCGCCATCCAGCCGGATCGGGTGGCCAGCGTGATCTCTGTCCTGTCGGTGTTCCTGATCTGGGGCGCCTTTACCGGCTCCGGCCTCGTGCCCCTGCATGTCCCGGGGCCCTTCGTGGGCGAGGCGGCATTCACCTACACCGCGCGCGCCAGCGATGGCGCCGAGGCCGAGGCCGGGGTGCGCATCGCCGTGCATGATCCGGCCGCCCCCGCCCCGCCGCCGCCGCAAATGACCCCGGCGCCCGGCTTTGCCCAGCCCGACGCCGCCGTGGTGCAGGCCTGGCGGTCGGTCCTGCTGCGGGTCAGCGAAAATGACGGCGACGGCGCCACGGTCATCGCCATCGACGGCCAACCCGTCGCGGTCGATCAGCGGGTGACGGTTGCAGGCGGCACGGTCACGCTGACCCCCCGAGGGTCGCTCAACTTCGAGGCGGCCAAGGGGATGCAGATGGAACCGATCTGGCTGCCCTCGCCCGAGGCGGTGGTGGCCCGATTCATCGAAATCGCGACCAACGGCTATCAGAACACCTCGCTCTGGGGCCATCTGGGCGCCTCGCTTGCGCGGGTGCTGGCGGGGTTTGCGCTGGGGTCGCTGGTCGGCATTCCGCTGGGCTATGCCATGGGCCTGTCGGGCTGGTTCCGCGGCTGGTTCGATCCGATCGTCGAATTCATGCGGCCTGTGCCGCCCTTGGCACTGATCCCGCTGGTCATCATCTGGTTCGGCATCTGGGAAACCGGCAAGGTGGTGCTGCTGTTTCTGGCCGCGCTGTGGATCATGGTCATCGCCGCGCGGTCGGGCGTGTCGGGGGTCAAGCTGTCCAAGATCCATGCGGCCTATTCGCTGGGCGCGACACGGACGCAGATCCTGCGCCATGTCATCATCCCCAACAGCCTGCCCGACCTGTTTACCGGCGCCCGCGTGGCGATGGGCGTCTGCTGGGGCACGGTGGTGGCGGCCGAACTGGTGGCCGCGCAAAAGGGCGCCGGCATGATGATCATCGCGGCGTCGAAATTCCAGCTGACCGATATCGTGGTGATGGGGATCATCCTGATCGGGATCGTCGGCTATGGCATCGATATCCTGATGCGGATCGCCGAACGGAAACTCGTGCCATGGAAGGGCCGTGGCTAGCAGCCCCATCCCGCCGGAACCCCGCAAGCGCGCCGCAGGGCAGCACCTGAACAGGGGATTGCCCTATCCCCGGCTTTGGTGCCAGCATCGCGCCATGATCCGCATGGTCTTGCTGTTGTTGGTGCTGCTGTCGCCGCTGCCCGTTCTGGCGCAGGACGGCCCGGCCCGGCCCGACCCATTGGAAGCGGTGATCCTTGACGCGATTGCCGAGGCCGATGCGCTGTTGGCCCAAGGGCAGACGGATGAGGCGCTTCAGATCATCTTTCGCGCCAATGATCTGGGCATCGATCAGCACGACATGGACCCGCTGGTGCGCTTTCTGCCCAACCTTGCCGCGGCGCGGGCCTACCGGCTGCGTTTTGACTGGGCCGAAGTCGAACGCTATGCCGCCTCGGCCCTGCGGGCGCTCGATGCGCCGAACTATGCCTTGCATCCGACGCGGCTGGAGGCTGCGGGCCGTCTGGGCCATGCGCTGAACCGGCTGGGGCGCGAGGCCGAGGCGGCAGCGATCCTGCGCCCCATCGCGGAGGAGGTGATGGCGGCGGGCGGCCCGCAAAGCGAGGAAGCGCGGCTTGTCGATTTCTGGCTGGCCGCCACCTTGGCGCGGATCGAGGGCGAGGACTGGATGGCCGTCTCCCAACGGGTGCTGGGCGCGCCGGATCGGCCCCGGCTGGTGTCGGGGCCAGAGTTCCTGTCGCTGGTCTATGACGTGGGGCGGCTGATGCGAAGCGCCGAGGGCGCAAATCAGCGCCTGCTCGACATCACCACGCTGCTGGCCGACTCGGCGCGCGCCGAGGATGTGCTCGACATCGACCGCGCCGCCTATCTGGAGTTTCATGCACAGGTCCTGTCGGACCTTGGCCATGTCAACGAGGCCGCCGCGCTGATGGAGACAGAGCTGGCCAGCCTGACCGAAAGGCGCAAGGGCAGCCGCATGTTCCTGCAAGTGGGGTTGCGGCTGGCGCTGCTGTGGTTCGAACTGGGCCGGATCGACGACGGGATTGCGCTTCTGAGCGATCTGCGCCGCGACGCCGCCCCCGATGCCAACCCCGCAACGCTGGCCTATCTGGGCACGGTGCGCGGCTATGCGCTGGAATATCAGGGCGCATCGGCCGAGGCGCAGGCGGCCTATCGCGAAAGCTATGCGCTGTTGCGGCAGGTGCAGGCCGCGCACGAGCCGCAGGCGCTTGAAACCGCCACGCTGATCGATCGCAGCGATCCGGGCTTTGCCGATTTCGCCTTTGCCGCCGAACTGACCGATGCGGGATCGGTCTCGCCCTTTGGCCCGCCCGAGGAGGTGCTGCTGCGCTTCCTGTCGGGGCTTTACGCGCTGAACCAGCAGGTGCTGATGGCCGAGCCGGGGCCGGGCGATGACCCGGCAGAGCCAGAGGCGGCGGCAGGCGACCCGTTGGCCCTTGGTCTGAACCGGGTGCTGCATCTGGGCCTGTCGGGGCGCAACGGGCCGATGCGGGCCGAGGTGGACCGCCTGCGCCGCGGCCCGCTTGCCCCGCATGTCGCCGCGGGCGATGCGGTGGCCGATGCCGCCCTGCTCTATCAGGCGCTGGGAGAGTTCTGGCTGACCGGACAAAGGGTCGAGGACGCGCCAGAGATCTTTGCCGCCCTCGATGCGCTGGAGCCGCGACTGCCGCCGGGCCAGCAATCGCTTGTGCGCATCCTGCGGGTGGCGGCGCTCAATTTTTCCGGGCGTGGTCCGGCGGCGGTCGCGGCCTTGCGCGACTGGATCGATGCGCGCGCGGCGGCGACGCATCGGCGCGATGTCTGGGATCTGACCGCTGGCATGATCGCGACCGAACTGGCCTATATCTATGTGCCGCGCGATCTGGCCGACCGGGTGCTGACCGACACGATGGCCGAGGCCCGGGCCTTTCCGGGGGCGGTGCTGGCGCGCGATTATCTGCTGCTGGTGCGGCTGATGAATGCGGTGGGCGACATGGAAACCGATCAGGGGCTGGTGGAATTGGCCGCCCTTGTGCAGCGGGTGTCGGCGCAATTGCCCGAAGGCCATGTGCTGCGCGCCACCACGCGCTATGGCTTGGCCAATGCGCTGGCCGCGCGCGACCGCATCGACGAGGCACAGGCGATGATGGCGCGCGCGGCGGATGAATACCGCGCCAATCCGGGGCACCGGGCCGATGTGCTGGCCTTCATGCAGGCGATGCAGGCCCAGATGCTGACACGGCTGGGGCGCGCCGATCTGGCGCTTACGCTGGCACGCGCCGCCTATGCGGGGCTGACCCCGCAGGCGCGGTCCGATTACCGGCTGACCATCGTGGCGGTGCTGACGCGCGAACTGGTCACACAGGGCCGCGCGCCAGAGGCGCTGGCGCTGGCCGAACAGGAATTGGCGAACCCTGCGCTGATCGAGCAGCTTGTTCCCCTGAACCAGCTTGACGCCTTGCGCACCCGCGCCGCCCTGCACCGCGACGCGGGCGATCTGGCGCGCAGCGATGCGCTGTTGGCCGAAGCGCAGGCTCTGGCGGCGGCCCATCCCGATCTGCCGTTGCATGCCTCTGGCGCCGTGCTGTGGGAACAGGGGGTCAACCATGTCTATGCCGGGCGGCATGACGCGGCGTTCCGGGCCATCGTTTCGGCCAATGACCGCTATACGGCGGCGCGGCAGGACGTCGCGCGCAGCTCTGCCTCGGGCCGGGCCGCGATGCGCAGCGAGGATGCGATGCGCGCGCGGGCCGAGGCGCAACTGGGCTGGGATCTGCTGCGCGAGATGCGGCAAAGACCGGGCCGATAGGCGCGCGGGTGGCGTGTCGGGCGCGGGGGTCAGGGCACCGCGGCGATCCGGTCGGCGCCGCCTTCGCCCACCACCACGAAAGGCGCCCAAAGCGCGGGATGGGCAAAACGGTCCGGCCCGTCCTGCATCAGGGCCAGCATCGACTGGCGCAGCGCCCCGGCCCGTGTCTGCCGCTCGGGGCCATACATCGCCTCGATCATCCGCACGGTCAGCTGCGACGCCGCATCATCATCGACCGGCCAGTGCGACACCAGGATAGCCCGCGCCCCGGCATAGATGAAGGCGCGCGCAAGGCCCGAAAGCCCCTCGGCCCCCGGCCGCCCGTCGCTGCCGGCGGTGTCACAGGCCGACAGGATGATCAGATCGGCGGCAAGGTTCAACTGTGCCGCCTCGGACGCGGTCAACAGCGCATCATCGGCCTTGCTGGGCACCGAAGGCGGCGTAAAGACCAGCGCGGGTTCATCCAGCCCCGGCAACCCGCCCGTCAGCAACCCATGGGTGGCAAAGGCCAGCACCGAGGCCTGGCTCAGATCGGCGGCGCGCACCTGCGCCTCGGTCGCGGCCGCGCCAAGGAACAGGGTCGAGCGGTCGGCGCCGATGGTGGCGGCAAGGGCGCGCAATTCGCGCGCCGTCCCCGGCAGGGGCGCAAGATCGGCGACGCGGCGGATGTCGTCATAAACGCCGCGGGTGACGATGGTGTCTTGCCCCGAGGGCGCAAGCACCGCGGCGGCCAGCCGCTCATCCTCGGCCGGATGGGCCGGTTCACCCGTGGGGGCGCGATAGCCCAACAGCGGGTCGCCAAAACCGACAAGGCGCGGCGCCTCTTGCGGATCGCGCGCCACGGGCCGCCGCAAGCTGCGCAGCGCCGCCACGGTCGGCAAGGTGGTGATCGCCTGCCGCCGGATGAGCCAGGGGGTTGCGCGCAAGGCGGCGGGGTCGTCATCGGCCCCCTGCGGCGGCGCGGTCACAAGCAGGCTGAACGGCAGGCTGGTCAACGGGCCATCGGCCACCACAAGCAGGTGGTCCGCCCCCGCGATCAGCCGGTCAAGCGGACCCAGCAGATCGGCATAAAGCCGATACGCGGCCTGCCGGTCAAAGCTGCGCCCCTTTGGCGCGGCACCCCCGTCAAGCGGCGCGGCGCCGCGCAGCGGCGCCTCGGCCCCATAGCCCAGTTCGGCGCGCAGATGCGCCACCGCCTGCGCCAGCGCCTCGGTTCCCAAAGGCACGGTGGCCCAATCGGCCCCGGTCGGCGACACCGCCCAGACATAGCTTTGCGTCTCATCGCCCAGGATCATCACCAGGGCTTCGGCGGGATCAAGCAGCGCCTGAAGCTCTGCGATGGTCAGGGGGGCGGGGTCGGTCAGGCTGCGGTAATCGGGGAAATCGCGGTCGATTTCGGCATCCAGCCGGGACAGGCGGGCCAGCGCCTCGTCCAATTCGGCCTGAAGGCTGCGCGCGGCCGTCTCGGCGGCGATGCCGCTTTCGCTGGTGGCCCCGGCAAGCCGATCTTGCAGCGCTTCGATCGCCGCCGTCTGGTCCTGCCGTTCGCGCAGGCGGCTGGCCAGCGGTCCGCTGCCCGCGGCAAGCCGTGCCCCCGCCTCGGTCAGCGCCTGCCCCGCACCCGAGGCCTGGGCACGCTGCGCGCTGACAAACACCCGTTCCAGAATATGTTCGGGCGTCAGCACCTGCGGCAGATCGCCGGCGCAGATCGGGCCTGCCGTCCAGAGCGACAGCACCGCCAACCCGAGTCCCCGCCAGATCGCCCGCATCTTGTGCCTTTGTTTTCACAGTGCTGTTGGCCGATGATGCCACCGCCCGGTCAGCACGCCAATGGGATTTCGCAGCAAAACCCCCGCCTTCAGCAACCCTTGCGCGAGCGGAATGCCACCCGTGCAGCCTGTGGCCTCAATGCAGACCGGACCGGCACCAGACCGTTGCCAAATCCGGGGCTTGAACCATGGGGGGCCTTTGGGGCAGGCTAACCCGGATCGCGCGAGGGGCCCGAAAGCTGCACGGGTCTGCGATGGGTTTTTCACAGGTTTGCCAAGGCTATGAGCCCAGTCATCACAGGATTGCGCGGCGACGGGCTTTTGGCCCGCGTCATGCGTGGCTCGGCCTGGACCGCGCTTGGCTATGGCGCGTCACAGGCGATGCGGCTGGCCTCGAACCTGATCCTGACGCGGCTTCTGTTTCCCGAGGCCTTCGGGCTGATGGCCCTTGTCACGGTGTTCATCGTCGGACTGACGATGTTTTCCGACATGGGCACCCACCCGTCGATCCTGCGCCATCCGCGGGGGGATGATCCGGCCTTTCTGGACACGGCCTATACGATCCAGGTGCTGCGCGGGGTGGTGCTGTGGCTTGCCTCGGCGGCCATCGCCTATCCGGCGGCGCTGTTCTATGGCCAGCCCGAGTTGATGTGGCTGCTGCCGGTGGCCGGCCTGTCGCTGTTGTTGCACGGGCTGGAGCCGACAAAGGTGGACACGGCCGCGCGGCACCTGCGGCTGGGGCGGCTGACGGCGCTGGACCTGATCTCGCAGGCGACGGGGATCGTCACCATGGTGGTGCTGGCCTGGGCCACCGAATCGGTCTGGGCGCTGGTCGCGGGCTGGATCGTGTCGGCGCTGGTGCGGCTGGTGCTGGTGACCGTGTTCCTGCCCGGCCCGAAAAGCCGGATGCGCTGGGAACATCAGGCGGGGCGCGATCTGATGCATTTCGGGTTCTGGCTGTTCCTGTCCACCGCCTGCGGCTTTCTGGTGGCGCAGGGCGACAAGGCGATCTTGGGCAAATACCTGACGCTGGAACAGCTGGGCCTTTACAACATCGGCTTTTTCCTTGCGTCCTTTCCGCTGCTTCTGGGTCAGACCATCGGCAGCAAGATCCTGATCCCGCTCTATCGCGAACGCCCGCCCGCGGCCTCGGCCGAGAATTTCGCCAAGATCCGCCGGATGCGCTTTGCCCTGACGGGGGCTGTGTTCGCGCTTCTGTCCGTGATGATCTTTGCGGGCGAAGCCTTGGTCGATCTGCTTTATGATCCGCGCTATTCGGCGGCGGGGGCCATTCTGGTCCTGATCGCGGCCGCGCAGATTCCGGTCGTGATCGGGATGACCTATGACCAGTCGGCGCTGGCCGCCGGCGACAGCCGCAACTACTTTGGCCTGACGGCGGCGCGGGCGCTGTGCCTTGTCGCCGGTCTGATCCTTGGGGCGGAATGGATGGGGCTTGTCGGCGCGCTGGCGGGGCAGGCGCTGGCGGGGATCGCAATCTATCCGATGCTGATCTGGCTTGCGCGGCGGCACGGGGCCTGGGATGCGCTGCATGATGCGGTGTTTGCCGCACTTGGCCTTGGCATTGCGGCACTGGCGCTGTTCATCGACCGATCGGCGATCCTCGATCTCTTGACGCTATTCGGGGGCGCAGGATGAGCGAGACGCAGCACAGCCCCCCCCTGCCCCCCGGTGCCCCCGGCCTGACCGAACATCCGCTGACGCCGTTGCAGCTTGGCATGGTCTATGAAAGCACGCTGGCGGGGCGGCCTTGGGTCAACCTTGAACAGGTGGTGGTCCATCTGGACGACGAGGTGGTCGAGCCCGAGGCGCTGAGCGCGGCCTGGGCTAGGGTGGCGGCGCGGCACGAGGCGCTGCGGCTGTCGATCCTGTGGCGGCGCCGTGTCACCCCGGTGCAGGTGCTGCGCGACCGGGTCGAGGTGCAGGTCGCGGTCGAGGATTGGTCGGCCCTGCCGCCGCGCCGGGTTGACGGGATGCTGGACACCTATCTCAAGGCCGACCGCGAACAGGGCGTCGATCTGGAGGCAGGACCGGCCTGGCGCGTGCTTCTGGCGCATCTGGGGCCGCGGCGGTCGGTGATGGTCTGGACGGTGCATCACGCCATGGTGGACGGGCGCAGCATGGCAATCGTGCTGGAGGAAGTGTTCGCCGCCCTGCACGGCCAGCCCCTGCCCGCGCCGCCCCGGACCGGATTTCTGGCCTATGCCAAGGGTCTGGCGGCAAAGGACACCGCCGAGGCGCAGGCGTTCTTTCGCCGCTATCTGGACGGGTTCGACCAGCCCAATCCGCTGACCGAGGACGGCGCAGACACGACGCATGCGCGCAAGGCGCAGATGGACCATCGCCTGAGCGCCGCGCTGACCGAGGCGCTGGTCGAACGGGCCGAGGCGGCGGGGGCCACACTCGCCACCATGGTGCAGGCGGCCTGGGGGCTGGTGGTCGCGCGCTGGACCGGGCGGCGCACGGCGGTGTTCGGCACCACCCGCGCGGGGCGGCACATCGTGCCCGGCACCGAACGCACCGTCGGCTGCCTGATCAACACCCTGCCGATGTCGGTGCAGATCAGCCCGCCACGGCAGGCGGACGATTTCATTGGCGCGCTGCGGCGCGATGCGTTGCAGCTTCGGGCGCATGAACATGCGGCGCTGACCGATATCCGGCATTGGTGCGGCCTGCCCGGAACCGTTTCCCTGTTCGATTCGATGGTGATGTTCGAGCGCGCCTCGCTGCACGAGGGCCTGCGCAGCCTTGGCCGCGACTGGGCCAGCCGCCGGGTGGCCCTGCATGAGGAAGGCGCGCTGCCGCTGACGCTTGCCGCCTATGGCGATGCGGAACTGCTGCTGGTTCTGGAACATGACCCGGTGGCTGTCAGCGCCGAACGGGCGCGCATGATGCTGACCCATATGGCCGAGATGCTGGCCGCGCTGGCCAAGTCGGGCACCACCACGCCGCTGACCCATCTGACGATGCTGCCCCGGTCCGAGGAGGCGGCGCTGCTGGCGCTTGGCCGACCCGACCGCCGACTTCCCCCCGCCGACCCCTGCGTCACGCTGCGGCTGGCCGATGTGACCGACACCCGGGCCGGCGCCGGCGCGCTGAGCATGGTGGGGCGAAGCGAGATCCTGGATTACGCCGAAGTCGAGGACCGCGCGGCGGCCCTGTGCGCCCGACTGGTGCAGGCCGGGGCCGGGCCGGGCCGCATCGTGGCGATCTGCCTGCCGCGCAGCCCCGAGTTCATCCTTGCCATGCTTGCCGTGCTGCGGGCGGGGGCGGCCTTTCTGCCGCTCGATCCGACCTACCCCGAGGCGGTGCTACGCCACATGCTGATCGACAGCGGCACCCGGCTGATCGTGGCCCAACCCGATCTGAACCTGGGCGGTCTTGACCTGCCCGAGGATGTGCGGGTCATCGCGCCAACGGCCGCCATGCCGGTCGCGCCGGACCAGATACCCGATATCCTGCCGCCCGATCCCGACCGGCTTGCCTATGTGATCTACACCTCCGGCTCCACCGGGGTGCCAAAGGGGGTAAAGGTGCCGATGCGGGCGCTCAGCGCCCATGCCAGCGCGATCATCGCCGAATTCGGCCTGACCCCGTCGGACCATGTGCTGCAATTTGCCAGCCTGTCCTTCGACGTGTCGATCGAGGAAGTGATCCCGACACTTCTGGCCGGGGCCAAGCTGATCCTGCGCAATGCCGAAATGGCCACATCGGTGCGGGTGTTCCTGGAACAGGTCGCGCAACACTCGATCACGGTGCTGAACCTGCCCACGGCCTTCTGGCATGTGCTGGTCGATGAAATGGCGCGCAGCAGCCTGACCCTGCCGCCTGCGGTGCGGCTGGTGGTGGTGGGGGGCGAGCAGATCAGCCCGCGGGTTCTGGCCACCTGGCAACGTATCGCGCCACGCCCGCGCTGGCTCAATGGCTATGGACCGACCGAGACGACGATCACCTGCACCCTGCACGAGGCCGGACCCGTGACCGCGGGCGAGGATATTCCGATCGGCCGCCCGATCGGCCATGCCCGCGCCTATGTTCTGGCGCCCGATGGCTCGCTCGCGCCGCCGGGCGCGGTGGGGGAATTGTGGATCGGCGGACTTGCGGTCAGCGATGGCTACATCGGCCATGACGCGCAGACCGTCGAGGCATTCCGCCCCGACCGCTTTCACGGCGAGGGCCAGATCTATCGCACCGGCGACCGGGCGCGCTGGCGGCCCGATGGCACGCTTGCCTTCCTGGGGCGTCAGGACCGGCAGGTCAAGCTGCGCGGCTTTCGCATCGACCTGCGCCATGTCGAAAGGGTGCTGGAGCGCGAGGCGGCGGTCGGCCGGGCGCTGGCGCATGTAGTGGCGGCGGGAACACCGCAGGCGCGGCTGGTCGCCTGGGTGACGGGGGCCGATGGCCAGCCGATGCCCGACCTCGAGGCCTTGCGCGCGGTGCTTGTCGATCAGTTGCCGCCCCATATGCTGCCCGGGCTGGTGGCGGTGTCGGATTTCGTGCGCACGCCGGGGGGCAAGATCGATATGGCCGCGCTGCCGCTGCCAGATCCGGGCACCCTGACCGGTCCCGCGGCGCCCAGCCATGATCCGGCAACGCGGCGCATCGCGGCGCTGATGGCCGAAACGCTCGGCCTTGCCCATGTCGGCGACGAGGATGATTTCCACGATCTGGGCGGCCACTCGCTTTTGGCGGTGCAGCTGATCGGGCGGATCGAGGCCGATCTGGGCCACCGCCTCGGGGTGGCCGATCTGCACCGCCGCCCGACGCCGCGCGCGCTGGCCCGTGCGCTGCGCGCGGCGCAGGCGGGGCCGCGCTATATCCTGCCGATCCAGCCGCTGGGCAGTCGCCCGCCGCTGTTCGGGGTCCATGTCCTGGGCCGCAACGAGGAACATTTCCGCCCGCTGGCCGCGGCCCTTGGCACCGATCAGCCGGTGTTCGGGTTGACCGTCGGGCTGTTGGCGCAGGACACGCCGATTGGCGTGCGCGAAACCGCCCGCGCCTATGCCGCGGAAATCCAGCGGCATTTCCCGCAAGGACCGATCTCACTCGCCGCCGTGTCGCTGGCCAGCTATGTGGCCTATGAACTGGCCCAGCAATTGCTGCGCGACGGGCGCGAGGTGCGGGTGATCGCGATGTTCGACAGCGCCGGACCGGGCGGGCGGTCGCGCCTGTCGGGGCGGGCGCGCCTTGGCATGCACCTGCGCCAGCTGCGCCGCCGCGGGCCGTCGCATCTGATGGGCATCGTGGCAAACCGCTGGCAGGATGTGATCTATCGCGCGCGCAAGCTGCGGCTGCAGCTGCTCGCGCAGCGCGGCAAGACGGCCGAGATGACGGTGGAAAGTTTCATGGTCGCGGCCGAACTTGCGGTCGAAGCCTATGAGGCGCGCCCGATCCACCGGCCGCTGACGATCTTTCGCGCCGAGGAAAACATCTTTGACAGCCCGGAAAGTGCGCGCGACGGCTTGGGCTGGGGGTCGGTGGCCGCCTCGGGATTTGAGGTGATCGATGTGCCAGGCGACCACCTGTCGATCCTGCAACCGCCGAATGTCACGATCCTTGCCCATCATCTGCGCCGTCTGATGGCGGAATTGCCGGAAGACTGACCCGAGATCGTATTTCCGACTTGATTAGTCAGGAAAACGCAGCTAGCACAGCCTTGCCCGTCACCTGCGCCGTCTGCGCGGTGATTTCGCGCTCCAGCCAGGCCGCTTGGCCCGCCAGATCCGCGCCTTCCCGAATGAAAAGGATGCTGGTATGGCCGCTCTCCCCTCTCCCGCCGAAATCCGCGCGCTGCGCATGGAATCGCCCAAGTCGCGCGCCCGTGACTTTGCAGCCAGCCTCGGGATCACCGAGGCCGATCTGGTGGCTGCCCATGTTGGCCATGGCGTCACCGCCATTGCGGCCGATCCGGCCACGCTGGTGCCGCGGATCGAAGGCTTGGGCGATGTGATGGCGCTGACGCGCAACGAGTCGGCCGTGCATGAACGGCGCGGGGTCTATCGCGATGTGCGCATCGGCGCGCATGCGGGCATGGTGCTTGGGCCAGAGATCGATCTGCGGGTGTTCCCCGCGCATTGGGTCCATGCCTTTGCGCTGGTCGAACCCGGGGCCGAAGGTCCAAGACGCAGCCTGCAAGTCTTTGATGCGGCAGGCGATGCGGTGCACAAGATCTACTTTGGGCCGCAGTCGGATGTCGCGGCTTTCGACGCGCTGGTCGCGACGCTTGCGCTGGCCGAGCAAGGCCAGCGGCTAAGCCTGCTTGCACGCACGGCGACCGAGCCTGCCAAGGCCGACCCCGCGCGCGCCGATGCCTTGCGGGCCGACTGGGCGCAGATGACCGACACCCATCAATTCCTGACGCTGGTGCGGCGGCTGAAGATGAACCGGCTGGGCGCGAACCGCATCGTCGGCGCGCCCTTCGCGGCCCCCCTGCGCCCCGACAGCGTGACCGAGGTGCTGCACCGATGCGCGGACCAGAAGATCCCGGTGATGATCTTCGTCGGCAATGCGGGCTGCATCCAGATTCACGGCGGCCCGATCGAGAAAGTGGTGCCGATGGGGCCGTGGATCAACGTGATGGACCCGCGGTTCAACCTGCATCTGCGCGCCGACCATATCGCCGAGGTCTGGCGCGTGGTCAAACCGACCAAGACGGGCGACGCCATCAGCATCGAGGCCTTTGACAAAGCAGGCGGCCTGATCCTGCAAATCTTTGGGTATCGCAAGGACACCCCGCCCGAGGCTTGGGACGCCATGACCGCGGCCTTGCCTCGGCTGGACGAGGTGATGGCATGAGGGCGCTGGCCTTGGGACTGGGCATGATCGCGCTTCTGGGCCCGGCGGTGGCCGGGGCAGAGGCGCGGCTGGTCACGTTGGGCGGGTCCGTCACCGAAATCGCCGTGGCGCTTGGCGCCGAGGGCAGGCTTGTCGCGCGCGACAGCACCTCGACCTATCCGGACACGATCACCGATCTGCCCGATGTGGGCTATATCCGCGCCCTGTCGCCCGAGGGCGTTCTGTCGGTCTCGCCCGACATGATCCTGGCCGAAGCGGGGGCCGGGCCGGTCGAGGCGGTCGAGGTCTTGCGCGCAGCGGGCGTGCCCTTCCTGACCATCCCCAACGATCCGACGCCCGAAGGCGTGCTGGCCAAGATCGACGCGGTGGCGGCGCATCTTGGGGTGGATGGCGCGCCCTTGCGCGACAGCGTGGCGGCCGGGCTTGTCGCGGCGCGCGAGCGGGCCGCCGGGCTGGACACGCGCAAGCGGGTGCTGTTCATCCTGTCGCTGCAAGGCGGCCGGGTGCTGGCGGGCGGGGCCGGATCTTCGGCCGAAGGGATCATCGCGCTTGCCGGCGGGGTGAATGCCGCGACCGGGTTCGAAGGCTACAAGCAGATGACCGACGAGGCGGTGCTGCAAGCCGCGCCCGATGTGATCCTGATGATGGACCGCGAGGGCGATCTGGCCATCGCGGATGCCGAGGTGCTGGCCCATCCCGCGCTGGCCCAGACGCCGGCGGCGGCGGCGGGGGCGATCCTGCGGATGGACGGGCTGTTGCTGCTTGGCTTTGGCCCGCGCACGCCCGCGGCGGCCGATCAGCTTTTTGCACGGCTTTATCCGGGGCGCGGCTGACATGGTGGCCTGGACCAACAGCGGGGCCGCGCCCCGGGCCGAGCGGGCGGCAGGCGCGATGCCGGTGCTGGTGCTGCTGCTTGTCGCGGTGTCGGTGCTGTCCTTGGGCACCGGGGCGGCGGGGCTGTCGCTTGCCGATCTGGCGCGCGGCGTGACCGAGGGGTTCAGCCCGCGCGATGTGGTGATCCTGCGCGACATCCGCCTTCCGCGCCTTGCCATGGCGGCGCTGATCGGGGCGGCGCTGGCCGTGTCGGGCGCGCTGATGCAGGGGCTGTTCCGCAACCCGCTGGCCGACCCCGGCATCGTGGGCGTCAGCGCGGGCGCGGGCCTCGGGGCGGTGCTGGCCATCGTTCTGGGCGGGCTCTTGCCGGCGGGGCTTGCGGCCAAGGCTGGCGCGCAGGTCGTGCCGCTGGCGGCCTTCCTTGGCGGCTGGGGGGCGACGCTGCTGCTGTATCGGCTGTCCACGCGCGCGGGGCGCACGTCGGTTGCGACCATGCTGCTGGCCGGGATCGCGCTTGGCGCGCTGGCGGGCGCGGTGACGGGCGTGTTGATCTATATGGCCGATGACCGGCAATTGCGCGATCTGACCTTCTGGGGCATGGGGTCGGTTGCGGGGGCAAGCTGGGCCAAGCTGGGGGCCGCCCTGCCCCTGATCCTGCCGGTGCTGCTGCTGTCGCCGCTGCTTGCGCGCGGGCTGAACGCGCTGGCCCTGGGCGAGGCGCAGGCCCAGCATCTGGGGTTCGAGGTGGAGCGACTCAAGCGTTTTGCCATCCTTGGCGTGGCGGCAGCGGCTGGGGCTGCGGTGGCGGTGGCCGGGGGCATCGGCTTCATCGGGATTGTCGTGCCGCATCTGCTGCGCCTTGCGACCGGGCCGGACCACCGGTTTCTTCTGCCCAATGCCGCGCTGCTGGGGGCCAGT
>JALOSF010000080.1 GCA_025458525.1 Cypionkella sp. | reverse complement strand
GGTATCCTGCTGGTTGGTCTTGGGTGCGAAGTGCTGCAAATTCCCGATCTGGTGGGCCGGGGTCGGATGCGAGCCGACAACAATTTCCGCCACATGACGATCCAGCAGGTCGGTGGCACCCGCAAGACGGTGGAGCGCGGGGTCGAAGCGTTGCGCGAGATGGCCGAGATCGCCAATGCCTATGTGCGCGAGCCGATCCCGGTTTCCGAACTGGTGATCGGAATGCAATGCGGCGGGTCTGATGGCTATTCCGGCATCACCGCCAACCCCGCGCTGGGTGTGGCAAGCGATCTGCTGGTGCAGCACGGCGGCACCACGATCCTGTCGGAAACATCCGAGATTTACGGCGCCGAACATCTGCTGACCCGCCGCGCCGTCAGCGTCGAGGT
This sequence comes from Cypionkella sp., assembly GCA_025458525.1. Classification (GTDB taxonomy): domain Bacteria; phylum Pseudomonadota; class Alphaproteobacteria; order Rhodobacterales; family Rhodobacteraceae; genus Pseudotabrizicola. The sequence continues at coordinate 11,715 of JALOSF010000080.1, read as the reverse complement.
GGGGCAAAAGCTGATCGACCGCATCCGGTGGTGGGAAGATTACACCGCCCGCAACAAGGGCGAGATGAACAACAACCCAAGCCCCGGCAACAAGCGCGGGGGGCTGACCACGATCCTTGAAAAATCGCTGGGGGCGGTGGCCAAGGGCGGCTCTGCCCCGATGGAAGATGTCTATCTGTTCGCCGAACCCATCACCAAAAAGGGCTTCGTCTTCATGGACAGCCCCGGCTATGACCCGTGTTCCGTAACCGGGCAGATTGCCTCTGGCGCGAATCTGATCGTGTTCACCACCGGGCGCGGATCGGTTTCGGGCTACAAGCCGGTGCCTTGCATCAAGGTTGCGACCAATTCCGAAATGTTCCATCACATGGCCGAGGACATGGATCTGAACACCGGCGACATCATCGACGGCGTGTCGCTGGAGGCAAAGGGCCGCGAGATGTTCGAGCTGTTCATCAAGGTGGCCAGCGGCGAGGTCACGAAATCCGAAGCGCTTGGCTTTGGCGGTGCCGAATTCGTGCCATGGCAAATCGGCGCGGTGATGTGACGGCTGTGTCGGCACAAGAACTGGAACAGGGGTTTACATGCAAAGGCTGACCGGAAAGACGGCGCTTGTCACGGCCGCGGCACAGGGCATCGGGCGGGCTTCGGCGCTTGCCATGGCCCGAGAGGGTGCGCGCGTGATTGCGACGGACATCAACGAAAGCGCCTTGGCCGATCTGGCCGCACAGGGGCTTGAAACCCGCCTGCTGAATGTGCGCGATCCGGCGGCGATTGCCGCGCTTGCCGCGGATCTTGGCCGGGTGGACGTTTTGTTCAACTGTGCGGGGTTTGTGGCCAATGGCACTATTCTCGACTGTGACGAAGACCAGTGGGCCTTCAGCTTTGATCTGAACGTCACCGCCATGTATCGGATGTGCAAGGCGTTTTTGCCTGCGATGATCGACGGCGGCGGCGGATCGATCATCAACATGGCCTCGGTGGCCTCGTCGGTGATCGCGGCGCCGAACCGTTTTGCCTATGGCTGCACAAAGGCGGCAGTCATTGGCATGACAAAGGCGATTGCCGCCGATTTCATCACCAAGGGCATCCGCTGCAACGCGATCTGCCCTGGCACGGTGGATACGCCCTCGTTGCAAGAGCGCATGGCCGCGACCGGTGATTACGAGGCGGGGCGCAAGGCCTTTCTGGCACGCCAGCCGACCGGCAAGTTGGCGCGGGCCGAGGATATCGCGGGGCTTGTGCTTTTCCTTGCGTCTGACGAGTCTGCCTTTGTTACCGGCACCGCCAATGTCATCGATGGCGGCTGGACGAATACCTGAAAGGAACGGATATGAAACTTCTTCGCCATGGCCCAGCGGGCAATGAACGCCCCGGTCTGCTGCATTCGGATGGAACGATCCGCGATCTGACCGGCATCGTGCCCGATATTGGCGGCGCGCTCTTGTCGGATGCAGGCCTTTCGGCACTGCGCGGCATCGATGCGGGCAGCCTGCCGGTGGTCGCGGCGGACACGCGCCTTGGCCCCTGCGTCGCGGGCACCGGCAAATTCATCTGCATCGGTCTGAATTACGCCGATCATGCCGCCGAATCCGGCATGGCCGTGCCGCCAGAGCCGGTGATCTTCATGAAGGCGACCAGCGCCATCTGTGGCCCGAACGATCCGATCCTTATTCCGCGCACCTCGGAAAAGACCGATTGGGAAGTCGAACTTGGGGTGATCATCGGGACCAAGGCCAAATACGTCTCGGAAGCCGAAGCGTTGACCCATGTCGCGGGGTATTGCGTGGTGAACGATGTCAGCGAGCGCGCGTTTCAGGCCGAGCGTGCCGGGCAATGGACCAAGGGCAAAAGCTGCGACAACTTTGGTCAGACCGGCCCCTGGCTGGTGACGCGCGACGAAGTGGCCGATCCGCAAAACCTTGGCATGTGGCTGACGGTCAACGGCAAGACGATGCAGAACGGCTCGACCCGGACGATGGTTTACGGGGTGGCCCATGTCGTCAGCTATCTGTCGCAATTCATGACGCTGCATCCGGGCGACATCATCTCGACCGGCACGCCGCCCGGTGTCGGCATGGGGATGAAGCCGCCGACCTATCTCAAGCCCGGCGATGTGGTGGAACTTGGCATCGAGGGGCTGGGCCAGCAGCGCCAGGATGTGGTCGCGGACGCCTGACATGACCGCGCCGCTTGCCCTGATCGACACGCATCAGCACCTGATCCTGCGCGGCGCGCTTGGCTATGGCTGGACGGCGGGACTGCCCGCGCTTGCCACGGCCAGCTTCACGCCCGCGGATTATGCCCGGCTGACCGCAGGTCGGGGGGTGGTGGGCAGTCTGTTCATGGAAACCGGCGTCGATGATGGCGATTACCAGACCGAGGCCCGCCTGATCGCGGGCCTTGTGGGCCGTGACGGGATGCTTGGTCAGATCGCCTCGTGCCGGCCCGAACAGGACGCGGGCTTTGACGCCTGGCTTGACGAATGTGGCGAGCTGGGCGTGCATGGCTTTCGTCGCATCCTGCACGTCGTGGACGACGGGCTGTCGCAAGCCACGACTTTCCGCGCCAACCTGCGCAAGATCGGGCGGCGCGGGATGCCGTTCGATCTGTGCGTTCTGGCGCGGCAACATGGCTTGGCCGAAGATTTGGTCCGCACTCTGGACGATCAGATCTTTGTGCTGGACCACTGCGGCAACCCCGATATCGCAGGCGGCCAGTTCACCCCTTGGGCCGAAGGGGTTCGGCGCCTTGCGCAGTATCCCAATGTGGTGGCAAAGCTGTCGGGCATCACCGTGAATTGCGCGCCGGGCACCGTCAGCGCGGCGCTTTTGCGGCCCTATGTGGCGCATCTTGTTGACTGTTTCGGCGCGGATCGTGTGCTTTGGGGCAGCGATTGGCCGGTGGTCGAGGTCAACGCCGCGCTGCCCGAATGGATCAATCTGACCCAAGAGCTTCTGTCCGGTGCCTCGGACGCGGAACGCCACGCCATCGGCCTGGGCACGGCGCGGCGCATCTACAACCTTTCGCAGGGCACGGTGGAATAATCGCCTGCCGCCGCGCGTTAATGGGCATCCCCACCCCTGAGGAGGCCCTTGCCATGCTGCGCTTTTCCCCCACCCCGACGATCCGCTTTACCTGCGCCCCCGAGGACGAAGGCGTGATCGCCCCGCCGGTTCCGGCCAAATCCTATCTGCCGGACTGGTTTCGCAAGTTGCCTGCCGTCGATCCCGATGCCGAAAGTCGCAGTGACAGCGGCCTGACAGTCAAGCGCTGCCTGCCGTTTCTGGATGCGATGACAACGGGTTGGCTGTTGACCTTGCCGGCCAGCCTGCGCCTTGAAATCTCTGACGAGGGCGCGCGCGTCGATGCCGCATGGGAATTTGACCGGCCCTTGGTCGCCAATCATGCGATGCATCAGGTGAAGGGAAATCCGATGGGGCAGCGCCCGCCCTGCAAGTTCCTGAACTACTGGACGATTTCAACCCCGGTCGGCTGGAGCTGCCTGTTCGTCAATCCGCTCAACCGGCCCAATGGCCTGTTCGAGGTGGTGGCGGGCGTTGTGGACACCGACACTTACCGCTCGCCCATCCATTTTCCGTTTTTCGCCACGGGACCAGACGGGCTGCATATCATCGAAAAGGGCTCTCCGATCGTGCAGGTCATCCCGTTTCGGCGTCAGACCACAGAGCTTGCCGCCGAAATCAGCGCGGAACGGCCCGACGAGGCAGCGGTGCGCACCAAGATCTTGCGCAACACCCGGGCCTCCGAAGGGTGGTATCGGTTGTTCGCGCGGGCCAAGCGGTAGCCGGGCGCCCGACACCCGTTGCCATCGACCAAAAGCAAACCGGCCCCGCAAGCGGGGCCGGCTGTCTTTGGTGGCTGTGCCTTGGCATCAATCGTCGTCAGAGCTGTTCGACGAGGAATTGCTGCTGGAGTTCGAGCTGCTGTTGGACGAGGAGTTGCTGCTCGAGTTCGAATTGCTGTTGGACGAGGAGTTGCTGCTCGAGTTCGAATTGCTGTTGGACGAGGAGTTGCTGTTCGAGTTCGAGCTGCTGTTGGACGAGGAATTGCTGCTCGAGTTCGAGTTGCTGTTGGACGAGGAGTTGCTGTTCGAGTTCGAATTGCTGTTGGACGAGGAATTACTGTTCGAATTCGAATTGCTGTTCGATTTCGAGCCGCCCCGCGGCTTGCTCCAGTCCCGCCGCTTTGCTTCGCGGGTCTTGAACTGAACGTCCTCGACCTGCGACCCATCGGCGGTGACACCGGGGGGCAAAAGGACGCTGGACTTGGCCGCGCCGACACCTGCCTGCGCCGCAAAGGGCAGGGTTGCCAGAAGTGCCGCGGGCATGAGGATTTTGAGACTACGCATCGTTGACTCCATTTCCGGGGTTTGCGCAGCCCCTGTCGTTCGGGCTGCACGATGAAAACGCGCCACCCGCCGGTCTATTCCCGGCCCGGTGCATTTTGCCTCATCCTCGGGGGGCGCATTTTTTGGCCTTGGCCGGTTTCACACGGATTCTGCGTTGACAAGTTCAATATGTTATCGATAACAGTATATCCATCAGCCCAGATGCGGGTCGGTCGAAAAGGCTGGCCGCGACCGTCGGGCACGTCTTGGGGAGGGCGGAAGATGCAGAAACTGGCGCGACAGGTATGGCGCATGATCGATGTCATCATGGGCGTCTTGCTCATGGCGATGATCGTGCTTGTCTTTGCCAATGTCGTCCTGCGCTATGGCTTTGCATCGGGCATCCGCCAGTCGGTGGAATTGTCGCGGCTGTGGTTCGTCTGGATCGTGATGCTGGGCGCGGCGGTTGCGCTGCGCCGCGGAGAGCATCTGGCCCTGACCGAGTTTTCCGAAGCCTTCTTTCCCCGTGCCGTGCCCATCCTTCAACGCCTGTGCTGGGTCGTGGTTCTGGTCGCGGTCGGCATGCTGTTCCTTGGGGCCTGGCGGCAGACCGTGTCGAACTGGAACAACATCTCACAGCTGACCGGGCTGCCAACGGGGTTGATGTATCTCTCGGGCGTTGTCTCCGGCGTGCTGATGGCCGGGATCGCCGTGATCCGGCTGATCAACCCGATGGGTGTGCTGGCCGTGCTTGAGGAGGACGCGCGTCAATGACCCTCGTTCTGTTTCTGGGCGTGCTCTTTGTCGGCATCCTTGCCGGGTTGCCGGTTGCCTTTGCGCTTTTGCTGTCGTCGATGGCGCTCATGCTGCACATGGACCTGTTCAGCGCCGATATCCTTGCGCAATCGCTGATCAACGGTGTTGACAGTTTTCCCTTGCTTGCCATCCCCTTCTTCCTTGTGGCCGGAGAGGTGATGTCACAGGGCGGATTGTCCACCCGCATCGTGCGCCTTGCCATGACGCTGGTCGGCCACCGCAAGGGCGGGCTTGGCTATGTCGCCATCATGACGGCCATCGTGCTTGCGGGCCTGTCGGGATCGGCGGTGGCGGATGCGGCGGCCTTGGTGTCGATCCTGTATCCGATGATGCGCAAGGCAGGCTATCCCGAAGGGCGCAGCCTTGGCCTGCTGGCCGCGGGCGGGATCATCGCGCCGATCATCCCGCCATCCTTGCCGCTGATCCTGATTGGCGTTGCGGGCAATATCTCGATTGCCAAACTGTTCATGAGCGGGATCGCCCCCGGGCTGATGATGGGTCTGACGCTGATGCTGGTCTGGAGCATCATCATCCGCGGCGAGGAGGTCGAAACCCTGCCAAAGGCCAGTTCGGCAGAGCGCTGGAGGGCGCTGCGCGAGGGGTTCTGGGCGCTTTTGTTGCCGGTCATCATCATTGGCGGCATCCGTTCGGGCGCGTTCACACCGACCGAGGCCGCAGTGGTGGCCGCCGTCTATGCCATCGTCATTTCGGCCTTCGTCTATCGGGAGCTGACCTGGCAGGGCCTGTTCCATGTGCTGATCGGCGCGGGCCGGTCCACCGCGATGGTGATGTTCCTCGTCGGGGCGGCGATGGTGGCGGCCTGGCTGATCACGGTCGCCCAATTGCCGCAGCAACTGGCGGTGGCTTTGGCGCCCTTGATCGAAAGCCCGCGGCTCTTGATGCTGGTCATAATGCTTCTGGTGCTGGCGGTCGGCATGGTGATGGACCTTGCCCCCACCGTCCTGATCCTTGTGCCGCTGTTGATGCCGGTCATCACCATGGCGGGGATCGATCCGGTCTATTTCGGCCTGATGTTCATCCTGAACTGCTCGATCGGCCTGATCACCCCGCCTGTCGGCACCGTGCTGAATGTGATCTGCGGGGTCGGCAAGGTGCCGATGAGCGCGGCCGTGCGGGGCGTCTGGCCGTTCATCCTGGCCTATGCGCTGTTGCTTGGGCTGTTCATCCTGTTTCCAGAACTCATCACTGTCCCGGCGGCGTTTTTTGCCGGGTAATGCCATCACCAAAGGGAGGACGACGAAATGAAACACCTGATCAAGGCCATCAGTCTGGCATCGGCGCTGGCCTTTGCCGCCGTGGCCGCACAAGCCCAGACCAACCTGAAACTGGCCCATGCCGCGCCAGACACCGATCTGCAACAGACGCTGTCGCTGTTCTTCAAGGAACAGGTCGAGGCGCGGACCAATGGGTCGGTCACGGTCACGATTTTCCCGCAAGGCCAGCTTGGCAATGACGCCGCCATGATCGATGGCGCACGGTCGGGGATCATCGATATTGCGATGTCGGGCCTGAACAACTTTACCGGGCTGGTGCCACAGGCGGGGGCGTTCGAGCTTCCGTTCATCTTCCCGACGCGTGAGGTGGCCTATGCCGTGCTGGATGGCGAGATCGGGCAAGGCATCTCGGCCGAATTCACGCAGCACGGACTGAAGGTTCTGGGCTATCCGGAAAACGGTTATCGGAACATGTCGAACAACCGCGGGCCGATCAAGGTGCCGGGCGATCTGGCCGGCTTGAACATGCGGGTCAACAACTCGAAGGCGCTGAACGACATGTTCGCCGCCCTTGGCGCAAATCCGCAGCAACTGCCGGTGGCCGAGCTTTATACCGCGCTGGAAACCGGCGTGGTGGATGCGCAGGATCACCCGATCGGGATCGTCCTGTCGTTCAAGTTCAACGAAGTGCAGAAATACCTGAGCCTGACCCAGCATGCCTATTCGGCGCTGGCGCTTGTCATGAATGACGCCAAGTTCAACAGCCTGACCGCAGAGGAGCAGGCCGTGATCACCGCGGTGGCGGCCGAGGCGGTGGCGATGCAGCGCAAGCTGGTGCAGGAAAAGGAAGCCGGCATGATCGAGGAGCTGAAGGCCGCCGGCATGGAAGTGAATGATGACGTGGATGCGGCAGCGTTTCAGGCGGCGGTGAAGCCGGTCTGGGACGGGTTTATTGCCACGAATGGCGACGCCGTGGTCAACGCCATCGTCGCGGCCCAGTAACGCAAGCCTCTGACAAACAAACGGAACGAAGGGGGGGCGAACGCGCCCCCCTTTGCCTTGTCTGGCCAAGATGGCGGCAAGACAGCTGCCGGGTGCTACAGGCTGGACTGGCGGATGGTCAGTTCGGGCTGCACTTCGATCACGCTGGTCTGTGTGCCGTCGCCCGCCAGCACTTGCAGGATCAAGGCGGCGGTGCGTGCGCCGATGTCACGCGGGTGCGGGTTGATGGTCGAAAGCGGCGGAACGCAAATCGCCCCGATCTCGTAATCGCCAAAGCCCGCAATCGACAGCCGGCCCGGCACATCCACCCCGCGTCTTTGGCATTCGGTCAGCGCGCCGAACGCCGAAAGGTCGGACACCGCGATAACCGCCTGTGTGTCTGGCAAGGTGTCGAGTAGGCGCCCCATGGCATCTGCCCCCTCGCGCATCGAGATCGGCGGAATACCGGCCGCGATCAGGCGGGTCGCATCAAGCCCATGCGATTGCATGGCAGCGATAAAGCCGGCGCGGCGGTCGGTGCCGCGGGTGTCGCGGTCGGCGTCGCCGCCGATAAAGGCGATGCGGGTCAACCCGCGCGCGACAAAGTGATCGACCATCCCGCGCACGGCGGCGGCGTTGGAAAAGCCGACCACATGGCCAATGGGGTGGGGCGGCAAATCCCAGGTTTCGATCACCGGAATACCTGCGTTTTCCAGCATCCGCCGGGCGCGGTCGGTGTGGCGCCCGCCCGTGACCACGATCGCCTCGGGGCGGCGGCGCAGGAGTTGCTCGATCAACCGTTCTTCTTCGTGGATGTCGTAATTGGTATAGCCCAGCAGGATTTGCAGGCCCCGATCCTTTAGCCCTTCGGACAGGCCGCTGACGGTTTCGGCGAAGTTCGCGTTGTTGAGCGAGGGGATCGTCACCGCCACGAAATCGGTGCGCTGCGAGCGCAGGTTCGACGCGGTGGCATCGAACACATAACCCAAGTCTTCGGCCGCGCGCAGGATGGCGCTGCGCGTGGCCTCGCTGACCGAGGCGTCGCGTTTGAAGGCGCGGCTGACGGTCATCGGGGACACCCCGGCCACGCGGGCGACATCGGCCATGGTCGGGGGTTTGCGATGCGGTGTCATGCTGCGTTACCGTTTCAATGCGGGCCGGACGGTAACGATACCATCCGGCCCAGTAAACGGAACCTTGCCAGCAAAAGCAAGGCCGGGGTCAGGCGGTGTATTCATGCGCCGTGGTGATGTGGTGATGAATGCGCCCGGTGAAAAACCGCGCCAGCACCGCTTCGGTCGCAGCCTTGCCCTCTGCGCGGGCCGGGCTTGCCAGGGCGGTTTCCACCGCGGCCAGATCGGGATAGCTGATGGCAAGGATCAGCGGATATTCCGGCGCGCCTTCGTCGCGGCTTTCGGCAAAGGTGACGCGCACGGCCAACACGCCCGGAAAGGCCTTCCACTTGGGCAGCACCTCGTCAAGGATGGCCTTGCGGAAGGCGTCGGTCTGGCCGTCGTGGACGCGGCCTTCAAACAGGGCATAGCGGGTGATCATTGGAGCGGCTCCTTGGTTGGTCCCTTGAAATATTCCATCAGCGCCGCCTGATCCTCGCCGCCCAGGCCAGCGGCGGTCAGCATGCGGTGGACTTCGGCGCAGGTGGCGGTCAGCGGCATGGCGGTGTGGCTGAGGCGGGCCAGATCCTGCGCGCCGTTCAGATCCTTGACCATGTTGTCGATGCGCCCGGTGCGGCGGTAATCGCGGGCGGCAAAGCGCGGCATGTATTCCTGCAAGATCGCGGAATCGGCGCGCCCCCCGGCCAGCGCCTGCGGGATGCGGGCGACATCGACGCCTGCGGCCTCGGCCAGCGCGGTGGCTTCGGCCACGGCGAGGAAGTTCAGCCCGCACAGCACCTGATTGATCAGTTTAGTGGTCTGGCCTGCGCCAGCCGGGCCCATATGGGTCTGGTTGCTGGCGACCTGTGACAGGATGGCTTGCGCCTTTGCCACCGCCTCGGGCGTGCCGCCCTGCATCAGGGTAAGCTGGCCCGTCGCGGCCTTTGGGATGCCGCCCGACAGCGGGCTGTCAACCCAGGTCAGGGATCTTTCAGCCGCATCACGGGCGAGTGTCTTGGTCGATTCCGGGTCGATCGAGGACATGTCGATGATCAGCGTGCCGGGGCGCGCGCCCGCGGCCACGCCGTTCGGGCCAAAGACGGCGGCGCGCACGATATGGGGGGCGTTGAGCGACAGGATGACCGCGGTGGCCTGCGCCGCGGCTTCGGCGGCTGTGCTGGCGGCGGTCGCGCCAAGGGTGGTGAGGGCAGCCACCTTGGCCGGGTCGAGGTCAAAGACCACAAGCGGCGTTCCGGTGGCGACAAGGCGCGCGCCGATGGCGCCACCCATGGCGCCTGCGCCGATCAGGGCGATGGAGTCAGTCATGGCGCGTTCCTTTGCAGATGGGCCGCGATGGCCGCGACGATGGCGGGCAACGGCTGGTCGATGGGGACGGCCAGCGCCTCATCCGGGCCGGGGGGTTCCAGTGCGGCGAACTGGCTGTCAAGCAGCGAGAGCGGCATGTAATGGCCGGAGCGTTGCGCCATGCGGGCGGCGATCAGGTCGCGCGATCCGGTCAGATGGGCAAACGTCACCGGGCCACCCGCACCCGCGCGGATGCGGTCACGGTAGCTGCGTTTGAGCGCCGAGCAGCCGATGATGAGCGGTGCACCCTCAAGCAGCGCCTGTGCCACCCGGTCAAGCCAGGGCCAGCGGTCGTCATCGGTGAGCGGGATGCCGGCCCGCATTTTCTCGACATTTGCGGTGGGGTGCAGATCATCGCCGTCGTGGTAGGGGATGTGCAGCTGCGCCGACAGCCCCTCGCCGACCGAGGATTTGCCGCAACCCGCGACGCCCATGACGATGACGCGCAAGGGCTGGGTCATAGCGAGGCCGTGATGCCGCCATCGACATAAAGGATGTGGCCGTTGACGAAGGAAGCGGCGTTGGAGGCAAGGAAGATGCAGGCGCCCTGCAATTCCTCGACATTGCCCCAGCGCCCGGCGGGGGTGCGCTTTTGCAGCCATTCGGTGAAGGCGGGATCGGCGACAAGCGCGGCGTTCAGCGGCGTGTCGAAATAACCCGGCGCGATGGCGTTGCAGTTCAACCCGTGTTTGGCCCAGTCGGTCGCCATGCCTTTGGTCAGGTTGCCGACCGCGCCCTTGGTCGCGGTATAGGGCGCGATGGAGGGGCGGGCGAGGGCGGTTTGCACCGAAGCGATGTTGATGATGCGGCCCCGTTTGCGGGCAATCATATGACGGGCAACCGCTTGGCCCACGTGAAAGACGCTGGCGATATTGGTTTGCAGCAGGCGTTCAAAGGCGTCGGCGGGGAAGTCTTCAAGCGGGGCGCGGTGCTGCATGCCGGCGTTGTTCACCAGAATCTCGATGGCCTTGCCGCTGGCTTCGAACCCATCCACGGCGGCGCGCACGGCGGTGTGGTCAGTGGCATCGAAGGCAAGGGTTTCGCTGCCGGGAATTTGGGCGGCGGCCTGTTCCAGTTTGGCGTCGTCGCGCCCATTCAGCACGACCTGCGCCCCGGCGGCGGCCAGCCCTTGCGCCAGCGCAAAGCCGATGCCCTGAGAGGATCCGGTAATCAGGGCGCGTTGCCCGCTCAGATCAAAAAGCTGAAGTCCCACCTGCATCTCCCTTTGCAATTGCTCTCGACAAGCTGTCTGCGCTCCGTTTATGTTATCGTTAACATATGCTGTCAAGCGCCTGTCGGAGAGAACATGACAAAACCCCATATTCTGCAAGTCGGCCCTTACCCGGAGTGGGACCAGATCCCTCTGGATGCCGCCTTCACGGTGCATCGCTATTTCGAGGCAGCCGACAAGGCGGCGTTTCTGGCCGAGGTGGGGCCGATGGTGCGCGCGATTGCCACGCGCGGCGAATTGGGGGCCAATGCGGCGATGATCGCGGCCTGCCCGAAGCTGGAGGTGATCAGCGTTTACGGCGTGGGCTATGACGCGGTGGATCTGGAGGCGGCACAGGCGCGCGGCATCCGCGTGACCAACACGCCCGATGTGCTGACCAAGGATGTGGCCGATCTGGGCGTTGCGATGATGCTGGTGCAGTCGCGCGGGATGATCGGTGCCGAGGCTTGGGTGCGCGACGGGTCTTGGGCGGAAAAGGGGCTGTATCCGCTGAAGCGCAAGGTCTGGGGGCGGCGCGCGGGCGTGCTGGGGCTTGGCCGGATCGGGTTTGAGGTGGCAAAGCGGCTGGCCGGGTTTGACATGGACATCGCCTATTCCGACACCAGCGCCAAGGATTACGCCGGG
>JALOSF010000017.1 GCA_025458525.1 Cypionkella sp. | reverse complement strand
AACACAGAAAGCCCGTCGCATAGGCGACCGACTCAGGGCTGGTCAGCACCAGCGCATCAAGCGCATGCAGGTCCATGATGTCGCGCAGACCGTCCTGCCGGTCCTGATAGTCATGCGGCGCGAAAGGCAGGCTCGCCTTTGCACCTTTTTCGAGACGGGGATGATCCGGGTGTCTTGCCTGCATGACGGGCCTCATCGGGGGTGCCCGATCACGGGCCGGGAACGAATGCTGGTCCCGCCAGGCAGGACGCTGTCACTGTGGCGATCAGTGGCGACAGGCCGCGCAAGCCAAGGCGGTGGGGCCATGCCCCACCACCCGACCGGCGCTAAAGCCTGTCGAAATCCGCAGCCGAATGACGCTCGGGCAGTTGCTCGTGCGCGTCGCCCCAATCGCGGTTCACCTTGCGGCCACGCACGACGGCGGGGCGGGCATCGATCTTTTCTGCCCATTTCATCACATGCGTATAGGACGTCACATCCAGAAATTCGGCGGCATTATAGGCGCGTCCCAGGACCAGACCGCCATACCATGGCCAGATCGCCATATCGGCGATGGTATAGGTCTGCCCCGCCACAAAGGGATGTTCGGCCAGCTGCCGGTCCAGAACATCAAGCTGGCGCTTGGTTTCCATGGCATAGCGGTTGATCGGATATTCGTATTTTTCCGGCGCATAGGCATAGAAATGGCCAAAGCCGCCGCCAACGAAGGGCGCAGATCCCATCTGCCACATCAGCCAGTTCAGAACCTCGGTCCGCTCCGGACCCGAAGCTGGCAGGAAGGCACCGAATTTCTCGGCCAGATGGATCAGGATCGACCCGGATTCAAAGACCCGCACCGGCGTCTGGCCCGAATAATCCATCAAGGCCGGGATTTTCGAATTGGGGTTCACCCCCACAAAACCCGATCCGAACTGGTCGCCCTTGCCGATGCGGATGATCCACGCGTCATATTCCGCAGCATGACCCGCCTGCAAAAGCTCCTCGAACATCACCGTGACCTTCACGCCGTTCGGCGTGGCGAGGGAATATAGCTGAAACGGATGCGCGCCGCGCGGCAGGTCCTTTTCATGGGTTGCCCCGGCGATCGGGCGGTTCGTGCTGGCGAACTGCCCGCCGTTTTCCTTGTCCCATGTCCAGACCTTGGGCGGAACATACGCTGTGTTGGTCATGTCGCTTTCCATTCTGTGTGGTTTTGATACTGCAAAAGCTAGAGGTCGGTTTGCCGCTGGGCAATGGGCGCAAGGCGCGGGGCCACTGTGCGCCAGCGCGCCTAGGCCCGGATCACGAACCGCCCCGGCCCTTGCGCGGCCAGGATCAGCAGGCCCCCCGCAATCGCCCAGTTCTTGACCATGATCGTGACCTGCCAGGGGTCGGCGCGCAACTGCCAATGAAAGACACTGGTCATCAGGCAATAGGCGGCAAGGCCCGCCGCCCAAAGCGCCACCCGCGGCCCGGTGACAAGGGCCACCGCCGCGATCAGGTTGAACGCGGCCACGGGCCAGAGCAGGACGGGTGGCAGACCGACGCCCGCCAGCATCGCCTGCACCGCCCCCGGATCGATAAGCTTTTGCACCGCCCCGCCAAGGAACAGCAGCGCGATCAGCATGCGCCCCGCAAGGTTCACCCCGTCTTGCATCACCCCGTCTTGCATCACAACGATCGCGTGATGCCGCCATCCACCCGCAAGGTTCTGGCCGGTGATATAGCCCGCCCCGTCCGACGCAAGAAAGGCCACGGTTGCCGCGATTTCCTCGGCCCGGCCATAGCGGCCCATCGGAATGCGGGCGCGGAATGCCTCTTTCTCGGGCAGGCTGTCGATGAAGCCCGGCAGGACGTTGTTGATGCGGATGCCCTTGGCGGCATATTGATCGGCATAAAGTTTGGTGAAGGCGGCAAGCCCGGCCCGCGCGACCCCGCTGGTCGGAAAGGCGGGGTCCGGCTCGAAGGTCGCGAAGGTGGTGATGTTGATGATCGCGCCCTTGCCTTGCGCCTCCATGATCGGGGTCACGGCACGGATGGGGCGCACGGCCGACAGGAAATAGATCTCGAACCCCTGATGCCAGCCGTCATCGGTGATGTCCAACAAAGGCGCGCGCGGCCCGTGGCCTGCGCTGTTGACCAGCACATCGATCCGGCCAAAACGGTCCATGGTGGCAGCAATCAGGCGGTCCACATCTGCCTGCACCTGATTGGACCCGGTCACGCCCACGCCGCCAAGGCTTTGTGCCAAAGCCTCGCCCTTGCCCGAGGACGACAGGATGCTGACCGCATAGCCTTCGGCGGCCAGCCTGCGCGCGGCAGCGGCCCCCATGCCCGATCCGCCCGCCGTTACCACCGCGACCTTTTGCATCTGCGCTCTCCCTTATGTGTTGCTGCACCCTGCCACGCGGCTGGGCGCAGCGAAAGGGCTTGCCAAAGCGCCTGCTTTGCGGCCCCCTAACGGTCATGCGCCCCGGACCCAGAAATCTGATCACCGATGTGCCCGGCCTTTGCGTCGGGCAGGCCCAGGATGGCGCCTTGCGTTCAGGCGTCACGGTTGTGACGGCGGATCAGCCCTTTACAGCGGCGGTGCATGTGATGGGCGGTGCGCCCGGCACCCGAGAGACGGACCTGCTCTCTCCCGATCGGCTGGTGCAGCAGGTGGATGCGCTTGTTCTGTCGGGTGGCTCTGCCCTTGGGCTTGATGCCTGCTCGGGCGTGGCCGAGGCGTTGCGCCGTCAGGGACGCGGTTTTGCGGTCGGCGATCAACGGGTGCCGATCGTGCCCGGCGCGATCCTGTTCGATCTGCTGAATGGCGGCACCAAGACATGGGACGCGAACCCCTATGCCGCGCTGGGTGCGGCGGCCTTGGCCGCAGCGGGGCCAGAGTTTGCCCTTGGCAGCGCGGGCGCGGGTTATGGTGCGTCAACCCAGCAGCTCAAGGGCGGTCTCGGCTCCGCCTCGGCGGTGCTGCCCTCCGGGCTTACCGTCGGTGCGCTGGTCGCGGTGAACGCGCTTGGATCGGTCACGGTGGGGGACACCGCGCATTTCTGGGCCGCGCCCTGGGAGGAAGGGGCCGAATTCGGCGGCCTTGGCCCGGCGCCGCGTGGGGCCGCCCCCGATGCGCCCGTGCCGCGCAAGCGGATGGGCGAAGCCACCACCATCGCCATCGTCGCCACCGATGCCGCACTGACCCAAGCGCAGGCGCAACGCCTTGCCATCGCGGCCCATGACGGGATGGCGCGCGCCATCGTCCCGTCGCACACCCCGCTGGACGGGGACCTGGTCTTTGCCGCAGCGACAGGGCAACGGCCCTTGGGCGATCCGCTGATCGACAGTTTCCAGCTTGGCCATGCCGCCGCCACCTGCCTTGCCCGTGCCATCGCGCGGGCGGTGTTTCATGCCACCGCACAGCCGGGCGATCTGCAACCCACATGGCACAGCCGCTTTGGACGCGCCGGTTTCTGACCCCTGCCGCCGGGATCAGCGCAGGCGGTTCAGGATATCGACACTGGCATATCCATCGGGCACCAGCCCGTTTGCCCGCTGAAAGGCTTTCACCGCGGCGATGGTGTTGGGTCCGATCCGGCCATCCACGCCCTTGGGGTCAAAGCCCGCCTGACCCAGCCGCTCCTGCAACTCGATCCGCTCGTCCAGCGTCAACGCCCGCAGGTCGCGCGGCCAATCTGCGGCAATCGCAGGGGCGCCGCGCAAGCGGTCCGCCAGATGGCCCACAGCGATGACATAGGCATCGGCGGTGTTGTAGCGCTCGATCACCTGAAAATTGGAAAAGATCAGAAAGGCCGCCCCCCGCGCGCCCCCCGGCAGCAGCACCGAGGCAAGGCCGTGGTCGGGCAGCGCCCCGCCCGCCGCCGGCCTGACCCCCAGCGCGGCCCAGTCGGCCACCGGCTTTTTCACCCGCTCGGTCGTCTGATCGTAGTCAAACCCCGCCGGCAGCGTCACCTCCAGACCCCAAGGCGCGCCGGGCGTCCAGCCCCAGTGCCGCAGATAGGCTGCGGCCGAGGCCAGGGCATCGGCAGGGTCATCGGACCAGACATCGCGCTTGCCGTCGTCGGTGAAATCGACCGCATGCGCCCACCAGCTTGTCGGCATGAATTGGGTGTGCCCCATCGCCCCGGCCCAACTGCCGCGCATCGCCTCTGGCGTCACATCCCCATTTTGCAGGATTTTCAGGGCAGCGATCAGTTGTTCCTCGAAAAACGCCGCGCGTCGGGCATCATAGGCCAGGGTTGCCAGCGCCTCGATTGTCGGTATGTCGCCACGAAAGCTGCCATAGGCGGATTCAAGCCCCCAGATCGCGGCCACCACGTGCTTGTCCACGCCAAACTCGGCCTCGATCCGGGAAAGCAGATCGGCATGTGCGGCCATGGCCTTTCGGCCAAGGGCGATCCGGTCATCGGACACGGCCGTATCAAGATAATCCCAGATCGTCTTGGTGAACTCGTTCTGGTTGCGGTCGCGTTCGATGATCCGGGCATTGAAGCGGGCGCTTGCCAACGCAGGCTCCAGCGTCTCGGGCGCGACCCCCGCGGCCAGTGCCCGCGGACGAAAGCCGGCAATCCAGTCTGCAAAGCCCTGCTCGGTGCCGATTTCCTTCATCGTGACCCTTTCTGCCGGACCTTCGCCCTCGGACGTGTTCAAAGATTGCGCGCCCGCACCGGGCGCCAGCCCCAACAGTGCCAAGATCAACAATGCCCGCATGCGATGCCCCGTTTTTTGTGCAGGCTAACGCGCCTGGCGCCAAAGGGCAAATGGCGCCGCGTCGGTGCCACAGCCAAAGCGCGACGGAAAATGTCGCAACCGGGGGTGATCTTCGGCAGGCTTTGGCCTAGCTGGGGCCCGAGACACAAGGAATGGCGGGCGATGGGTTATTTTCTGGGCGTGGATACGGGCGGCACCTATACCGACGCGGTCATCGTCGATGAGGCCGCAACCCGTGTCATCGGCAAGGCCAAGGCGCTGACCACCCGCAACGATCTTGCCATCGGGATCGGCGGCGCGGTGGATGCGGCCCTTGCCGCCGCCGGGGTGGAGGCGCGCGATGTCAGTCTGGTGTCGCTCTCCACCACGCTTGCGACCAATGCGCTGGTCGAAGGGCAGGGCGGGCGCGTGGCGCTGGTGTTCATCGGGTTCGATGCCGGGGACGAGGCGCGCGCGGGCCTCGACGAGGCGCTGAAGGGGGATCCGATCCTGCGGCTGGCAGGGGGGCATGGTCATGCCGGGCAGGACCTTGCGCCGCTCGATCTCCCCGCGCTCGAGATGGAACTGCACAAGCTGCGTGACCAGATGATGGGCTTTGCGGTAGCCGCTCGTTTTGCGACGCGCAACCCGGCGCATGAACTGGCCGCCCGCGATCTGATCCGCCGCGTCACGGGCCGCCCCGTGACATGCAGCCACGAACTTTCGGCCAATCTGAACGGTCCCAAACGCGCCTTGACCGCCGTGCTGAACGCCCGGCTGATCGGCATGATCGACCGTCTTGTCGCGGCCTGCGAGCGGCATCTGGCGACCATCGGGATCGAGGCGCCGCTGATGGTGGTGCGTGGCGATGGCGCGCTGATCTCGGCCGCGATGGTGCGCGAGCGGCCGATTGAAACCATTCTGTCCGGTCCCGCCGCCAGCATCGTCGGCGCGCGCTGGCTGACCGGGGCCTCGGATGCGCTGGTCAGCGACATTGGCGGCACCACGACCGATGTGGCGCTGCTGCGCGATGGCCTGCCCGAGATCGACCCCGAGGGCGCGCGTGTCGGTGGCTTTCGCACGATGGTGGAAGCGGTGGCCATGCGCACGACCGGCCTTGGTGGCGACAGCGAGGTTCACTTGATGACCGAAGGCCTGCATGGCGGCCTGCGCCTTGGGCCACGGCGTCTTGTGCCCGTCGCGCTTTTGGCGGTGGAGCATGGGCCGATGGTGCATGCTGCGTTGGACCGCGCCCTGTCAACCGAGGTTGCGGGCGAACACGACGGGCGCTTCGTGATTCCCATGTCGGCAGAGGCGGGCGGTCTGACCCAGCGAGAGGCCGCGGTGCTGGCCCGGATCACGCAGCCCATGCCGCTTGCGCAGGCGCTTGCCTCGCGGCTGGAGGCGGCGGCGCTTGACCGGCTGGTCGCGCGGGGGCAGGTGATGATCGCGGGCGTCACGCCCTCGGATGCCAGCCATGTGCTGGGGCGGCTCTCGGTCTGGGACGGCGCTGCCGCGCAAAAGGCGCTGCGCCTTTTGGGGCGCCGCCGCACTGGCGCGGGCGAGCGGTTTGCAACCGACCCCCTGGTGCTGGCACAGATGATCGTCGATCAGCTGACTGATCAGACCGCCGACTGCCTGCTCGAAGCGGCCTTTGCCGAAGACCCCGCCTTTGCCGGCCATCCGCCCGAGGCTTTGGCGCGGCATGCGCTGACGCGGGCGGGCCTGCGCGGGCACAACGGGGTGATGCAGATTTCGGCGCGGCTTGCGGTGCCGGTGATCGGCCTTGGCGCCTCGGCCCCCGCCTATTACGGCGCGGTCGGCGAAAGGCTGGGGTGCCCGATGATTTTGCCCGAACACGCCGGTGTCGCCAATGCGATCGGCGCCGTCGTCGGGCAGGTGAGCCAGCGCGCCACCGGCACTGTCACCAGCCCCTCCGAAGGTCGGTTTGCCGCGCACCTGCCCGAGGGCGTTTCGCTGTTTGCCGATCGCGACGCTGCGCTGCACGCGCTGGAGGAGGCGCTGACCCGCGAGGCTCGCGCGCGCGCCCTGCGGGCGGGGGCTGTCGATCTGCACCTGACGGTCACGCGCGACATCCGCGAGGCCGATATCGAAGGTCGCCGCATGTTCATCGAAGCACAGGTAAGCGTCACCGCTTCGGGGCGTCCGCGCGTTGCGCATGGGCGCTCTGCGGAAAGTTGAGAAATAGTCCTTGACGCGACCAGCCCGGCGCAATACCACGCCCGCCAATGGCTAGGTAGCTCAGCTGGTTAGAGCACGTGACTCATAATCACGGGGTCGGGGGTTCGAGTCCCCCCCTCGCCACCACTTTTCAGTGCTTCGGTGTTTATCCCAAACAAACCAATGGTTTGCATCTGATTTTGGGCGTTCTGCGAAGCGTATTCCTGCCAACGATTCCTACCAGTTTTGGCTTGCCCCGTTTTGTATGGGCGACTCGCCTTTCAGGTGGGCCATCCTCACGCGCAACTCGACACCCTCATTAGGGCGACCGAGTGGGCAGTTATTGCCGCTTCGCCGCCTTCATCGCCTCCGCGATTTCTACCGTCTCCACCGCTACGCGGGTCACGCGGGCGATGCTCCTGGAGCTGTATCTGACCAGACCAAGGGAGATATTCCCGATGGTTGCAACGCCACCCCTCTTCCGAAACAAGAGCAACCCACCCTTGCACTTCTTGATCTGGGCGGACCCACACGCCCTGGGCCTCAAGGGAGCGGAGTACATTTTGGGTTATGGCGAGAAGCTCGCTAGGCGGAACCGATAGCGCGAAACGCCTCTGCTGCAAGTTTGCGTGTCAAACTCTGCAAATTTGCGTGGCGAGCCACAACAGCCACACTTGTCCACAGAAGATTTGCCAAGAAATCGCTTTACAGGCTTTCGCTTCTGCAACACCATATCTAGTATAGGCGATGTTGGGATTCCGCTGTGCATTGCCTGACACTCAGCATTTCGTGGGTCTTCTCCCCCGGAAGGCATCATCAAGAGGCCGGGCTATGTCACTCTCCGAAGATTTCCTGTCAAGCGACGATCTGCACCCGATCGACATCGTCGAAACCCTGGCTGAACACCATGAATGGGAATTTGACCGGGTGACGGATGACCAGATCGCCATGGCGGTCGAAGGGCAGTGGCGCACCTATTCCCTGACGCTGGCATGGTCGGCGCAGGATGAAACGCTGCGGCTGATCTGCACCTTCGAGATCGAGCCGCCCGAGGGAAAGCTGCCCGGTCTTCTTGATGTTCTGAACCGCTGCAATGACATGGTCTGGACGGGTGCCTTCACCTACTGGGCCGAACAGAAGCTGATGGTCTGGCGCTATGGGCTGGTGCTTGCCGGTGGGCAGGTCGCAGGCCCCGAACAGATCGATCGACTGATTTCCAGCGCGGTGATGGCCGCCGAGAGATTCTACCCGGCATTTCAGCTGGTGGGCTGGGGCGACAAGACGCCGGCCGAGGCCATGAAAGTCGCCATTGCCGAGGCTTACGGTCACGCCTAACCTTGCTGCCGCAACAGGCACGGGGGACGCATGACGATCGACTTCATCAATGACCGGGGGCTGGTGCTTCTGGGGTGTGGCAAGATGGGCTCTGCCATGCTTGAAGGCTGGCTGGCGCAGGGGCTGACGCCCGGCGCAATTTCGGTGATCGATCCCAAGCCGTCTGATTGGCTGCACAGCCTTGCGCCGCGTGGTTTGCGGCTGAACGCGGCACTGCCCGCGGCGCCTGCCGTGGTGCTGATCGCGGTCAAGCCGCAGATGATGGGGGCCGCGCTTCCGCAGGTCGCGGGTCTGGCCGCAAGCGCCCTGATCGTGACCGTTGCCGCGGGAACAACGATTGCCAGTTATGAGCGGGTGTTTGGTCCGCAGGCGCGGATCGTGCGTGCGATGCCCAACACGCCTGCCGCGGTGGGCCGGGGCATCACCGCCATCACGGCCAATGCGGCTGCCCGGGACGCGGACCTTGACCTTGCGGAACTTCTGCTTTCTGCGGTGGGCGCGGTGGTGCGGCTGGACGGCGAGCATCAGATGGATGCTGTCACGGCGGTATCCGGCTCTGGCCCGGCCTATGTCTTTCACCTGATCGAAGCGCTGGCCGCGGCTGGCGAGGCAGAAGGGCTGCCGCCACCGCTGGCCATGCATCTTGCGCGCGCCACCGTGACGGGCGCGGGGGAGTTGGCGCATCGGGCACCGGAAACGGCAGCGCAGTTGCGCGTCAACGTCACCTCGCCGGGCGGGACCACGGCAGCGGCGCTGGCCGTCTTGATGGATGACGGCACCGGACTGCCCCCCTTGATGCGACGCGCGGTCAAGGCGGCGGCAGACCGCAGCCGGGAGTTGGGCCAATGACCGTGACCTATGATGAATTTGCCCGGGTGGACATAAGGGTCGGCACGATCACTCGCGCCGAACCCTTTCCCGAAGCAAGAAAGCCCGCTTACAAACTCTGGGTCGACTTCGGGCCAGAGATTGGTGAAAAACGCTCCAGCGCGCAAATTACCCGCCATTATACGCCCGAGGGGTTGATCGGACGTCAGGTCGTGGCGGTGGTCAATTTCCCGCCGCGCCAGATTGGCAAGGTCTTGTCGGAAGTGCTTGTTCTGGGCGTGCCGGATGAATCGGGTGAGGTGGTGCTGTTGGCCCCAAGCCAGCCCGTGCCTTTGGGAGGGAGGATGTTCTGATGAAACTGTTGATCACGCGGCCCTTGCCGGATCAGGTCGTTGCTGCGGCCAAGGCGCGATTTGACGTGTCGCTGCGCGAGAGCACCCTGCCGCTGACGCCCGAGGAGTTGCGGGCCAGTTTGCGTGACTTCGACCTGATCCTGCCCACGCTTGGCGATCGCTATCAGGCCGATGTCTTTGCCGATGTGCCGCAGCCGCGCGCGCGGATGCTTGCGAATTTCGGGGTGGGCTATAACCATATCGACGTTGCCGCCGCGCGGGCTGCGGGGCTTTTGGTGTCAAACACGCCCGGGGCCGTGACGGATGCCACCGCCGACATCGCGATGACCTTGATCCTGATGACCGCGCGCCGTGCCGGCGAGGGGGAGCGTATGGTGCGGGCGGGGCTGTGGGAAGGATGGCATCCGACACAGATGCTGGGCCTGCACGTGTCAGGCAAGCGCATCGGCATCATCGGGATGGGGCGCATTGGCAAGGCGATTGCCCGCCGGGCGCAGGCCGGTTTCGGGATGGAGGTGGTGTTCCACAACCGCTCGACCGTTGCCGATGTGGGCGTGCCGGCCCGGCAAGTCAGCCTGGCCGAGGCGATGGCCGCCGATGTCGTGGTGATTGCCGTGCCGGGGGGCAAGGAGACGCATCATCTGATCAACGCCGAGACGCTGGGCCATATGCGCGCCTCTGCAATTCTGGTGAACATCAGCCGGGGCGATGTGATCGACGAAGCGGCGCTGGCGGCGGCGCTGATCGGGGGCAAGATCGCCGGTGCGGGGCTGGATGTCTATGAACATGAGCCGAAGATCAACCCGGCCTTGCTGCCCTTGGAAAATGTCACGCTGCTGCCGCATCTGGGGACAGCGGCGCTTGAGGTGCGGGTGGGGATGGGGATGATGGCGCTTGCCAATCTGATCGCCTTTGCAGACGGGGCAGCCTTGCCCAACCCGGTATAGCCGTGACGGGGCTGCCCTGTGCCGCGGGGCGGCTTGCTCTTGGCCGCCGGTGGCCGCTTTGCGGACAGCTTTTGGAAACGGGGCAAGCGTCGGGGACGATGCGATGATCGTCTCGCGCGGGCGCGGCTATGTTTTTGTGCATATTCCCAAAACCGGGGGCACGGCCTTGACCCTCGCCCTGGAGGCGCGGGCCAAGAAAGACGATATCCTTATCGGAGATACCCCCAAAGCGCGGGCCCGTCGGCGACAGGTGCAGCGGCTGAAGGCGGCGGGGCGGTTGTGGAAGCACTCGACCCTCGCCGATATCGATGGGGTGATCTCGTCCGAGGAGTTGGCACGGTTTTTCGTCTTCACCATCGTGCGCAACCCTTGGGACCGGCTTGTCAGCCTTTACCATTGGCTGCGGATGCAGAGTTTTGCGCACCCGTCCGTCGGCCTTGCCAAGACCCAGTCCTTTTCGGGTTTTCTGAACGCGCCCCATATCCAGAGCGCGCTGCGCCAATGGCCCTATGGCGCCTATCTGCGCGATCGTGCGGGTGTGGACCGTGCCCGGCTCTATGCAAGGCTGGAGCGTTTGGCCGATGATCTGGCGCCGCTTGAAGCCCATCTTGGCTTTGCTGTTGCGCCGGGCCGGGCCAATGCCTCGGACAGGGCAACCGACTGGCGACCCTATTACAGCGATGCGGATGCAGACCTGATAGCCCAGCTTTGCGCCGAAGATATCTTGCGTTTTGGCTATTGCTTTGACGGGCTGCGTTGAAAGATTTCGGCTTTTGCCGCGGTTCTGCCGCGACCCTGCCCCAAGGGTGACATGGCCACAGGCAAGGACTGGCCGGGCAGGGTAAAGACGCGCCCGCCACAAGGGTCCTGTTGGCAGCGAGGGGTCGAGGGTGATGGTCTGGCTTGGACCGCAGACGACAGAGCAGGGAGCGCCTTCGGTTGTGGCCGAAGGTATCGTCGCGACCACGCCGATTGCCACCCCGGAGGGCTGGCGCCCGGCAAGCGCGCTGTGCCCCGGCGCCCGGGTTCTGACCTTTGACCATGGCGTGCAGCCGATCCTTCATGCCCTGGCGCTTGTCTGTGGCGAGGCTCCGGCCAGTCTTTGGCCGCTGGCTGTGCCGGCTTGGGCGCTGGACAATCGCGAGGAAATCACCCTTTTGCCTGAGCAGAAGGTCTTGATCGAGGCCGATGTCGCGGAGGAGCTTTATGGCGATCCCTTCGCGCTTGTGCCGGCACAGGCGCTGGAGGGTTGGCGCGGTATCGCACGCCGACGCCCCCCGCCGACCTTTTCGGTCGTGCAGCTGGGATTTGCCTCGCCGCATGTGCTCTATGCCAGCCGCGGGCTGCTTTTGTCATGTCCGGGCGATCCCTTTGCCGACGGCGGCTGGGCCGATCAGGGCTATTGCACCTACAGCCTTGCGCAGGCGCGGCATCTGGTTGCCTGCATGATCGCCGAAGACGCCGGTGCCGCCCTGAGCCGATCAAGGCAGCACCAGCCGGGGTTCAGTCTTTAGGCGGCCTTGCGCGCCGCCTTGCCGTAAAACACGGCGCCCGTGGCCGCCATGTCGCGCAACATCTGTGGGGTTGCAAAACGATCGCCATGCGCGGCGGTCAGCGTTTCGCAGATCTCTACCGCACGGGCCGCGCCGATGATGTCGAGCCAGCCGAAAGGCCCACCGGACCAAGGCGCAAACCCCCAGCCGAGGATGGCGCCCACATCGCCTTCGCGGATGTCGGTCAACACGCCATCTTGCAACGCGCGCACCGCCTCCAGCACCTGCGCCATCAGCAGGCGGTGCTGCACCTCTGCAAGGCTTGGCTGCTGTTGCGCCACCGGATAACGCGCGGCCAGACCATCCCACAGGCCTTCGCGCTTGCCCCCGGCATCATAGGCGTAGAAACCTGCGTTGGCCTTCTTGCCCATGCGACCCTGGTCCGCCATCCAGAACAGCACCTCGTCCACCGCGCCGTCAGGATAGGCATCGCCCATCGCCTGTTTGGTGGCCTTGGCGATCTTGACCCCCAGATCGATCGAGGTTTCATCGACCAGTTGCAACGGGCCCAGCGGCATGCCGACCAGTTTGGCCGCGTTTTCCACCAAGGCGGGCTCTACCCCCTCGGCCACCATGCGGATGCCTTCGTTGATATAGGGGATGATGCAGCGGTTGGCATAGAAGAACCGCGCGTCATTCACGACGATCGGCGTCTTGCGGATCTGGCGCACGTAATCCAGCGCCTTTGCCACGGCGACATCGCCGGTTTGCTTGCCGCGGATGATTTCCACCAGCATCATCTTGTCCACCGGCGAGAAGAAATGGATGCCGATGAACCGCGCGGGCCGCTGGCTTGCCTTTGCCAGATCGGAAATCGGCAGGGTCGAGGTGTTGGTGGCAAAGATGCAATCCGCGCCCACCACCGCCTCGACCTTGGCCGTGACCTCGGCCTTGATCTTCATGTCCTCGAACACCGCCTCGACGATCAGGTCACAGCCAGCCAAAGCCGCATAATCGGTGGTGGCGGTGATGCGGCCAAGGACTTCGGCCTTTTTCTCGGGCGTCACCTTCCTGCGCTGGATGCCCTTGTCGAGCAGACCTTCGGAATAGGCCTTGCCGCGATCGGCGGCCTCTTGGGCCGTGTCGATCAACACGACCTCGATCCCGGCATTGGCAGAGACATAGGCAATTCCGGCGCCCATCATGCCCGCACCGATGACACCAACCTTCTTGACGGTCTGATCCGGGGCTGCGGGACGGTTTGCGCCTTTTTCCAGCGCTTCCTTGTTGATGAACAGGCTGCGGATCATCGAACTGGACGACGGGTTCATCAGCACGGAGGTGAAATGCCGTGCCTCGATCCTGAGAGCGGTGTCAAACGGCACCAGCGCGCCCTCATAGACCGCGCCCAGAAGCGCCTTTGCCGCCGGATAAACCCCCATCGTCTTGCCATGCACCATGGCATTCGCCCCGACAAACGTCATGAAGCCAGCGGGGTGATAGGGCGCGCCGCCGGGCATCTTGTAGCCCTTGGCATCCCATGGTTTCACCAGATCCGCCTCCTTGGCGGACAAGACCCATTCCTTGGCGCGGGTCAGCAGATCCTCGGCGGGGACGACTTCGTCGATCAGGCCACCTGATTTGGCGCCTTTGGGGTCTGACAACTTGCCCTCAAGCAGATAGGGCGCGGCCATCATTGCGCCCATCTTGCGCACAAGCCGCGTGGTGCCACCTGCGCCGGGGAAAATGCCGACCATGATCTCGGGCAGGCCGATCTTGGCCTTTGGATTGTCGGCGGCGATGATGCGGTGGCAGGCCAGCGGCACCTCCAGCCCGATGCCGAGCGCCGTCCCGGGCAGGGCCGCGACAATCGGCTTGCCGCCCTTGAGCGTCTTTGGGTCCATCCCCGCGCGTTCGATCTTGCGCAGGATGGCGTGCATGTCCATCACGCCGTTGAAGATGCCTTCGGCCCCGCCCTCATCGCGCATTTTTGCGATGACGTTCAGGTCCATTCCTCCGGCAAAATCCTTTTTGCCGCTCGTGATGATGATCCCCTTCACGGCGGCATCCGCAAGGGCCGCGTCGATCTGGCTGTTCAATTCCGCAAAGCCGGCAAGGGACATCACGTTCATCGATTTTCCGGGAACATCCCAGGTGATCGTGGCAACGCCATCCGCGTCAATCGTCGTGGTGAAATCGGTCATTGTTCCGGTCCTTTCGATGGGTCGGTCGGGCCTGCGTTGGCGATCAGGAAAGGCCAGCGCGAATTGGCAAGGGCATTGGTGATCGAGGCCGCGCGCCAGCGGCCTTCGACATTGCGAAGGGTGATCTGCGAATGGAAGGGGTCCATCACCCGCATCCCGCCCGCGACAAGGTGGGTGACATAGCGCCCGGTCAACAACTCGGGGTCCAGCACCTGTGCGCTCTCGACCAGGCGGATGTAATCGGTCACACGCTGTGTCTGGAGCATGCTGCGGAACGACTCAAAGCCGCTGTGCAACGCCTCCTCTGTGGTCAGCGTGACATTCGCGCTATAGGTCACAAGGTGGAAGGGCAGCACCACCCCGGCCCGATAGGCAGCGAAATCCCCCGCCATGACTGCGGCGGCAATCTCGTCCAGATAGGCCTGAAGAATGGCAGCCGCCTGCATGTTTCAGACCCTTTCGATGATCGTGGCAGCACCCATCCCAGAGGCGATGCACAGCGTGGCAAGGCCAACGCCCTTGCCCGAACGCTCCAACTCATCCAGCAAGGTGCCGATGATGATCGCCCCCGTCGCGCCCAAGGGGTGGCCCATGGCGATGGACCCGCCATTCACGTTGACGCGGTCTGCATCCACGTTGAACGCCTGCATGAAGCGCAGGACGACGCTGGCAAAGGCCTCGTTCACCTCGAACAGGTCGATGTCGCTGATCGACATGCCCGCGTCGTGCAGGATCTTTTCCGTCACGGGCACGGGGCCGGTCAGCATGATGGTCGGATCGGTGCCGATCTTGGCGGTGGCGCGGATGCGCGCCCGGGGTTTGAGGCCGTGGGCCTGGCCGAATTCCTTCGACCCGATCAACACGGCCGCGGCCCCATCGACGATGCCGGACGAATTGCCCGCATGATGGATGTGGTTGATCCGTTCCAGATGCGGGTATTTCATCAAGGCGATCTTATCGAAGCCGGGCATCACCTCGCCCATGTCCTTGAAGGCGGGCTTCAGTGCGCCAAGCGCCTGCATGTCGGTGCCGGGGCGCATGTATTCGTCATGGCTCAGGATGGCCAGGCCGTTCTGATCGCGGATCGTGATGACCGACTTGGCAAAGCGGCCATCGGCCCAGGCCGCCGCCGCACGGCGCTGCGATTCCATGGCCAGGGCATCGGCGTCATCGCGGCTAAAGCCATATTCTGTGGCGATGATATCGGCGGAAATCCCTTGCGGCACGAAATAGGTTTTCATCGCAAGGCTTGGGTCCACCGCGATGGCCGCGCCATCGCTGCCCATGGCCACACGGCCCATCATCTCGACCCCGCCTGCGATATAGGCCTGGCCCGCGCCGCCCTTGACCTGATTGGCGGCAAGGTTCACCGCCTCCATCCCGCTGGCGCAAAAGCGGTTGATGGCAAGGCCGGGGATCGACTCGTCAAGGTCCGAGAGCAGCACGGCCGAACGGGCAAGGCAGCCGCCTTGTTCGCCCACTTGCGTGACATTGCCCCAGATCACGTCCTCGACCGCGTGGCCATCCAGACCATTCCGCTCCTTGACGGCGTTCAGCACCTTGGCCGACAGCGCGACCGAGGTCAGCTCGTGCAGGCTGCCGTCGGGGCGGCCTTTGCCACGGGGGCTGCGAACGGCGTCATAGATATAGGCGTCTTGCATAGTGTCCTCTCCTTATGCCCGGTCCGAAGGGTTGCCGGGCATCAATTCATAGGGATGTTTCCAGCCGGGCAGGGCCGCGATGCGCGACAGCCAGGCGTCGATATGGGGCCAGTCCTTGCGGTCAAAGCCAAAGGGTTCGGGGTAATAAAGATAGCCGCAGCAGGACAGATCGGCGATCGTCGGGCCGCTGCCCACGATCCAGTCGCGCCCGGCCAGAGGATCATTCAAACCGCCGTAAGCGGCCTACAGCCGGCCCTGGAAAAAAGGGATCACGCCTACGGGCCGCTTGGCTTCGGGCAGGAAGTTCATCAGGAACCGTGTCGTGCCGATCTGGGTGGACAGCTTGTGATTGTCCCACAGGATCCAGCGCAGGATCTCGGCCCGCTCTGCCGCCGTGGCGCCACCCATCTGGCCGCTCTGCTCTGCCACACAGAGCAGGATCGCGCCCGACTGGCTCAGGGTCTGATCGCCCGTCACCAACACCGGCACCTCGCCCATCGCATTGATGGCCCGGTATTCCGGCGTGCGGGTTTCGCCGTTGAAGAAATCAACGTATCGCGCCTGCCAAGGCTGGCCGGTCAGGGTCAGCGCCAGAGCGCATTTATAGGCGTTTCCGCTTTCGCCAAAGCAATAAAGCTGCGCCGTCATCGCGTCCTCCCTCCCTTTCGCCCCCGGGCCCTCGGCCGGGGTCTGGCAATCCCCGGCGTGCCGGAGATCGTTTTGGAACAGACGAAGGCGGCGCGGCGCGAAACCTCAGCGTTTGCGGTCTTCGAGTTCCGAATTGAACAGCCGAAGCCTGTGGGTCAGGTTTTCGGTATGCGTGACGCTGTCGAAATGTTCGAACAGGAACGACAGCGCCTCGCCTTCGTCGAGCCCCGCCTCTGCGGCAAACCGCTTGAGCCTTCGATAGCCGTCCTCGGTCATGGCAACAGGAAAGCGGCGGGTCAGGCGAAAGCGTTTGGGCATCTGGAATCTCCGGCAGGGGAGGGGCAGATCTTTCGCACAAAAAATCTTGCCCCCGTGGCCGCAGCTTAGAACGCCTCGGCCGCCAAGGCCATAACCGTATCGGCCCCGGTTTCGATCCGCGCCAGATGCATGCCGCAGGCAGGCAATTGCCGAGCCATATAGAACCGCCCGGTGGCGATCTTGGCTTCCAGATAATCGCGGTCGGCGGCGCCCGCATCCAGCGCCTGGTAGGCCGCCTTTGCCATGCGGGTCCACATCAGGCCAAGGCAGACATGACCCATCAGATGCATGAAGTCATAGCTGCCCGACAGCGCGGCATTCGGGTTCTTCATGCCGTTTTGCATGAAGAACATCCCGGCCTGCTGCAACTGTTTGGACGCCACTTTCAGCGCATCGGTAAAGCCCTTCATCCGTTCGTCGCCGTCATGCGCGCGGCATTCCGCCTTCACCAGTTCGAAGAAGGCCATCACATGCTTGCCGCCATCCTGCGCCAGCTTGCGGCCCACCAGGTCCAGCGCCTGCACGCCATTCGCGCCTTCATAGATCATCGCGATCCGGGCATCGCGGGCGAATTGGCTCATGCCCCATTCCTCGATATAGCCGTGCCCGCCAAACACCTGCTGGGCCTGCACCGCCATGTCAAAGCCCTTGTCGGTCTGGAAGCCCTTGATGACCGGGATCATCAGGCTGACCAGCCCCTCGGCCTCGGCGTCGCCCTGCCGGACCGAGCGGTCAATCAGATGCGCGGCCCAGAACGTCAGCGCGCGGGCGCCTTCGACAAAGGATTTCTGTTCCATCAGGTTGCGGCGGATGTCCGGGTGCACGATCAGCGGATCGGCGGGGCCGGTCGGGTTCTTGGCGCCGGTCACATCGCGGCCTTGCAGACGGTCCTTGGCATAGGCCAATGCGTTCTGATACGCCGCTTCTGCCTGGGCATAGCCTTGCAGGCCCACGCCAAGCCGGGCCTCGTTCATCATCGTGAACATCGCCCGCATCCCCTTGTGCAGGTCGCCCAAGAGCCAGCCGGTTGCGCCGTCATAGTTCATCACGCAGGTGGCATTGCCGTGAATGCCCATCTTTTCCTCGATCTTGCCAACCGACAGGGCGTTGCGCGCGCCCAAGGTGCCGTCCGGGTTCACAAGGAATTTCGGCACGATGAACAGCGAAATCCCCTTGGTGCCTTCGCCGCCACCGGGGGCCTTGGCCAGCACCAGATGGATGATGTTTTCAGCCAGATCATGTTCGCCTGCCGAGATGAAGATCTTCTGGCCCGTGATCTTGAAGCTGCCATCGCCCTGCGGTTCGGCCTTGGTGCGCATCAGCCCAAGATCGGTGCCGCAATGCGGTTCGGTCAGGTTCATGGTGCCGGTCCAGTCGCAGCTGACCATCTTTGGCAGATAGGTCGCCTTCTGCTCGGGCGTGCCATGGGTGTGGATCGCCGAATAGGCGCCATGGGTCAGCCCCTGATACATGTTGAACGCCATGTTCGCGCTGACAAAAATCTCGCCCACTGCGGTGCCCATCAGATAGGGCAGGCCCTGGCCACCATACTCGGGGTCACAATCAAGCGCGGTCCAGCCGCCTTCCTTCATTGCGCGGAAGGCCGCATCAAACCCCTTTGGCGTCCGCACGACACCGTTTTCCAGAACACAGCCCTCACGGTCGCCCACAGCGTTGAGCGGGGCCAGCACGTCGGAGGCGACCTTGCCCGCCTCCTCCAGCACGGCGGCGGTGAAGCCTTCGTCCAGATCCGCATAACCGGGCGTATCGGCGGCTGTCACCTTCAGCACATGGTGCAGCAGGAATTGCATGTCCTTTACGGGGGCGTTGTAAATCGGCATGTGCGCTCTCTCCCTTGGGCGTTCTGTCGGTGTCTTGCGGTTATTCGGCGGCGCGGCGCAGACCTGCGATCATCGCGCTGCCAGCATCGAGTTCGGCCTTCAGATCGGCTATCGCCACATCCAGTTCGGCGCGCTGCGCCTCCATCTGGGCAAGCCGCTGCTGGGCCAGTTCAAAGGTGCGCAGGGTCTGGGCGTGGTTCGACCCGTCGCGATCATAAAGATCAAGGATCTGCCGGATGTCCTCCAGGCTGAAGCCAAAGCGTTTGCCGCGCAGGATCAGCGTCAGGCGCGCGCGATCCCGCCGGGTGAACAGGCGGCGCGTTCCGTCACGCTGCGGAAACAGCAGTTCCTTCGCCTCATAGAACCGCAAGGTGCGCGGGGTGACGTCAAAAGCGTCACACATCTGGCGGATGGTCATCAGGTCGTTGGTCATCGTCCTACACTCTGCACTGCGCTACATCTGACGCGCAGATGGGCCGCTTTGACGCAGCATACTAGAGTGCTTGACGTTAACGTAAATGTAACGTCACGTCAGAAGATCGGGTGACGTGATGTCAATTCAGTCCAGTTTTGCAAGCGTGTCCACGGTGGTGGCGCGCAAGGCGCGCAGATCCTCGATCGTGGCGTCAAGCTCGGCCCTTTGACGTTCCAGCTCGGCCAGTTGCCGGTCGGCAAGGCCCAGAAAAGTCTCGTATTGCGGGCGGCTGCCCTGCTGTCGATACATCAGAAGCCATTGGCGGATTTCTTCCAGACTGAAGCCGAATCTGCGCCCCCGCAGGATCAGGGTCATGCGCGCCAGTTCCCGCGACCCGTAAAATCGGGACCGCCCTTCCTTTTCGGGCGACAAAAGCTCGATGTATTCGTAATAGCGCAACGTGCGCGGGGTCACATCGAACTTTGCACACATCTCCTTGAAACTGAGGCGGGTTGTGTCGGTCATGGCGGTCCTCCGTCCTGCAAACCTATGCGCCGAATGCGGTCCGTGCAATGTCCGTGCCTGCAAATCACAGCTTGCAGTGCCGCGTGAACCGCAGATTATGGCAGCAAGGAGCCCCCATGACCGACATCATCCAGATCGCCCGCCAATTCATCGAAGCCATTCCCCACGCCCGCGCCCTTGGGATGGAATTTGAAAGTCTGGGCGATGGAAAGGCTGTCATTTCAATGCCCTATGATACAAGGTTCATCGGCGATCCGGCGACGGGTGTCATTCATGGCGGCGCAGTGTCGGCGCTGATGGATACGGCATCGGGTGCGGCGGTGATGTGCCATCCTGCCGGGCCGATCTCGACCGCGACGCTTGATCTGCGCATCGATTATTTCCGTGCGGCAACGCCGGGACAACGGATCACCGCCCGCGCCGAATGCTATCATGTCACCCGATCTGTCGCCTTTGTGCGCGTCACCGCAACCGATGAAGATGCGGCGCGCCCGGTTGCGGCTGCGACGGGCGCCTTTACCCTTGACCGTCCAAGCGGAGCCTCCAGATGAGCGTGTCGCGTCCCGAGCCTGTGCAGATCGTCAAGCAAAGGCGCGACGGCGCCCTGCGGGGGTTGCTGTCTGGCGTGCCCTATATCTCGTATCTGGGGATACAGTTCGATCGACGCGGCGACGAATTGACGGCCATCCTGCCGTTTGACGAAAAGCTGATCGGGAACCCGGCGCTTCCCGCGCTGCATGGCGGCGTGACCGCCGCCTTTCTGGAGGTGGCGGCAATAATCGAACTTGCCTGGGGCAGCCTGTGGGAGGAGATGGAGGCCGGGCGCGTCGACCCGACCGCCGAACTGGGCGCCGTGCGGTTGCCAAAGACCATCGATTTCACGGTGGATTACCTGCGTTCGGGCCTGCCTCGCGACGCCTATGCACGGGCGCGGATCAACCGTTCAGGCCGCCGCTATGCCAGCGTGCATGTCGAGGCATGGCAGGACAATCGGGCGCGGCTCTTTGCGCAAGGCACGGGCCACTTCCTGATGCCGCCTCCACCGGGCGCGCCGGCCGAATGACGCGGTCGCGGCCCTATCGCTTGGCCAGTCGAAACGCGGCAGAGGCGCCATAGCCCGCGATCACCGCGATCAGCAGCGACAAGAGGCCGTAAAGCAGCGGCTGATCGCGCGACATGTTGAACAGGAACCGCTCCAGCCCTTCCTTGCGCACGTTGATCTGTCGCTCGATCTTGTCCACCACCTGACCTTCGCGGGTCAGAAAGATGCGCACCCGATACAGCCCCTCGATCAGATTGGCAGGCAACAGAACGTCCGAGCGGAACAGGGTTGCTTGCGTGAACTGCACCGATCTTTCATTCAGCCTGTAGCGGTTCTCGGCCTCGCGCACGCGGATCAACGCTTCCACGAAATCCCCCGCATTCTGGGACTGGTCAGAAATCCCGACAGACCGGATTGCACGCGGGATGGTGATCTGATGGCGCAGGTTTTCCGTCTCGGTCAGAATATCGTCAAGCCGCCCCGTGGTCGCGATGGCATAGAACGAGGGCGCGCTGTCAATCTGCACCGACTCGTTGTTGATCCAGATGCCCGCGACCCGTTCCTTCTTGCGCACGGTCAGCGGCATCGACGGACCCTCGACCGTGATGATGACATGCAGTTGGCCGGACGGGGCAGGGGCCGTTCGGCGCACCGCGCCATAGATCAGGATTTCAGATCCTTCGAAATCGGCGGTGATCGACACGCGGTTCTGGCTGAGCCCTGCCACGATGTCTTCTGTCGCCGCACAGACAGGCACGGCCAGCAGCAGCCACAGGATCGCGGCGCGGATCATGGCAAAAGTCCCGGCGTTACGGTGTAAAGCTCGGCCGGGCGCAACAGCAGATCAAGCGCGATCTTGCCCGCCACGCCCAGAACCAGCAGCGACAACAGGATGCGCAATTGTTCGGCCTTCAGGCGCCCGCTGACCTGCGCGCCGATCTGCGCGCCGATCACCCCGCCAAGGATCAGCAGCACGGCCAGCATCATATCGACGGTGTTGGCCGTCACCGCATGCATCAAGGTGGTAAAGGCGGTGACAAAGATGATCTGGAACAGGGATGTGCCGATGACCACCTTTGTCGGCATGCCCAGCAGATAGATCATCGCGGGCACCATGATGAACCCGCCGCCAACGCCCATGATCGCGGCCAGAAACCCGACCAGCGCCCCGACGCCAAGCGGCGGCAGGATCGAAATGTAAAGACCCGAGGCGCGGAACTTCATCTTGAACGGCAGACCATGCACCCAGTTATGGGTATGCGACCGGCGTATCGGCGCGCCCGGCTTGTTGATCCGTCGCATGGCGTTGAGCGATTCGACGAACATCGTCATCCCGATCAACCCAAGGAACAGGACATAAGACAATTGCACGAACAGATCGACCTGACCTGCCGCTGTCAGCCGGGCAAAGACCCAGACGCCGACCGCCGACCCCGCCAGACCGCCCGCCAGCAGCACAAAGCCCATGGGAAAATCGACGGCCTTGCGCTTTACCTGCGCCAGAACTCCGGACACCGAGGATGCAACAACCTGATTTGCCCCGGTGGCGACCGCGATCGCGGGCGGAATGCCGATGAAGAACAGCAGTGGCGTGATCAGGAACCCGCCCCCCACACCAAACAGCCCCGAGAGGAATCCGACAACCCCGCCTATCCCCAAAAGCAGGAAGGCGTTGACCGAGATATCGGCAATCGGAAGGAAAATCTGCATGTCAAAGCCCAAGGGGCGAAAGTGCGGCTAGACCAAAGGCTTGCGCCCCTTTGGTCACAGAGTCAAACGCCTATCCGTGCTGGCGCTGCCCACGCAGGAAATGTCTGAGGATGCGTTCCAGTTTTGTCGCACCCAGCGGCGCCATGGCCTTGGTGTGTTCGTGGCTGATCTTTTCGTCAGACATGCCCGCCGCCATGTTGGTGACGGTCGAGATCGCCGCACAGCGCAGGCAAAGAAAGCAGCCAAGGATCACCTCTGGCACGGTGGACATGCCCACGGCATCTGCTCCAAGCGTCTTGAGCATGCGAATTTCGGCGGGTGTTTCAAAGGATGGGCCCGAATACCAGGCATAGACCCCTTCTTTCAGATCGATGCCCTCGGCCTCGGCACTGGCGCGCAGCGCCTTGCGCAGATCGGGGTCATGCGCGTCGGTCATCGGGACGAACCGCTTGTCGGTCGGCTCGCCGATCAGCGGGTTCAGCCCGCTGTAGTTGATATGGTCCGACAGCAGCATCAGATCGCCTGGCGGAATGTCGGGGCGCATGGACCCGGCCGCATTGGTCAGGATCAACCGGTCTGCCCCTAGCGCCTTCAACACCTCGAGCGCGGGGCGCATCGCGGCAGGATTACCGTTTTCATAGTAATGTTCGCGCGCGCCGAACACCGCCACACGCAGACCCTCCAGCAGGCCGATGTGCAGGTTCGGGTTGTGGCCTGACACAGCGGCATGGGGAAAGCCCGGCAGATCGGCATAGGGAATGGCCACACCATCGACGGCATGCGCCAGATGTCCTAGCCCAGAGCCGAGCACCAGCCCGATGGCAACGGGGCCGTCGCCAGCCCGGTCCTTTATGATCTCCAGGGCATCGTTATGCGCGCTCATGCGTCTTTCCTTTCACACAGCACGCTACCGGGACGGACCGGTGGCGCTTTTTCTTGCTTGCCTCAGCGTTCCTTGACGTAAGGCTCTCCGCCTGCACGCGGCGGGATCGCCTTGCCGACAAAGCCGGCCAGAACAAGAACGGTCAGGATATAGGGCAGGGCGTCCAGCAGCGGCACCGGCACCTTCACCTGCACCACCGCCTCCACCACATCGGGGCGCAGGGCCAGGGCCTGGAAAAAGCCGAACAGAAGGCAAGCCCAAAGGGCCGCCACGGGGCGCCATTTGGCAAAGATCAGCGCGGCCAGCGCGATATAGCCGCGCCCTGCGGTCATCTCGCGCCCAAAGCCGGCTTGCAGCGCCGTTGCCATATAGGCGCCCGCGATGCCGCACAAGATGCCGGTGATCCCGACCGCCGCAAAGCGCAAGCCAACGACCGAAACCCCGGCGGTATCCACGGCGGCCGGGTTTTCCCCCACCGCGCGCAGCCGAAGGCCGAAACGGGTGCGGAACAGCACCCACCATGTCAGAGGCACGGCCAGCAGGGCCAGATAGACCAGAACCGAATGGCCCGAGATGACCTCGTAATAAAGCGGGCCGATCACCGGCACATCGCGCAAGGCCTCTGCCCCCGGCAGAGTGACCGGGTTGAACCGGGCATCCCCTGTCAACGGCGGCGTGCGACCGCCCTGCGCGAACAGGGCCTGTGCGATCAGAACCGTGATGCCCGAGGCCAGAAAGTTCAGCGCAACGCCGGAAATCAGCTGGTTGCCGCGAAAGGTGATCGACGCGATGCCATGCAGCGCCGCAAAGATCATCGACGCGCCGATCCCCGCCAGAAGCCCCGCCCAGGCCGACCCTGTCAACGCGGCAACCGCGCCGGCAGACATCGCCGCGGCCAGCATCTTGCCTTCGAGCCCGATGTCGAAAATCCCGGCGCGTTCCGAATAAAGCCCGGCAAGGCAGGCCAGAAGCAGCGGCGTTGCGAGCCGCAGGGTCGTGTCCAGGATTTGCAGAAGTGTCGCGTAATCCATCACGCCGTCCTCATCGCGCGGGCCGAGCGCACCATGCCGAAGATGCGGCCAAGGATCATGCGCACCATCATGTCCAGCGCGCCGGTGAACAGGATCACAAGACCTTGCACCACGATGCGCATTTCAATCGGAATGCTGGTCCACAGCCCAAGCTCGGCGCCGCCCTGATACAGGAAACCGAACAGCAGTGCTGCCAGAACCACGCCAAAGGGATGGTTCCGCCCCATCAGCGCAACCGCGATCCCGATGAAACCCGCCCCTTCGGAGGAGTTCTGAAGCAAGCGCTCTGCCTCGCCCATCACGTTGTTGATGCTCATCATGCCGGCAAGCGCGCCGGAAATCAGCATCGCGATGATGGTGATCCGCACCGGGTTGATGCCGGCATATTTCGCCGCCGCTTCGGATTTGCCAAAGGCGCGGATCTGATAGCCAAGCCGCGTGCGCCACAGCATCGCCCAGATCACCACCGCCATCACCAGCGCGATAAGAAGGGTGATGTTCGCGGGCACCGGCTTTTGGAAGATCAGGTTGAACAGCGGCAGATCGTTAAGCGCCGGCAGCTGCGCGCCTTCGGGAAAGCGGGCTGAGGCCGGGTCCATCTGGCCAACCGGGCGCAGCACATCGACCAGCACATAAACCATCAGCGCCGCCGCGATGTAGTTGAACATGATGGTGGTGATCACGATATGGCTGCCGCGCTTGGCCTGAAGGTAGGCGGGGATCAGCGCCCAGGCCGCGCCGAAAAGAGCAGCCCCCGCCGTCGCGGCGGCAAGTGCGATCGTCCAGTGCGGCCAAGGCAGCGACAGACACACAAGCGCAACACCAAGCCCGCCCAACTGGGCCTGACCTTCACCGCCGATGTTGAACAGACCGGCGTGAAAGGCGACCGTCACGGCAAGGCCGGTAAAGATGAAGCTCGTCGCATAGTAAAGCGTGTAACCCCAGCCATAGGCCGACCCGAGCGCGCCATCGACCATCACTTTGAACGCCTCGACCGGGCTTTGCCCGATCACCAGCAGCACCAGCGCAGAAATGATCGCAGCAAAGACCAGGCTGATCAGTGGCACCAACACCACATCCGCCCAGCGTGGCAAACGGTCCATCAGGCGGCCTCCCCTGTCGTCTTGCCGGTCATCCCGGCCATCAGCAGCCCCAGTTCACGTTCGTTTGTCGATTCCGGGCTGCGCAAGCCCATGATCTGGCCATCGAACATCACGGCGATGCGGTCAGACAGCGACATGATCTCGTCGAGTTCGACGCTGACCAGCAAAATCGCCTTTCCGGCGTCGCGCAGGGCGACGATCTGCTTGTGGATGAACTCGATCGCGCCGATGTCCACCCCGCGCGTGGGCTGGCCGATCAACAGCAGATCAGGGTTCTGTTCCATCTCGCGCGCGACAACGATCTTTTGCTGATTGCCGCCCGAGAAATTCTTGGCCGCCAGCGACGGGATCGGTGGGCGCACATCAAAGGTTGCCATCTTCTTTTCGGTATCGGCGCGCAGGGCATCATTGTCCATGAACAGCGCCGATTTTTGATACTTCGGGTCGTTGTGATAGCCAAAGGCCACGTTTTCCCAGGCTGCGAAGTCGAGGATCAGGCCGTGGTGATGGCGGTCTTCGGGCACATGGGCCACGCCGGCCTCGCGCCGGCTTTGGCCATCGGCCCCGGCGCCCGACAGCGGCAGATCCTGCCCCTTCAGCGTGACCTTGCCGCTGGCCTTCATCATCCCGCCAAGCGCGGCCAGCAGTTCTGACTGGCCGTTCCCCGCAACCCCGGCGATGCCAAGGATCTCGCCCGCCCGAATCTCGAAACTGATGCCGCGCAGCCGGTCCACGCCATGTTCGTCGCGCACCCGCAGGTTTTCGACAGACAGCACGACCGGGCCGGGCCTTGGCGCCTGTTTTTCGACTTCCAGCAGAACCTTGCGCCCGACCATCAACTCGGCCAGCGCCTCTGGGCTCGTCTCGGCGGTCTTGACCGTGGCCACCATCGTGCCACGCCGCATGACGCTTACGTTGTCGGTGGTTTCCATGATCTCGCGCAGCTTGTGCGTGATCAGGATGATGGTCTTGCCCTGATCGCGCAGCCCGCGCAGGATGCGGAACAGATGGTCCGCCTCGGCCGGGGTCAGAACGCCTGTCGGCTCGTCCAGAATCAGGATATCGGCCTGACGATACAGCGCCTTGAGGATTTCGACACGCTGCTGATGCCCGACCGACAGATCTTCGATCAGCGCATCGGGATCGACATCGAGTTCATATTCCTGGGCAAGATCCTTCAGAACCTTGCGGGCCTTGGTCAGCGATGTGTTGAGAAGGGCGCCGTCCTCGGCCCCCAGAACGATGTTTTCAAGCACGGTGAAATTCTGCACCAGCTTGAAATGCTGAAACACCATGCCGATGCCGGCGCGAATGGCGCTCTGGCTGTCGGGGATCGGGGTCAAGGTGCCGCCCACGAAAATCTGGCCGCTGTCGGCCTTGTAGAACCCATACAGGATGGACATCAGCGTGGATTTTCCGGCGCCGTTTTCGCCGATGATGCCGTGAATGGTGCCGCGGGGGACGGCGATGTTGATATCCTTGTTCGCCTGAACCGGGCCGAAGGATTTTGAAATGCCCTTCAACTCGATGGCAAAGGGGGCGGCAGTCGCCTGCCGCCCCATGCTGTTTGCGTCAGCCGACATCAGAACGTCGCGGCCGGGCAGGTGTTGTCGGTGCGGTAATCATGCACCACCAGTTCGCCCGCCTTGATCTTTGCCGCCGCCGCATCAACGGTGGCCTGCATCTCGGCGGTCACGAGCGAGGCGTTGTTTTCGTCCATCGCATATCCCACGCCATCCGACGCGAGGTTCAGGGCCTGCGGGGTCGTATCAAGCTCGGCCCCGGCTTTCATCGAATTGTAAACGGCCACATCCACGCGCTTGAGCATGGAGGTCAGCACCGAACCGGGGTGCAGGTGGTTCTGGTTGCTGTCCACGCCGATCGACAGGATGCCTTCATCGGCGGCGGCCTGCAAAACGCCAAGCCCGGTTCCGCCCGCTGCGGCAAAGATCACGTCCGACCCTTGCGATTTCTGTGCCTTGGCCAGTTCGGACCCTTTCACCGGGTCGTTCCATGCCGCCGGGGTGGTGCCGGTCATGTTCGAGATGAACTTGATGTCGGGGTTGACCGCCTTGGCGCCCTGGGCATAGCCGCAGGCAAAGTTGCGGATCAGCGGAATGTCCATACCGCCGACAAAGCTGACCGTCCCGGTCTTGGAGGCCAGCGCCGCCATCATGCCCACCAGATAGGAGCCTTCGTGCTCGGCAAAGCCGATCGACAGCACATTCGGATGCTCTGCCGGATCGACGAAGCCATCGATGGTCACGAATTTGGTGTCGGGGAAATCCTTGGACACGGTGGCAATCGGGTCCGACATGCCAAAGCCGGTGGTGACGATCGGGTTCGACCCTGCCTCGGCCAGACGGCGCAGCGCCTGTTCGCGCTGGGCCTCGTTCTGCATCTCGATTTCCTTGTAGGTGCCGCCGGTTTCCTTGGCCCAACGCTCGGCACCGTTGAAGGCGGCCTCGTTGAAGGATTTGTCGAACTTGCCACCCAGGTCGTAGATCAGGGCAGGTTCCGCTGCGGCAACACCCGCGGTCAGCGCAAGTGCCCCGGCTGCGCCCAAAAGCTGCTTCATCATGGTCATCCAGATTCTCCCGGTTATCGTCAAAATCGTTTCTTGTTCTGGGACGCATCGCCTTGACCGCGGCGCCCGGCTCATGCGCGATTTAGCTCAGGGTCGCGGCAAAGGGTCAAGAGCGATTTGGCAGCGACCCAAGGGGTTTTGATCTTTCGATCAAAGTCAGGGCAGCGAAGGCGCGCCATGACGCTGCGTCACAGGTCGCGCACAAGAACCAGCGCGTCATCGCTGCTGCCGTCGAGCCCCGTGTAATAGGCCTTTCTGCGCCCGGCTTCGGCGAATCCCGTCCGTGTGTAAAGCGACAGGGCCGCGTGGTTTCCTGCTGCCACCTCCAGAAAGGCGCGCGTCGCGCCGCGACATTTTGCGCCATCCAAAAACCCCATGAGCAAGCGCGTGCCGATCCCGCTGCGCCGCAACTCGGGCGCGACCGCGAGCGTCAGAAGCTCGGCCTCTCCGGCAACGGCGCGGCCCATCAGAAAGCCGCCCGATTCGCAAAGGGTAAACACATGCGGGCTGGCTTGCAGCGCCGCAATCTCGGACGTGGACCATGGGCGGGGCAGGGTAAAACAGGCCGCGTGCAGCGCAGCAAGACGGGCAGGATCAGGCATCAAGGATCACGGGTGGCGGATCGCTGGGCGGCGCGGCATCGGCGCCGCGCAGGTAAAACGGTGCGGGGCGGGGCTGCGCCTGACCCCGCCGGGCATCGGCAATGCGGGCAATGGCTTCGACCATCGGCATGGGCTGCGCAAGCGGGACCAGCCCCAGCGCCTCCGCCGCCGCGCCCGTGACGGGGCCGGCCAGCGACAGGCCCGCACGCGGGACCACCTGCGCCGGACCTGCCCCGGCCTGGCCGAACCGCTGCACATAAACCTCGTCGCGCCGCGCGTCCTCGACCACCGTCACCGGCCGCGGCAGGCCATGGGCCAGCGCCTCGAAGCGGGTGACGCCAATGGCCGGAATGCCAAGCGACAGGGCAAGGCCCCGCGCCGCCGCGACCGAAATCCGCACGCCGGTAAAGTTTCCCGGCCCGGTGCCGACGCCGATGGCAGCCAGATCCCGCCAGACAAGACCGGCTTCGGCCAGAACCTCCTCCAGCAGGGGCAGCAGGCGTTCGGCCTGTCCCTTGGCCATGTCCTCGATGCGGATCAGACAGGGGCCCGACGGCAAAAGCAAAGCGGCGGCGCAATGCGCCGCCGATGTGTCGAATGCCAGAAGGGCGTCAGGCCGCAACCGGGCGGACCTCGGTGACTTCCGGGATGTAGTGGCGCAGCAGGTTCTCGATCCCCATCTTGAGCGTCAGGGTCGAAGATGGGCAGCCGGCGCAGGCCCCTTGCATGTGCAGATAGACCACACCGCGGTCAAAGCCGTGAAACGTGATGTCACCGCCATCCTGTGCGACGGCGGGCCGGACGCGGGTGTCGAGCAATTCCTTGATCTGGCGCACGATGTCGCCGTCTTCGCCAGTGTGTTCGGCATGGCCGCCCGCGGCCTTCGCCTCGCCTTCCATGACAGGCGCGCCTGATTGGTAATGTTCCATGATCGCGCCCAGGATCGCGGGCTTGATATGCTGCCAGTCGGTCGCGTCAGCTTTGGTGACGGTCACGAAATCGGTGCCAAAGAACACGCCGGTCACACCGCCCGCCGCAAAGATGCGCTTGGCCAGCGGCGATTTCTGCGCAGCTTCGGCATTGGGGAAATCGGCCGTGCCAAGGTCCAGCACGGTCTGACCGGGCAGGAATTTGAGCGTGGCGGGGTTCGGGGTCGACTCGGTCTGGATGAACATGGTAATCTCCGACAGTTCCACTCGGATATGCGCCCTGAGGCCCGATAAGTCAACCATCGGCCCGGTCTAGGCCTGATCCTCGTCAGACCCGAAATAGGCATACATGGCATCAAGTGCTGTCAACCGGCGCAGCGGGGTCTGCGGCAGATCGGAGTGATCCGGGCTGAAATAGTGCAGCGTGCCTTCCTGCGCGCGGTCCAGCGCGGTCACGGGTGCGGCGTCGATCAGATAGGTTCTTGGCGGTGCAAGAGCGGACATGGCATGAGCCCCTTTGTGCTTGCCTCCCTGCGCATCACATAAGGGCGGCATGACAGCACCGAAAGGCCGTCGCACGCAGGCCCGCCCTGCATGTGGCGCAAGGCTCAGGTGATGCTTTCCAGCCGTTCCTTCGACATCTCGCCCGGCACGATGGTGATGGGGATCGGCAGCGTGCCCGAGTTTTTCGACATCTGGGTGACAAGGGGGCCGGGCCCCGATTTCTCGCTTCCTGCGCCCAGCACCAGAACGCCGATTTCGGGGTCTTCAGCCACCAACCGCAGGATTTCAGTCACTGGATCGCCTTCACGGATCACCAGGTCGGGATTGACCCCCTGCTTGTCGCGCATCCATTTGGCGAAGACTTCGAAATGCGCCTCGATCCGTTCGCGCGCCTCGGCGCGCATCAGATCGGCCACGCCCATCCAGTGCTGGAACTCCTCGGGCGGGATGACCGAAAGGATCGTAACACCGGCGCCGGTATGCGCTGCACGCAAGGCGGCAAAGCGCATCGCATTCAGGCATTCCCGGCTGTCGTCCAGAACGACAAGAAACTTCCGCATCTGTGATCTCCCCAACGCCGGGTATAATGGCGGAACGCGGGGGCGACTGGCAAGCCTTACCGCAAGGTCAGGCAAAACGGCGGGCGGCATCGAGGGCAAGCCCCGTGCCGACGCTGCCAAACATGTCGCCCGTGGTGATGGGCACGCCCGGCAGGCATTGCGTCACCGCCCCGCGCAACACCGGCAGGCTGGCAGAGCCGCCGGTCATGAACACCGTGCCGATGTCACGCGGGGCAAGGCCCGCCTTGCGCAACACCTCGGCCAGCCCGCCCACAAGCCGCGCCACAGGCTGCGCCACGGTTTCCTCCAGCCCCGTGCGCGACAAGGGCCGGTCGCGCCCGCCCGTCAGCGCGGCAATCGCCACCTTGGTCTGGCTCTGGTCCGAAAGCGCGATCTTGGCGGCTTCGGCCGCCATCGCAAGCGCATGACCATGGCGCTGCTCCAGCACCGCCAGCATCCGGTCCAGCAGTTCGGGCGATTGCGCCCGTTGCCGCAATTCCTTGATTTCGCGCGCAATCCCCGGCGCATACATCGCGTTGATGCGGTGCCAGCTTGCCAGGTCGAGGTAATAATGCTGCGGCATCGGTGCCTTGCCGCCATGCACAAGACTGCCCAGCCCCAGATCGGGCATGATGTGGTCAAGGCTGAGCAGCCGGTCCAGATCCGTACCGCCCAGCCGCAGACCGTGGTTGGCCAGAATATCGGCGCTGCGGTCGGCCCGCGCCCGCCCCTCTGGCGAGACGCGGACGATGGAAAAGTCGGTGGTGCCGCCGCCGATATCGACGATCAGCACCAGTTCTTCTGCCGCGACGCGGCTTTCGTAATCCAGCGCCGCGGCGATGGGTTCGTATTGAAAGCCGATCTCGGTGAACCCGGACTCGCGCGCGATGCCTTCCAGCACCGCTTGCGCCGCTGCATCGCCCGCGGGGTCGTCATCGACGAAATGCACCG
The DNA here is from genome assembly GCA_025458525.1 of Cypionkella sp. GTDB lineage: Bacteria > Pseudomonadota > Alphaproteobacteria > Rhodobacterales > Rhodobacteraceae > Pseudotabrizicola. The sequence continues at coordinate 7,746 of JALOSF010000017.1, read as the reverse complement.
GGCGGCCCAGCACGGCGTAGGTGGTGCCGGGCTGGGCCGTCTCCAGCCGGGTGCGCAGATGGGCAAAGAAGGCGCCGATGATCTGGGTAAAGGCGATGGCGCGGTTGCCGACCCGGGTTTTTTCGTGGATCAGGTCAGAGCCGAGCGTGCTTTTCAACCCGCGCATCAGCCGCCCGTCGTCGCCCTCGACATAGGCGGCAATCGCAGCCCGGCCAAAGACCGGCGGCGCGCCTTCGGCATCCCAGAACACCGCCGACGGCAGGGTGACGTGATCGCCTTCCAGCGCGATCAGGCGCGCCGCGGACCCGTCCGGGATTGATACGGTGGAATTGGACGTGCCAAAGTCGACCCCGCAGACGCCTGTCTGTGCCATGATGCCCCCAAAGGTAAGGCGGCAGGGCCTAGGGCTTTTGCGCCGCGGTGTAAAGCCTTGGCGCGCCTTGGTCGGTTTCAGTCGGCCTCGGCCAGCAGGGCCGCCAGATCAAGCCGCTTGTTGTTCATCGCCAGCGTTCCGTTTGCGTCGCGCGGCCATTCGGATTCGGGGCGATCCACATAAAGCTCGACCCCGTTGCCATCGGGATCGGTCAGATAGATCGCCTCGCTTACCCCATGATCCGCCGCGCCATCGATGGGCCAGCGCGCCTCGACCAGACGTTTGAACACTTGCGCCAGCGCCTTGCGGTCGGGAAACAGAAACGCGGTGTGATACAGCCCGGTATGGCCCGCAGGCGGCGGCGTGCCGCCCGCGCTTTCCCAGGTGTTCAGCCCGATATGGTGGTGATAGCCCCCCGCTGCCAGAAACGCGGCCTGCGGCCCATAGCGTTGCGTGATGCCAAAGCCCAGAAGATCGCCGTAAAAGGCAATCGCCCGGTCCAGATCGGCCACCTTCAGGTGCACATGCCCCACGCGGGTTGCCGGATGTATCGTCGCCATGATGCTTTCCCCTGGAACAAGACGTCGGGGTAAAGCCTAACCCGGGCGATGCCTTGCATAAAGCTGCGGCTGCGCACAGACGCTGTTGGAAAAAGGCCCCCGGCCCGGGGGAAGCAGACCGGGGGCAATGCGGGGCTGCGACCGGGCCGGGGAGGGCCCTTGCGGCAGCAGGATGGGGACAGACCCGCACGCATCACGGTAGTGCGGCAATGAATCGGTCATGTGACAGCGCGGCGCAGCAAGCGCAGCATCACGCTTTGCACAAGGCCCGCCACCATCAGCCCCAGCGACAGCAGCGCCCCGACAAGCCCAGCGATCAGGGCAAGGGCCGTATCCCCCACACGGACCGTCGCGCGCAGAAGCCGCGATTTGCCAAGAACCTCAGCCCGCGACACTGTCTTTGGCCCCAAAGCCTCGGCCACATGGGCAAGACGGCGCGCGTCGGTCGCATCATCCACCAGCGGCAGCAGATGCAGCGCGGGCATCGGCCCCGTTGCCACGGCCATGCGGCCAAGGTCGGAAACCGTGTCGGCCAGCGGGCGCAGCGCATCGGCCCGCACCAGGCCTGCCAGATCGTCGGCGCCGCGCACCCGTGGCAGATCGGCCCAGCGGATGCCGTCGGCAAGGCCCGCCGTCATGCGCGCGGTCAGCGTGGGCGAGAGACGGCCCATGCCCCGCGCCAGACGGATCGTCGCCGTGCCCGCCTTGACCGTGGCCGATGTGCCGCCCGTTGCCAGAATGGCCGCCGTCGCCCCCAGCCCGACGATCGAAAGCCCCAGATCAAGCTGGTCGATCGGCTGGCCCATACTGTAATCCGCGCCGGCCTTTGCCAGGCCGCGCAGATCCTCGGCCGGGGTCAACAGAATCGGCGCCTTGCAGATCAGCGCCGTGGAAAAGGTGCAGGTGGCGATGTCCCAGATGCAAGACAGGCAATCCCCCGACAGCGCGATCAGACCCGAGTCTTCATCCCAGGCGGCGGCATAGGCGGGGGGCAGCGGGTGGCCCTGGCTGGCCGCGACCTCGGCCAGCGCCTCCAGCGCGACCCAGTTGCGCGGGCTTTGCGCCAGGCGCGCGGCGATCAGCGCATCAAGCCGTTCCGGTGTTGCCTCTTGCGCCATCATCCGGTCGGTCGCGGCCTCGATCTCGGCGGCGCTGCGGGCGATGATCGGGGCAAGGGCCGGATTGCGCGCGATCTGGACCCCGCTCTGCAGGGTCATCAGCAGCGACCCAGCCAAAAGCAAAAGCAAAATGGCGCGCGTCAGACGTTTCATCCCGCAAGGCTAACAGAGCGGGCAGGTCAGGCGAAGCCCTTTTCCTGCCCGCAAGACAAGCCCCTAGCGGCGCGAGCGGATCATTCCGGTGATGTCATAGACCTTGTCCACGATGGGCCGCGCAATCGCTTCGGCCCGATCGGCGCCTTGGCCAAGCACGCGGTCGATTTCCGCCGGATCACGCAGCAGGCGGTTCATCTCGGTCGTGATCGGCGACAGCACCGCAACCGCCAGTTCCGCCAGCTTTGGCTTGAAGCTGACAAATTGCGCGCCCGCGTGTTCGGCCACCACATCGGCAGCCGTCTTGCCCGACAGGGCGGCATAGATGTTCACCAGATTGCGCGCCTCGGGCCGGTCCTTCAGCCCGTCCAGCGTGTCGGGCAACGGGTCGGGGTCGGTCTTGGCCTTGCGGATCTTGGTGGCGATGGCGTCGGCATCATCTGTCAGGTTGATGCGCGACTGATCGCTTGGGTCGGATTTCGACATCTTCTTGGTGCCATCGCGCAAGGACATCACGCGCGTCGCGGCCCCTTCGATCACCGGCTCGACGATGGGAAAGAATTCCACGCCGTAATCATGGTTGAACTTGGCGGCGATGTCGCGGGTCAGTTCCAGATGCTGCTTTTGATCTTCGCCCACCGGCACATGGGTGGCATGATAGGCCATGATGTCGGCCGCCATGAGCGACGGATAGGCATAAAGACCAAGGCTTGCGTTTTCGGCATTCTTGCCCGCGGTCTTGTCCTTGAACTGCGTCATCCGGTTCATCCAGCCCAAGCGGGCCACGCAGTTGAAGATCCAGGCAAGCTCGGCATGGGCGCCGACCTGGCTTTGGTTGAACAGGATCGATCGCGCGGGATCGACCCCGGACGCGATGAAGGCGGCCGCCCCCTCGCGCGTTTGCTGGCGCAGTTTTGCCGGGTCTTGCCAGACGGTGATCGCGTGCATGTCGACAAGGCAATAGATCGTGTCGATGCCTTCGTTCTGCTTTTCGGCAAAGCGTTTCAAGGCGCCAAGATAATTGCCAAGGGTCAGCCCGCCCGAAGGCTGGATGCCCGAGAAGATGCGCTTGGAAAAAGCCTGAGGCGTTTGGACCGGCTCGGCCATGGTGGTCTCCATCTGGATTAAGTGGCTCCGCTGGCGTAATCCATGGGCAAGGGGGCGTCAATTCCGCATCCCCCGCAGGAGAACGCGATGCAGGACATGAATGCTGCCCCCCTGAACCCGCTGCCTGTGGTGGTCTGGGTGCTGGCGCTGCCGATGATTGCGATGGAAATCGTGTTGAGTGCGGCAGGCGCGGGGTTCATCGGCGGCGCAGAGGGGATCGGCTGGCGCTTGCAGGCACTGGAGCGCTTTGCCTTTTCGCCCGATCTGATGCGCTATTTCCTTGAAACAGGGCAATATCCGCTGGACGGCCTGCACCGGCTGGTCAGCTATCCGTTTGTGCACGGCAGCGTGACGCATATCCTGTTCGTGGTCGTCATCCTGCTTGCGCTGGGCAAGATGGTGGGCGAGGTGTTTCGCTGGTGGGCGGTCGTTGCGATCTTTTTTGCCTCGGCCATCGTGGGGGCGCTGGTTTACACGCTGGTGCTTCCGGGGGTGCGCGCGCCGCTGATCGGGGGGTATCCGCCGGTTTACGGGTTGATCGGGGGCTTTACCTTTCTGCTTTGGGTCAATCTGGCCGCAGTGGGGGCTAACAGATACCGGGCCTTTACCATGATCGGGTTCCTGCTTGGCATCCAGCTGCTGTTCGGGCTGCTGTTCGGCGGCGGCTATGAATGGGTGGCCGACCTGACCGGCTTCGTGACCGGTTTCGCCCTGTCCTTTGTGGTCAGCCCGGGTGGCTGGGGCCGGGTGCTGGAAAAGCTGCGGCAGCGGTGATGGCCAGCCCCTAACCGCGATTGCGGCGCAAGGCGGATCTGAAATCGGACAGGCGGAAGGCGCCGATCAGGGTGCCCAACGCGAAGTAGCTGATGATGCCGGCCAGGATCAGCAGCGTAAGGCCAAGGTAGCGCGCGCCCGCCGTGCCAAGCATCGGGCCAAGGGCGGCCATGGCACCGAACAGGACGGCGCCCATCCCGGCCGAGGCCAGCACGATCCGCCACGACCGGGCGCGAAAGCGCGCGTCAAAGGCAGCCTCTGGCCCCATGCCGCGACTTCCGCGCCACAATTGCCAGACCATGACCCATGCGGCGATGGTGGTGGCCAGCGCCGCCGCGACAAAGCCGATCACCGGCATCAGGCCGATGGCGATGGCCGCATTCACGATCATGCAAACGACGGCATAGCGAAAGGGGCGCCGCGTGTCCTCGCGGGCGTAATACAGCGGTTGCAGCACCTTCTGGAACACAAAGGCCGGCAGACCAAGGCCATAGGCGGCCAGCGCCATGGCGGTGTTGGCGGTGTCGTCGGCCCCGAATGCGCCGCGCTGGAACAGCACCGAACACAGCGGCATGGCAATCACCACCAGCGCCACGGCGGCAGGAAAGGTAAGCGCCAGCGCGAATTCCGTGCCACGGTTGAAACTGTCCTGCCCGCCCTGGGCATCGCCCGCACGCAGGCGACGGCTGAGATCGGGCAAGAGCACGGTTCCGATGGCAATGCCCACCACGCCCAAGGGGAGTTGGTACAGCCGGTCGGCATAGGACAGCCAGGCCACTGCCCCTTCGGTAAAGCTCGCGACCTGACGACCGACCAGAAGGTTGATCTGCACGACGCCCCCCGCCAGCACGGCCGGGGCGGCGATGATGAACAGCCGCTTCAGCTCTGGCGTCAGTTTGGGCCACGTTGGCACAATGGCATAGCCCATGCGCGCCGCTGACCACCAGGTAAAGGCGAATTGCGCGACCCCGGTCAGCGGAACGGTCCAGGCCAGCGTCAGGCCCATGTCCCAGCCGTAATGATCGGCCAGCAGCATGGCCGCGATGAACATCAGGTTCATCAGCACGGGCACGAAGGACGCCTCGGTAAAGCGGCCAAAGGCGTTCAGCACGCCCGAGAGCAGGGCGACCAGGCTGATGAACAGGATGTAGGAAAAGCCGATCCGGCCATAAAGCACCGCCAGATCAAAGCGCGCGTCCCCGACAAAACCCGAGGCCATGGCCCAGACCAGCCAAGGCATGGCCAAGGTGCCAACCACCGAAAACAGGATCAGGATCCCCGCCAGCCCGGAAAAGGCATCGCGGGCAAAGCCTTTTGCGTCCTCGCCCCCTTCGAGCTTTTTGGCAAACATCGGCACGAAGGCCATGTTGAACGCGCCTTCGGCGAAAAAGCGGCGGAACATGTTGGGCAGCGAGAAGGCGATCAGAAACGCCTCGGCCACGGGGCCGGCGCCAAGATAGGCCGCCATCATGATGTCGCGCGCAAAGCCCGCGCCACGCGACAGCAAGGTCCAGCCGCCGACGACGACGATCGACCGGATCAGACGGATGGGCTTCATTTGGTGGCGCGCTCCGTGCCTTCGGTGATCGCCTGACGCAGCTTGCGCTCCAGCGCCTCTTGTTTCGGTTTGGCGTGGAGTTTCAGGCCGAACATGTCCTTGACGTAGAAACTGTCCACCACTTGCGCCCCATAGGTCGCGATCACGGCACTGGCGATGTAGATGTTGTTGGCCGCCAGCGTGCGGGTCAGATCATAAAGCAGGCCGGGGCGGTCGCGCGTATCGACTTCGATGATCGTATAGATGTCAGAGCCTTCGTTGTCGAAGGTGATATGGGTGGGAAAGCGGAATTCGCGTTCGCGTTTCTTGACCTTGTCGCGGTCCTTGAGCGCGTCGCGGGCCACCACCTCGCCCTTCAGGGTCTTGTCGATCATGTTGCGCAGGCGGGGCAAGCGCGCCTCGTCATAAGGCTTGCCCTCGGCGTCCTGCACCCAGAACACGGCTGTGGCATAGCCATCCTTCGACGTATAGGTGCGTGCATCGACGACATTCGCCCCGACCAGCGCCAAGGCCCCGGCAAGGCGCGAGAAGATGCCCGGATGGTCGGCAAGTGCAAAAGCCGCGCGTGTGGCGTCGCGTTCGGGTTCCGGGTGCAGGTCGATGCGGATCTCATCATCGGCCAGACCGCGCAGCAACCGGGCAAAGACCGCTTGCGTTTCGGTGGGCAGACCCTGCCAATAGGGCGGATAATGGCGGGCCAGTTCGGCGCGCAGATCGGCAGCGGGCCAATCGGCCAGCGCCTCGCGCAGCGCCTTTTTGCCCTCATCCTCGCGCTTGTCGCGGTTGATGTTTTCCAGCCCGTTTTCCAGCGCCTCGGCGGTGTCGGAATACAGCCTGCGCAGCAGCATGGCCTTCCAGTTGTTCCACGTGCCCGGGCCTACGCCGCGAATGTCGCACACGGTCAGGACACACAGCAGATCAAGCCGCTTGCGGGTTTTCACCGCCTTGGCGAAATCGCGCAACGTGCGGGGATCGCCAATGTCGCGCTTTTGCGCCATGTCCGACATCAGCAGGTGATAGCGCACCAGCCATTCCACCGTTTCGGTTTCCTCGGCCGTCAGGCCAAGGCGTGGCGCGATGCGGCGCGCCATCTGCGCGCCGATGATCGAATGATCCTCCGGACGGCCCTTGCCGATGTCATGCAGCAAAAGCGCCACATAAAGCACCTTGCGGTTCACCCCGGCCTTGAGGATCGACGACGCGACGGGCAATTCCTCGACCAGTTCCCCGCGCTCGATCTGGGCCAGAACGCTGATGCACTGGATGATATGTTCGTCCACCGTGTAGTGGTGATAGACATTGAACTGCATCATCGCGACGATGCGTTCGAATTCCGGGATGAACGCGCCAAGCACGCCCAGCTCGTTCATCCGGCGCAGCGCGCGCTCGGGGTTGCCATGCTTGAGCAGCAGGTCGATGAAGATTTGCACCGCTTGCGGCGTGTCGCGCAGATCGTCGTCGATCAGATGCAGGTTTGCCGCGATCAGCCGCATCACATTGGGGTGCAGCAGATACCCCGTGCGCAAGGCTTCTTCGAAAATCTGCAACAGGTTCAGCTTGTCGGCAAGAAAGGCTGCCGGATCGACCACATCGATCCGGCCCTGCACCAGCCTGTAGCCTGCCCGCACGCGTTTGGTGCGCTTGAAGATGCCGAACAGGCTTGCCTCGGGCTTGGCGTGACGCGCTTCAAGTTCGGTCAGGAAGATGCGGGTCAACTCGCCCACGCGGGTGGCGTGGCGGAAGTAATCCTGCATGAAGATCTCGACTGCCCGCCGCCCGCCCGCGTCGCGATAGCCCATGCGCTGCGCCACTTCGACCTGAAGGTCAAAGGTCAGCTGATCCATCGCGCGGCCCGCGATGTAATGCAGATGACAGCGCACGGCCCACAGGAATTCCTCGGCGGTGCGAAAGGTGTCGTATTCCTCGGGGCGGAACAGGCCCACGGCCACCAGCTCGCGCGCGGCGGGCACCCGGTGCAGATACTTGCCAATCCAGTAAAGGGTTTGCAGGTCGCGCAGGCCGCCCTTGCCTTCCTTGACGTTCGGCTCCAGCACATAGCGCTGGCCGCCCTGCCGCTTGTGCCGCTCGGCCCGTTCGGCCAGC
>JALOSF010000174.1 GCA_025458525.1 Cypionkella sp. | reverse complement strand
GCGGGATGCGATTGAAACCTATGGGATGATTGCGCCGGGCGCGCGCTGGCTTGTGTGCCTTTCGGGGGGCAAGGACAGTTACACATTGCTGGCGGTGCTGCACGAATTGAAATGGCGGGGGCTGCTGCCGGTCGACCTTTTGGCGTGCAATCTGGATCAGGGGCAGCCGAATTTCCCGGCAACGGTGCTGCCTGAATTCCTGACGCGCATGGGGGTGCCGCACCGGCGATCGTGAAGGAAAAGGTGCCAGCGGGGCGGACCTATTGCGCGCTGTGCAGCCGCTTGCGGCGGGGGAACCTGTACCGGATCGCGCGGGAAGAGGGGTGTTCGGCGGTGGTTTTGGGGCATCACCGCGATGATATCCTTGAGACATTTTTCATGAACCTGTTCCACGGCGGCAGGCTGGCGACGATGCCGCCCAAGCTGGTGAACGAGGATGGCGATCTGTTCGTGTACCGGCCCTTGGCCTTTGTGGCTGAGGCGGATTGCGAGAAGTTTGCCAAGGCGATGCAATACCCGATCATCCCCTGCGATCTGTGCGGCAGTCAGGAAGGGCTGCAGCGGGTGCAGGTGAAACAGATGCTGGACGGCTGGGAGGCGCGATCCCCCGGGCGGCGGCAGGTGATGTTCCGCGCGCTGATGAACGCGCGGGCGTCGCATCTGCCGGACCCGACGTTGTTCGATTTTCTGGCCTTGGCCACCGGGCCACGCAAAATTGCTGAAAATCCTATGCAACTTGGCGGTGTCGATTAACGATCCGATCAGGTTTTGTTCCCTAGCATCGGCCCTGCGGGATTGCCTCGCGCCGCGAAAGGGAACCACCGGATGCTGTTGCCCAGCCTGCCACGTCTGCCTGCGCTTGCCCGCCTTGCGCCCTTGAAACGGCTGTGGACCCTGCGCCTGATGCTGCGCCGGCCCGAGATCATGGCCTTCCTGCCAGCGTTGACGCTGGCCGCCTTCTGGTTCGGTGGCGAACAGATGCTGGTGCTGACGGCGCTTGGCCTGCCGCTGTTGTTTGTTCTGGCCGGGGCTTTTCGCGAAGAAGCCGAGGTTCCGGCCTTTCCCGACGGGGTTGGCGGGTTTTCCAGCCTGGGACAAATCGAACGAAGCCTGACCGAGGTGCTGCAGACGGCACCGTTCACAGCCGAAACGACAGGTGTCCTGACAATCATGATCGACAATCTGGCCGATTACGAAGCCAGTTATGGCAATGCAGCCATGACGGCCTTGCAAGAACGGCTGGCCGACCGGCTGATCAGCGCCCTGCGAGGGCCAGACATGATCGCGCGCCTGCGTCAGGGCTGCTTTGTGGTGATGCTGGCCCCGATGCGCAGGCTTGATCTTGAGGCGATGGTGCAGGTTGCGGCACGGCTGCAATCAGCTGTCGCCCCGACCATTTCACTGGATGCTGCCCGCCTTTATGTCACCGCCTCGGTCGGCTTTTGCCTTGCGGGGCGCGCGGCCCAGAATACCGCGCGCGGGTTGATCGATGCGGCAAGCGCTGCGGGTCTTGACGCGCTGCGCTGCGGGCCGGGGGCGATCCGCGCCTATTCACCGGAAATAGCGGCGCGCCTGCAACAGACCGAAGACCTGCGCGCCAGCCTGGAGCGCGCGTTTGACGAAGGCCAGATCCAGCCCTGGTTCCAGCCGCAAATCTCGACGGACACCGGCGCGCTGACCGGGCTGGAGGCGCTGGCCCGATGGGTGCACCCGACACGTGGCGTCATTCCGCCGGCCGATTTCCTGCCTGCCGTCATGGATGCGGGTCTGGCCCCGCGTCTGTGCGACACGATGCTGGCCAGTGCCCTTGCGGCCTTGCGCAAATGGGATCAGGCGGGCATCCGCATCCCGCGCGTGGCTGTCAACTTTTCAGATTCCGAATTGCGTGATCCGCGCCTCGTGGACCGCATCAAATGGGAACTTGACCGCTTCGATCTGCGCCCGGATCGCCTGTGCATCGAAATACTCGAGACGGTCGTGGCCGATTCCACCGCCGATATCATCAGCCGCAACCTTGCCGGGCTGACACGGCTGGGCTGCCCGCTTGACCTTGATGATTTCGGAACAGGGCATGCCTCGCTTGCCAGTATCCGTCGCTTTGGTGTCGGGCGCATCAAGATCGACCGCAGCTTTGTCACCCATGTGCATGAAGACCGCGAACAACAGCGCACGATCGCGGCCATCCTGTCGATGGCCGAACAGTTGGGGCTTGAAACGCTGGCCGAAGGTGTTGAACTGCAGGAAGAACACAACATGCTGGCGCAACTCGGCTGCAAGCATGTGCAAGGCTATGTCATTGCCCGTCCGATGGCCTTTGACGATGTGGTGCCCTGGCTTACGCATTATCGCGCCACCCTGCGCCCTTTGCCGCGTATCGGGTCGCGCGCCCTGTAGCGGCGCTGGCCTGTACGGGGCGCCGTGACCTGCCCTGCCCGCCGCGCGGCGAAAGCTTGGCGGCCAGGCTTGGCTGGCGGGGTGGCTGCGGCATCATTTCCGCGCAACCCGGCCCCCTTGGGCCGCAAAAAACCGCAATACCGCTTGACCTTTCCGCCCCCCTTCTGTTGAACCGCCGGGAAACTGAACGCCAAGCGAAGGCGGGTATCCCCGATGGAAGACCAGAACAAGAATCTTATCCTTGCGACCGTGCTTTCGATGATTGTCGTGCTGGTCTGGATGGTGTTCTTTCCGCCACCCGAAGCCGTGGTTGACCCCAATGCCAGCGTTGTCGCGCCAGAGGCCGCAACAGCGCCTGCGCTGACCAATTCCGCAGCCGCTGGCGAAGACGCGACCAGCGTCACCGCAGCAGAAGAGGCGCAGGCCCCGCGCATCGCCATTGCGACTGACGAGTTGGCCGGAACGATATCGCTGTTGGGCGGCCGGATCGACGATCTGCGCCTCAACGCCTATAAGCAATCGCTTGAACCGGGCGCCGAAGACGTGCGGGTGCTGGCCCCCATCGGGCAGGAAAACGCCTATTACGCCGTGTTTGACTGGCTGCCGGGTGCAGGTCTTTCGCGTGAGGATGTGCCGGGTCCCAAAACGGTGTGGCAAGCGGCGGCAGATGCCAAGCTGACGGTTGAAACGCCACTGGTGATGACCTGGGACAATGGCAAAGGCCTGTCATTTACCCGCACCATCAGTGTTGATGACAAGTTCATGTTCACAATCACCGATGCCGTGCAGAACAGCACCGCCGCCGAAGTGCGCGTGGCACAGCGCGGCGTGATCGCGCGCCATGGGCTGCCTGCGAACATGCAGAACATCTTCGTGGTCCACGAAGGCCTGATCCGCCGTACCGATGGCGAATTCAACGAATTGGATTATTCCGAAATCGAGGATCTGGTCGTTGTCGAACGCGAAGGCGCCCCCGCCGAAGTGATTGAGGCCACAACCGATGGCTGGATCGGCTTTACCGACCATTACTGGATGACAACGCTGGTGCCGACACAGGGCACGGCCTACACCTCTGTCGCCAAGTATACACCGGCCTCGAACATCTATCAGGCCGAGGTGCGCCAGCCCCTGCTGACCGTC
>JALOSF010000016.1 GCA_025458525.1 Cypionkella sp. | reverse complement strand
ACGGCAAGACCCGCATGACGCAGAACGACACGCTCCTCAGGATGGCACGGCGCAAGCAGGCTGAGGGCCATCATGGCATCGGGCTGCGGCACAAGGTCAAGCGTGATCGCGCAATCGGGGGCTTGTGCCATTGCAGGCGGTTGTGGGGCGGCAATCGGGGCTTGCGGCTCTGGCATCGGATCTGCGGCAGCCAGACGGTCAGGCGCCGGCAGATCGACCGGCGCGGCGTCGGGCGCTGGAGAGACATCTGTCGGCAAAGCCGCCTGCTCGGCACCCCCGGTCGGTGCCGTGAAATCGGCGGGTCCGGCAGCGACAGGTTCAACCGATGTGACCCGCACCTCTGGCGGTTCTGCCGCCGTCCGCAAGGCAGCCTTGTTTTGCACATAGTGCCCGGCACCAAGCGCCATGGCGCCCGTTGCCAACACCAGCGTCACCTTGCGCTGCATCTTCATCGTAGCCTCCACCGCTCTGGTCAAAGGCAGATTGACAAGGAAACAGGGCCAATCGGTGGCAGTTTCAGGGAATGTTTCTACGGTCCATGGCAGGAATGGGGCAGCAAACGCCGCCCCATATCAGCTTCAGACAATACGGCCGTGGCAATGCTTGAACTTTTCGCCCGACCCACAGGGGCACAGGTCATTGCGGCTTGGGTTGCCCCATGTGCTTGGATCAGCTTCATCAAACCCGGCCAGCCGGCCCACAGGCGCGCTTGCTTCGGCCTGAGGTGCCGATGGTTCCTGTGCGACGGGTTGCGATGCGGCACGTTGCTGGGCCAGAACCTGCGCCATCATGGCCTCTTGCTCTGCCTGGGTCAGCGGACGGATCGCGGCCAGCTTTTGCGTCACTTCCTGACGCAGCGAGTTGAGCATGGTTTCGAACAGCGCAAAACCTTCGGTCTTGTATTCGTTCAACGGGTCGCGCTGCGCATACCCGCGGAAGCCTACGACCGAACGCAGATGTTCGAGTGTCAGCAGATGCTCGCGCCATTTGCCATCGATCGTTTGCAGCAACACCTGCTTTTCGATCGAGCGCATGGTGTCGGGCCCGAAGGCTTCGGCCTTTGCTGCCATCGCCTCGGCGGTTGCTGCCTCAAGACGCTCCTTGATGGCGTCTTGATCCACACCTTCCTCGGCGGCCCAATCGGCAAGCGGCGGGTCGATGTTGAGCTTTTCGCGCACCGCCTGCACCAGGCCGTCGATGTCCCAGGCATCGGGATAGGATTTCGGCGGCATGTGCAGATCGACCAGATCGTCGATCACCTGAACCCGCATATCCTCGGCAATTTCAGACACGTCTTCGGCCTGCATGATTTCCAGCCGCTGACCGAAGATGGCCTTGCGCTGGTCATTCATCACATCGTCGAACTTCAAAAGCTGTTTGCGGATGTCGAAGTTGCGCCCTTCGACCTTGGCCTGCGCGCGTTCAAGGCTTTTGTTGACCCATGGGTGAACAATCGCCTCGCCTTCCTTCATGCCCAGTTTGGACAGAACGGAATCGAGCTTTTCCGACCCGAAGATGCGCATCAGATCGTCTTCCAGCGACAAGAAGAACGAGGACCGGCCAGGGTCGCCCTGACGACCGGAGCGGCCGCGCAACTGGTTGTCGATCCGCCGCGATTCGTGGCGTTCGGTGCCCAGCACGAACAGACCGCCCGCCGCCAGAACGCGCGCCTTTTCATCGGCATGTTCCGCCTCGATCCGCGCGCGCACCTCATCGGGGTTCAGATGGGGGTCGGCGGCAATGGCGGCCATCACCTTCATCTCGACGTTACCGCCAAGCTGAATGTCGGTGCCGCGCCCGGCCATGTTCGTCGCAATCGTCACCGCGCCAAACCGGCCAGCATCGGCCACGATCTGCGCCTCTTGTTCGTGCTGACGGGCGTTCAGCACATTGTGCGGCACACCCGCAGCCTTGAGCAGACCCGACAGGAATTCCGACTTTTCGATGCTGGTGGTGCCGACAAGGATCGGCTGACCCTTTTCATGCGCCTCCTTGATGGTCTTGACCACGCCTTCGTATTTCTCGCGCGCGGTGCGATAGACCTGGTCATGGTCATCCTTGCGGGCAACCGGGCGGTTGGTCGGCACTTCGACCACGCCCAGCTTGTAGATTTCCATGAATTCTTCGGCTTCGGTCGCGGCCGTGCCGGTCATCCCGGCCAGCTTGTCGTAAAGCCGGAAATAGTTCTGGAACGTCACCGAGGCGAGCGTCACGTTCTCTGGCTGAATCTGCACGCCCTCTTTCGCCTCGATCGCCTGATGCAGACCGTCCGAAAGCCTACGCCCGCGCATCATTCGGCCGGTGAATTCGTCGATCAGCATCACCTCGCCGTCGCGCACGATGTATTGCTGGTCCTTGGCGAACAGCTTGTGGGCGCGCAGGGCCTGCGTCACATGGTGAACGATGGTGGTGCTTTCGGGATCATACAGGTTCTGCCCTTCGGGCAGGATACCAGCTTCTCGCAGCAGGCCTTCGATGAATTCGTTGCCCTCGTCGGTATAGGTGACGTTGCGGGTCTTTTCATCCAGCTTGAAATGCGCATCCGTCAGATGCGGGATCAGCGCATCGACCTTGATATAAAGCTCTGACCGGTCCTGCGACGGGCCGGAAATGATAAGCGGGGTGCGTGCTTCATCCACCAGGATCGAGTCGACCTCGTCCACGATGGCAAAGAAATGGCCGCGCTGCGCCATGTCCTCGATGCTGCTTTTCATGTTGTCGCGCAGGTAATCGAAGCCAAGTTCGTTGTTGGTCGCATAGGTGATGTCGCAGCGGTAGGCCGCCTTTTTCTCGGCATCGGGCTGATAGGGATAGACCACACCCGTGGTCAGACCCAGCGCGCCATAGACCTTGCTCATCCATTCGGCGTCGCGCTTGGCAAGATAATCGTTGACCGTGACGATATGCACACCCTTGCCGGCAAGCGCGTTCAGATAGGCCGGGAAAGTCGCCATAAGCGTCTTGCCTTCGCCAGTCTTCATTTCCGCGATATTGCCCTGATGCAGGAAAATCCCCCCCATCAGCTGCACGTCAAACGCCCGCAGCCCAAGCGCCCGGCGCGCGGCTTCGCGGCAATTGGCGAAGGCTTCTGGCAGAAGATCATCAAGGCTTTCACCAGACTGGGCGCGCTTTGCAAGCGCCTCTGTCTTGGCCTTCACCCCTTCGTCGCTAAGGGCGGCGAACTCTGGCTCCAGTGCGTTGATCTTTGCGACCAGCGTGCGAACCGACTTTACCTTGCGATCATTTGGCGTACCAAAGACCTTGCGCGCAAGCGAACCAAGACCCAGCATATGTTCTCCGTGGGTATTCCTGACAGGATCGTGTGATCCAAGGGCCTTGCCCGCCCCCACCGCCTTCCATAGAAAGCCTCAGAAGGCCGGCCGGCCCCATCGCACGCGACCCCCGCGATTTAAGGGACTGGCCCGCCATAGTCAATGTTTGGTGGGGTCGCTGCCCGATCAGGAGGGTGTGAAAATGACGAAATGGACCAGGTTTTTGGCAAGCTGCGCGGTCATCGGTGCGATGACGGCGCCCGCCATGGCACAGGACGCGACGGCCGATACGGTCGTGGCATCGGTCAACGGCACCGAGATCACCTTGGGCCACATGATCGCCCTGCGGGAAAGCCTGCCGCAACAGTATCAGGCCTTGCCGGATGATGTGCTGTTCAAGGGCATTCTGGATCAGCTGATCCAGCAGACCGCGCTGGAGCAGTCGATCACCGAAGTCGCAAAGCGTGACAGACTGGCGCTTGAAAACGAGCGTCGGGGTTATCTGTCGGGCGTTGCGATACAATCGGTGATCGAAACGGCGGTCACAGACGAAGCCTTGCAGGCAGCCTATGACGCAAGGTTCAAGGACGCGGCCCCGGCCACCGAATACAATGCCGCGCATATCCTTGTGGACAGCGAGGAAAAGGCAAACGAGCTGAAGGCACAGCTGGACGGTGGGGCCGATTTTGCCGAGCTTGCAAAGGCAAACTCGACCGACACCGGATCGGGCGCCAACGGCGGTGATCTGGGCTGGTTCGGGCTTGGCATGATGGTCAAGCCTTTCGAAGATGCCGTTATCGCTGCCGAACCTGGCAAGGTGACTGCCCCGGTCAAGTCGGATTTCGGCTATCACCTGATCCTCGTCAAGGAAACGCGCGTTGCCGCCGCACCGACGCTGGAGGAAACGCGGGACGAGCTGGCCGCCGAAATCGAACGCAGCGCGGTCGAGGCGCATGTCAAATCGCTGACCGATGCGGCCGAGGTGACGCGCCCCGGCGAAGGGCTTGACCCGGCCCTGCTTCGTGATGCAACGCTGCTGGACAAATAGTCCCGGGGGGAAGCCATGGCGAAGACCGATTGGAAGGCCGAAGCAAAGACGCTGAAGAAGAAACTTCGCAAGCTGAAGTCGCAAGTGACCGATGCCGTCTCCGAAGTGGCCGAGGAGGTCCGGGAGGAAGTGGCAGAGGTTGCGGGCAAGATTGGCGTCAAGCTGAAGCAGGCCAAACCCGTGTCGCCGCTGGCACCCAAGGATGGCTTCCCCAAGCTGCCCCTGATCAAGGGGGTGGAATTTTCCGCCGCCGAAGCCGGGATCAAATATGCAAACCGCAAGGATGTGATGCTGATCCGCCTTGCGCCCGGCACGGCAGTTGCAGGGGTGTTCACCCGGTCAAGCACGCGTTCGGGCTGTGTGCGTGATTGTCAGGAAAAACTGGCCGCCAAGGTGCCCCCGGGGGCGGGGGCGGCGATCATCGTCAACTCTGGCAATTCAAACGCCTTTACCGGCAAACTTGGCGATGAGGCGGTCGCTGCGGTGACGGGCGGTGTTGCAGCCGCGCTCGACCTGCCGGCAAGCCGCGTGTTTTCCTCCTCGACCGGGGTGATCGGCGAGCCTTTGCCGCATGAAAAGATCACCGCTGTCCTGCCCGATCTTGTCGCCACGCTGCGCGACGATGCGATCGAGATGGCGGCCCATGCCATGATGACAACCGACACCTTCCCCAAAGGCGCGTCGGCCACCATCGAGGGCGAAGGCGGGCCGATCCACATCGCAGGCATCGCCAAAGGGTCGGGCATGATTGCCCCCGATATGGCGACGATGCTGGTCTACATCTTTACCGATGCAAAGACCACGCCGGCCGCCTTGCAAAAGATGCTGTCACGCAACGTTGACGCCACCTTCAACTCGATCACAGTCGATAGCGACACTTCGACCTCGGACACGCTGCTGTTGGCCGCCACCGGGCAAAGCGCGGCCGCACCCTTGAAAGGCGCGGTGGCCAAGGCCTTTGAAGCGGCGCTGCATGGCGTGATGCAGGATCTCGCGCTTCAGGTGATCAGAGACGGCGAGGGTGCGACCAAGCTGGTCGAGGTTCATGTGACCGGCGCGGCAACAGATGCCGATGCTGCAAAGGCCGCCTTTGCCATCGCGAACTCGCCGCTGGTCAAAACCGCTGTGGCCGGGCAAGACCCGAACTGGGGCCGGATCGTCGCGGCAATCGGCAAATCCGGGGCACAGGCGGATCGCGACCGTCTGACCATTCGGTTCGGCGATGTTGTGGTGGCCAAGAACGGCTGGCGCAACCCGGCCTATCGCGAAGAAGACGGCGCCGAGCATTTTCGCAAGGATGAGATCCTGATCCGGGTCGATATGGGGTTGGGCCGCGCATCGCGCCGCGTCTGGACCTGCGATCTGACCAGCCGTTACATCGAGATCAACGCGGATTACCGCTCTTGAAGATTGTTCTCGTCTCTGCCGTTGCGCTGATTGATGCTGATGGCCGTGTCCTTCTGGCACAGCGGCCCGAGGGTAAATCGCTGGCTGGTCTGTGGGAATTTCCGGGCGGAAAGGTCGAGGCCGGAGAATCCCCGGAAGCGGCCCTGATTCGCGAATTGAAGGAAGAACTCGGCATCGACACGTGGCAAAGCTGCCTTGCGCCGCTCACCTTTGCCAGCCATGGGTACCCGGATTTCCATCTCTTGATGCCGCTTTTCGCCTGCCGCAAATGGGAAGGCATCGTTCAGGGCCGCGAGGGGCAAAAGCTCGCCTGGGTGCGGGCAGAAAATCTGCGGGATTACCCGATGCCGCCTGCCGACCTCCCCTTGATTCCCATCTTGCGCGACTGGCTTTGACCTGTCTTTGCAAAAATTGTTGAAAACATGGGCAATGCGACACTTTCTTAATAGATTTACAGAAGATTTGCGATATCTGTAGGTCTGCAAGGCTGATGGGGGATTGGCTCATGCTCAGAACGATTGCAATCGGAAGCTGCGTTTCTATTCAAGGTCTGCTTGTCAGAACCCTGGCGGATGGCAAACTTGTCATCAGGGTTGATGAAAAGCTGTTCGTCGGGCATCCGGTCAGCGCCTCGCGCGCCGCTTGAAGTCACCGCACATCAAAAAGCCGGGGGAAACCCCGGCTTTTTGATGTTTTTCTGAACCTCGCCTTAGGCCAAGGTGCGCTGCACTTCTTCGCGCTCGAAGATTTCGATGACATCGCCCTGACGAATGTCTTCATAGCGCTCGAACGCCATGCCGCATTCCTGACCCGAAATCACTTCCTTCACTTCGTCCTTGTAACGCTTCAGCGTCTTCAACGTGCCTTCGTGGATCACGACACTGTCACGCAGCAGGCGAACACCGGCCGACCGGCGGGCGACACCTTCGGTGACAAGGCAGCCGGCAACCATGCCAACGCCCGTAACCTTGAACACCTCTTTGATCTGCGCATAACCGATAAAGGTTTCACGCACTTCGGCCTTGAGCAGGCCAGAGGCGGCGGCTTTGATGTCATCAACCAGATCATAGATGATCGAGTAATAGCGAATCTCGACCCCTTTCTGGTTGGCTGATTGGCGCGCAGACGCATTGGCCCGCACGTTGAACCCGATGATCGGCGCGTTCGATGCTTCGGCCAGACCCACATCGGTATCGGTGATGGCGCCAACACCGTAGTGAAGCACGCGCACCCGAACCTCGTCGTTGCCAACCTTTTCCAGCGCTTGCACGATAGCCTCGGCAGAGCCTTGGGTATCGGCCTTGATGACAACCGGCAATTCGGCGACCGACTGGTCGGCCTTGGCCTTTGCCATAAGCTGTTCCAGCGTGGTGGCCGCACCGGCAGCGGCGCGTTTGTCCTTGGCCGCCTTTTCCCGATAATCAGCGATTTCACGCGCTTGCGCTTCGGTTTCGACCACGTTCAGCGTATCGCCAGCCGAAGGCGTGCCCGAAAGGCCAAGCACTTCGACCGGAACCGAGGGGCCAGCCTCCAGCACCGTTTCGCCCTGATCGTTGACCAGCGCGCGCACCTTGCCCCACTGTTCGCCGACGACAAAGATATCGCCTTTGCGCAGGGTGCCGTTCTGCACCAGAACGGTTGCGACGGGGCCGCGTCCCACATCCAGCTTTGCCTCGATGACAGCGCCCGAAGCGGCACGGTGCGGGTTGGCCTTGAGTTCCAGGATCTCGGCCTGAAGCGAGATCGCCTCAAGCAGATTGTCCAGACCCATGCCCGTCTTGGCCGACAGCTCGACATCCTGCACGTCGCCCGACATCGCCTCCACGACGACCTCGTGTTGCAGCAGATCGGTCCGCACCTTGGTGGCATCCGCGCCGTGCTTGTCCATCTTGTTGATGGCCACGATCATCGGCACTTTCGCCGCCTTGGCGTGGTTGATCGCCTCGACCGTCTGCGGCATGACCGCATCATCGGCCGCAACCACCAGGATGACGATATCCGTCACATGTGCGCCACGGGCCCGCATGCTGGTAAAGGCGGCGTGACCGGGCGTGTCGAGGAACGTGACCAAGGCGCCATTGGCGGTTTTGACCTGATAGGCACCGATGTGCTGGGTGATGCCACCCGCCTCACCGGCGACCACATTCGCCTTGCGGATCGCGTCCAGCAGGCTGGTCTTGCCATGGTCAACGTGACCCATGATCGTCACGATCGGCGGACGCGGCGCCAGATCTTCTGGCTTGTCCTGAACCGTATCGATCACCTGTTCGACGTCGGCGTCGGACACGCGCACCGCCTTGTGGCCAAATTCTTCGATCACCAACTCGGCGGTATCGGCATCGATGGCCTGATTCATCGTGACCATCATGCCCATTTTCATGAGCGACTTGACCACATCAGCCGCACGTTCCGCCATCCGGTTGGCAAGTTCCGACACCACGATGGTTTCGGGCAGCTGCACGTCGCGCACCTGCTTTTCGGGTTTGTTGCCAAAACCCATCGCCTTTTGACGGGCTTTTTCCTGCTTGCGCTTCATCGCGGCAAGGCTGCGCGTCCGGCCACCTTCGCCATCAAGCGCCGCCGACAAGGTCAGCTTGCCACCACGACGGCTGTCATCGCCCTTTGCCTTTGCGCTGCGCTCGCGCTCCTCGCGCTCACGGTCGGTCTTGCGCTGGGGCGCGGGGGCAAGGGGGGCCTTTGCGGCAACACCGCGCGGCCCGGCTGCGTCTTGCGAACGCGACGGGGCGGCACTTTCGGCCGGCGCGGCTTGCTTCGGCTCTGGCGCGGGCTTCTCGGCCGAGCGTGGGCGGGTGCCAAGCACCTCTGCCTTGCGCTGGGCTGCGGCGGCCAAGCGGGCCTCTGCCTCGGCGCGCGCGGCGCGTTCTTCTTCCTCGGCCTTCAGGCGCAGGGCTTCCAGACGCTCCCGCTCCTCGCGCTCCTTGGCTTCGATTTCCTCGCGGCGACGCTGACGATCTTCCTCACGCTGACGCTCTTCTTCGGCGCGGCGTTCGTTGTCGGCGGCTTCGCGTGCCTTTGCGGCCCGCAACGCCGCCAGACGGCGTTCCATCTCGGCGTCTGAAATCCCCGCAGGACGTTTCGCCGGATCACCAAGCGAGGGCGACCCGCCGCCTGCACCCGTTGCGCCCGCGGCTGCGCCCGGCTTTGTGGGAACGACCACGCGCTTGCGCTTCGTTTCAACCACGACGCTTTTCGTCCGGCCATGGCTGAAGCTTTGCTTCACCTGACCAGAACGAGGTGCGCCACCCAAACCAAGGGGTTTTTTGCCGTCTGTATCGCTCATGCGTCCTTCGTATCCTTCCCGGCGATCATGTCGCCGACCTGCTTGTCCTCTGCCCCACGCAGTCCGACAAGCCTTGCCGCTTCCTCTACAACACGGTTGTTGAGTCCACCAGCCGCAAGCGCGGCGTGTATGGCACGTTCGCGGCCGAATGCCAAACCCAATTCCCCCGCCGTCAGGCAGGAAATCAGGGATTCCGGCCCATTCGGCGGGCGAAGTTTTTCTTTCCCGCGTTCAGAACCGTCGCTGGCCTGAATCAAGGTCCTGGCCTGACCCTTGATCAGCCAATCCTTGACCTTTTCGTAACCGCACAATGCGTCACCCGCCTTGCGTGCCAGCGATATAAGATCAATCACCCGCTGTGCCAACAGGCGTTCAACCATATCAGGCAGATCATCCGCAACTGTAACAGGCTGGCGTGCGGCGCGCGAGAACAGGTTTTTCTTGACCGCCCTGGCAAGGGCCGACCGATCGGCCTCGACATAGATGCCCCGACCCGGCAGGCGTGCCAGAATATCCGGCACGATCATGCCTTCCGGGCCCAGCACAAAGCGGATCAGACCCGCTTTTGGCTGGCTTTCCCCGGACACAATGCATTTGCGTTCCGGTTCGTCGCGATCCTTGTCCCGCCCGCCACGCGTCATGCGCGCTGCTCCGAGGCCTGAGATCAGGCCTCGGCCTCCTCGGTTTCGGCGTCGTCTTCGGCCGCGTCCATCTCGGTCGGATCGACCCAGCCCAACATGACCCGCGCGGTCATCACCAGTGTCTGCGCCTCCTCCAGGCTGACATCGAACTTTTCAAGAATGCCTTCGTCTTTCTTGCGCTGGCCATTTTCCGTGGTCCAGCCGCCAGCCAGCTCCCAGTCAGCGCAGGTGGCGAAGTCTTCCAGCGTCTTGATCCCGTCCTTGGCCAGGGCTTCAAGCATCTGCGGCGTCAGCCCGTCAAAGTTGATAAGGCTTTCTTCGACACCCATGCTGCGGGCATTCTCAAGCGCCTTGCGGGCCTGTTCTTCAAGATAGTCGCGGGCGCGCGCCTGCAATTCGGCTGCGGTGCCTTCGTCAAAGCCGTCGATCGACAACAACTCGTCTTCTTCGACATAGGCCACTTCCTCAAGGTTGGTGAACCCTTCGGAGACCAGAAGCTGCGCCATCATCTCGTCCACATCCAGCGTGTCCATGAACAGCTTGGTGCGCTCGGCGAATTCGGCCTGACGACGCTGCGATTCCTCGGCCTCGGTCATGATGTCGATGTCAAGGCCGGTCAGCTGGCTGGCCAGACGCACGTTCTGCCCGCGGCGACCGATGGCCAGCGAAAGCTGCTCGTCCGGCACCACGACTTCGATCTTGCCGATCTCCTCGTCGATCACGACCTTGGACACCTCGGCAGGCTGCAATGCGTTCACAAGGAAAGTCGCCTGATCCTGATTCCACGGAATGATGTCGATCTTTTCGCCCTGAAGTTCATTCACCACAGCCTGAACCCGGCTGCCGCGCATACCAACGCAGGCGCCCACCGGGTCGATCGAGTTGTCATAGGAAATCACGGCAATCTTGGCACGCGACCCGGGGTCACGGGCCACAGCCTTGATCTCGATGATGCCATCATAGATTTCCGGCACTTCCATCTTGAACAGCTCGGCCATGAACTGCGGGTCGGTGCGCGACAAGAAGATCTGCGGACCCCGCGCTTCGCGGCGCACATCCTTGATATAGCAGCGGATCCGGTCGCCGATGCGATAAGCCTCGCGGCCGATCTTTTCATTGCGGCGCAGGATACCCTCGCCCCGGCCCACATCGACGATGACGTTGCCGTATTCCTCGCGCTTGACGACGCCGTTGATGATCGTGCCCTTGCGGTCCTTGAATTCGTCGAACTGACGGTCCCGCTCGGCCTCGCGCACGCGCTGCAACAGCACCTGCTTGCCCGATTGCGCGGCGATCCGGCCCAGATCGACCGGCGGCACCTCGTCGATGACCTCGTCACCGATCTGGGGATCGGCCAGATAGCTTTTCGCCTGCTTGACGGTCAGCTGGGCATGGTGATTCTCCAGCGCCTCATCCTCGACCACGGTGCGGATGCGGGCAAAGGTTGCGCGCCCGGTCTTGCGGTCGATCTTCACGCGGATGTCCAACTCGCTGCCGTAACGCGACTTGGCGGCACGGGCGAGCGTTTCCTCCATCGCCTGGATCACCAGATCCGGGTCGATCATCTTTTCGCGCGCCACGGCCTCGGCGGTCTGCAAAAGCTCAAGCTGGTTGGCAGAGGTAATCGCCATCGGTCAACTCCCGGTCTTAGTGTTTGGTTTCTTCGGCGGGCTCGTCATCCTCGCCTTCGATTTCTTCGATCTCGTCGAACTGCGATTCGTCAAAGGTGCCGCTTGCCTTTTTCTGGCGCAGCATTTCGGCGATCAGCTCGTCGGTCAGGATCAGTTTGGCATCAGACAACCAGTCAAAGCGCAATCCGATCGTAACCTCCTCGCCGCCTTCTTCGATCTGAATGAGAATTTCCTCATCCTCGACACCGGCAAGGGTGCCTTTGAACCGGCGGCGCCCGTCGATAAGCTCGGTCGTCTCGATCCGGGCTTCCCAGCCCTTCCACATGTCGAAATCCTTGAGACGGGTCAAAGGACGGTCGATGCCGGGGGAAGACACTTCCAGAACGTAATTGTCTTCAACCGGGTCTTCCACATCGAGGACCGCCGAAACAGCGGTCGAAATCGTTGCGCAATCGTCAACCTCGATCCCGCCTTCGGCACGGTCGGCCATGATCTGAAGGATGCGCGTCTTGCCCCCCATCAGCCGCACACGCACCAGCTCAAACCCCAGCCCTTCGATCACGGGGCCGACAATACCGGCAAGCCGGCGGTCGATGGCAGTTTTGGCGATAAGGTCGGTCATGGCATCCACAAACAAAAAACGGGCCATGCGGCCCGGGAAGATTTTTCGGTAGCTTCGAGTGTGGACCCCGAAACCGCTGTTGAACGTTAAATAGAGCGATCCCGCGCGAATTGCAAGCGATCATCACGCAACGGGGCACCGCAACGCACCAAAGCAAAAAGGCCCGCCGAAGCGGGCCTTCACGCGAATTTAGGTGTTCAGTGGCTGCCCGAGGACGAGTTGGCCAGAGCGGCGAGCAAAGCCACGCCTGCCAGACCGGCGACGACAGCGCCGCCACCCAGACCACCGGCGCTGAAGCCCGGAGCCGAGGAGGACGAGGTTTCCTGAACCACAACGATGGGCTCTTCCTCCTCGGCGGCTGCGTTCATGCCACCAGCCGAAGCTGCCGAAACCGAAGCGACCAGAGCAATAGATGCAACAAAGGCAGTGATGCGGGACATAGCAATCTCCATTTCCAAGACGTTGGTTTGTAAGTAGCACATTCGAGGGTTCAGTAAAACCCTTTCCAGCTTGCATCAGCGGCGAAGGTCTTCAATTGTCAGAAATCCCACATCCTCGCTGATCCACTGCCGGGATTTGCGCATTTTTTGGTCAGACGACAGCCAGAAGTCATTCTGAAAGGTCAGATCCCCCGAGGTGCAGCGTTCCGATACGCGCGAAGTCACATAGGCGATCTCTATGATTTCAATGGTTTCTGTTCCACGCGGCAGGACGGTGCAGGCAAATGTCCGGCGAACCGGCTGATCCTCGCCGTTGAGATGCGTGTAGACGCGGTTGACCGTGCCAGAGCGCCCTTGAACCGCCGGACCCGCCGCAGCCATCAGATCATTGCCCAATCCGCGTGTTGCAACAATCACACCATTGCGAAAGGAAACAGTCACATCGTCCAGGGTGGACCATGTCACCACGTCCTGATTGACCTCCAATTCGCCCAGCAAGGCCTGCTGGCCACGCTGATCGATGGTCGCAAGCTGAACCGGGGTCAGAACCTGCTCCAACGCCTGACGCGTGAGGCCAAGGCTGTTTCCGGGCGCAGTCCCCGTTGCCCGCGCGGTCGTGGCGGAAAACAGGGCTTTGGCGACATCGGTGCCGCCGAGCGAATCAGTCTGGTTCCCACAAGCGGACAGGGCGCAGATCAGCGCAATCGCGGCGGCGTATCTCATTTCCAGAACCGTCCCCATTGCTCGGTCAGACCATCTTTCTGATAGCCCCGCACTTCATCATAAAGACGCCCCTCGACCGACAGCCTCTGGCCTCCATCCCGACCGAAGGGCCGCAACAATGTGGATTGCGTCCTGGTGCTGGGTTTTCCAAGCAGCGAGGCAAAGGGGATTTCGATGGTGATTCCCTTATCGAACGAGCCGCTGCCAAATTCCTCGGCCGAGACGTTGGTCTTGGTCACAAAGGCCCCGACGCGCCAGCCATTGTCGAATTCACGCTTCAACGAAAGCGTCGCCCCGACATCACCGGCAAGATAACGGCCAACGTCCACCTGAACCTGAAAGTCATTGTCGAACTTGTAATAGCCCGACACATGCCCTGTCACCACACGATAGCTGTCGCGCGCACCACAGGCAGCGGTCGCGAAATTGGGTGAACAGCCATCGGTTTCAAACATTTCCAAGGGCAGCTTGAAGCCAAGCCTTTGGTTGGGCGACCGTTGGGCGACATAGTTCAGCTCTGCGCCGATGGCCCAGCGCCGCTCTGTCGGCATCCAGAGGACTTCGGTCGAAAGACCGCCATACATCCGTTCCAGATAACCAAGCGAGACACGGCCATACACCTCGGGGGCGAGCTTGGTGTAGTAGGTCAACGAAAGATTATCGAGCGCGGGGTCGCCGTCGCGGTCATAGAAATAATTGGCCGAACGCACCGGATGCAGCCCGTTCCGATCCGGCAGCGGCGGGCGATCGTCCAGATTGCTCAGCACATGTTTGGTCACGGCCCCCGACAACACCAGACCCGGCGTGATTTCATATCTGCCGCGCAGTTCCGCGCCGACCGCAATCTTGAACGGAGAGTTCTGGTCAAACACCCGCAGCCGTGCGGTTGGGCCCAGCGCCCAGGTGAACTTCGGGTAAGCCTGCGGATCCCGCAGCCCATCATTCAAAAAGGCGGGCGCCGACAGGATCTGCGCGCGGGACAGCAGCTTTTCGGCGGCTTGGGTGTCAAACTCCAACGCTTCAAGGTCAGAGCGGCTTAGCACGACTTGCGACACCGGCATGCCATTGACCACGGGAACGATGACGAACTGTTCGACTGCGGCGGGCACCACACGCGTCATCGCCCGCGCCGTGCGCCCCACGGCCTGCGCCTCGGCATCATTGGTCAGGTTGCGGATGCGCACATGGGCTGTCGATCCTTCGAAACGGACGGATTCGACCTGCACCCCGTCTTTTTCAAGCCGCTGCGCCAGACGGGCGCGAAGGCCCTCTTGCGTTTCGCTGTCGCCCAACCATGTGGTTGACCAAGCCTCTGGATCGGCCCCGCGCGACGGTCTGCGCGCGACTGCGTCGGGGGCGCTGGTGACAATGCCACCGCCCGCCCGTTTCTTGGGGTTCAGGATGAAATGTGCAGCGATCCCGACCTCGCTGCCATACATGTAGTAAGCGCCGAATCGCAGCGAATCGTTGCGCTGATACTCGATGCCAAAGTTGAGCGGGCTGCGGCGATCAAATGTGCCGCGCAGGGCGGATTCTTCGCGGTAGGCATCAGAAGAATATTCGGCCTTGGCGGTCCACTGGTCGTTGACCTGCCACTCTATGCCCGCAAAGGGCGCGGCAGGCCCGCGAAACCACTGGTCGAAGTTGAAATTGCCACCCTTGCCGACATCAAGTGGCGGGCGGTCGCCCAGCGGACTTCCGATCGGCTTGTAGCTGCCCAAGCGCCCCCAGCCAAGGCCGGCGCTGACCTTCAGGTCTGGCGTCACATGCTTGGTTGCAACGATGTATTCGCCCGCGATCACCCCGGTGCCGACAAAGTCCTGCAAACCGATGGCCAGCGCCGGGCGATACCGACCTTCGTCAAACACCTGATACCGAAGGTCAAAAGAGCGGTCGTAATAGGTGTCGAACCTGTTTACGCCCGAACAGTTTGGCGGACAAAAGCGCTGGTTCCAGTCGCGTATGCCCAGAAAACGAAAACTGCCCGACAGGCGCGGCGTGATCTGAAAGCTGAGCGTGGTGCGGCTGATCGGGCCGAAATGGCTGGTCGTTCCCGACAGGATGCCATCGGGCTGCATTTCCGCAGAGGGCATGTCGATCAACCCGGTGCCGCCATAAAGGTTCAGCGTCGGCCGCGTTTCGGCAGATGCACTGGCGGCACCCATCAAAACCAGGGCTACGGCAACACCCGTCAAACGTGGAATGGTCATCCTGATGCAGCCTCTCAAAACATTGGCCCGATCATATTGGACCCATGACGCAACACAATGGGGTGATCGCGTTTCTCGGCCTGTGGTGCAAAGTTGCAGTGCCCTAGGCAACCACGGTCGCGGAACGCCCGTTTTCAGTATCCAGCGCGCCAAAACCCTCGACATAGGTTTCCAGAACCGCCCGTGCCGCAGCGGCATTGCCAACCGCAACGGCATTACGCAGCTCTCGCAGGGCCGAACTCATTTCAACGCTGGTCAAGCCATGCTCTTGCACACGCAGGATTTTCTCATGCGGGGTGGTCAGCATGCCGGGCTTTATCAAGAGTTCCTCGTGCAGTTTTTCCCCGGGCCGCAGACCGATCACGACCACTTCGATATCGCCATCCGGGTTCGCGGCAGATTTGACACTGTAGCCGGCAGCCTTGATCATCCGCTCTGCCAGATCACGGATCTTGATCGGCTGCGCCATGTCCAGCACGAAAAGATCGCCCTCATGCGGCCCGCGCGACATGGACAAGCCACCCGCAATCAGCACCAGATTGGCGGCTTCGGCGATGGTCATGAAATAGCGCGTCACATCCTCATGGGTGAGGGTGACAGGACCACCGCGCTTGATCTGTTCACGGAACAAGGGAACAACGGACCCGGAACTGCCCAGCACATTGCCAAAGCGCACGATGGAAAAGTCCGTGCTGTTCGACCGGCGCGCCATGTCTTGCACCACGAATTCCGCCATGCGCTTGGATGCGCCCATCACATTCGTGGGCCGAACGGCCTTGTCCGTCGAAATCAGGATAAAGCGCTTCACCCCTTCTTCCAGGGCGGCCTCGGCCAAAGTTCGGGTGCCCAGAACATTGTTGACCAGACCGGCAATCGGGTTCGATTCGACCAGCGGCACATGCTTGTAGGCCGCCGCGTGAAAAATCACGTCCACCGCGTGTTCGGCAAGCAGGGCCCTTACCTGTCGCGCTTCTGTCACGGTGCCCAGGATCGGGATGAAGTTTATCTCGGCCGCATCGGCCCGGCCCGCCAGCTCCCGTTCTATGGTGTAAAGCGCGATTTCACTCACATCGAACAGCACGATGGTCTTGGGCTTGTATCGCAGCAACTGCCGACACAGCTCTGACCCGACAGACCCACCTGCTCCGGTGATCAGAATACACTTGCCGCCATAGGCATCGCTTGCCTCTGGCCGAAGATCGTTGACCGGGTCGCGCCCCAGAAACACGCCGGGCGCAACCGGCGCCAGGGTATCCAGAATTACTTCGGTTCCGACCAGTTGGGCAAAGGAAGGCAGGGCATGCACATCCAGACCCCGCGACACCAGATCGCGGACAATCGCCGCCTGACGCGGCAGCGGCGCCGATGGCATGGCCAGCAGCACCCGCTCCACATCATAGCGCGACACGATCCGCTCCAGCTGCTGTGCGGGATAAACCTTGTGACCGACCAGGGTCATGCCATGCATCGACGGGCTGTCGTCAACGAAGGCAACCACATGAATGCTTTCATGCGACTTGAGCGCCGATGCCAGCATGGTCCCGGTGTTGCCCGCCCCGTAGATGACCACGTTGCGGCGCACCTGTCCCTGACGATGCACCGCAAGCAAGAGGTTCAGCAACGCAAAGCGCGTCACCACCATGGACAGGACGAAGATCAGCAAGAACAGCAGAACGCCGGCTGGCGGCAGGGGAAATCCCACAATCTCCTTGGCAAGCCAGAGGCCAGAGGCGGCAAACAATCCGAGAATCCCGGTCTTGATCGCGCCAATCGCCTCATAGGATTTCAGCTTGATCATCGGGATGCCAAGCAGCGGCGATCCGACGAGGGAAAACAGCGTCACAGCCAGAAATCCGTAAGCGCCCGCAACGACCATGGTCGGCGCGACATGCACGGAATACATGAGGTAATAGCTGGCCAGAAGTGACAAAGGGGCCAGCACGGTATCAAGCATCAAGAGAATCAGCTGGCGGTGCAGGCGTGACAGCCTGCCCAGCAACCAAAGCAGAAATTTTGTGCTACGAGCGGTCAATGCAAGCTGCCCCGATTCAATAAGAGGTCATGTCCGACGCGCAGATCAAAATACTTTATACATCTGACATAAACTGAAACATGCCGTGGATCAATCGCCAGACCTTTTGCCGTGCGACCGGCTTACCCCGCGCACCGTCTGGATCATCAGCATGACATCCATGCAAAGATTCCGCCTTTTGCTATAAATTTCATCAAGACGCGCCTTGCGCGGGACGCAGCGGCGGGAATAGGTCGCATCCGTTTCCTCGGGGGTGGTGCAAGCCTTCAACAATCGCTCCTCGTGCCGATGATAGTGCAATGTGGCAAGTCCCGTCACACCGGGCCGCGATTGCAGAACCCGGGCATAGATGTCGGGAAAGCGTTCGACATAACTTCGCAGCGGTGGTCGGGGCCCTACGAAACTCATGTCGCCTTTCAGGACATTCCACAACTGCGGGATTTCGTCGGCCCGATACTTGCGCAACATCCGGCCCATCGGCGTGATCCGGTCGGCCTTGTCGCCGCCCGACACGCCGGCATCCGCCTCGACAACCCGCATCGTGCGCAACTTCCACAACTGGAACGGCCTGTCCGGCGCGCGCATGCGTTCAGACACGTAAAAGATCGGGCGGCCTTGTCTGACCAACAGATAGACAAGCAGAACGGCAAAAGGCAGCGCCAGAACCGCGCCCAGAAACAGGGCCGCGACAATATCGAAAACCCGCTTGGCCGGTGTCATCTTTGCGCCGCTTGCGCCATGATCTTACCCATCCCCTTCCAGACGGGTGCGCATTTCCCGCAACACCGGGACCAGAGCCTTCACCCGATCGGCGCCGAGCGATTGCACAACCTCACCGATCAGCGGGGCCACCGCCTGCACGGCCGCGTCCCGCGCGGCCCGGCCCGAAGGGCTGATCGCGACAAACTTGCGCCGGGCATCATCCCAATCGGGACGGATATGGATATGCCCGGCCCATTCCAGCTTGGCCAAGGTATTGGTCATCGCGCCGCGCGTCACGTGAAACGACCGCGCAAGCTGTGCTGGGGTGCGTTCTTCGTTCAAGCGCGCCAAATGGTTCAAGACGCCAAAATGCGAAAGCTCCATGCCCTTGGGCAAGACCTTCGATATGCGGTTGCGGGCCAATTGATCCGCCATGAACAACTCGCCAAACAAGGCGACAGCGATTTCCTCGGTGCGTTCGCGGTCGGTCATGGCCCCAGGAACCTGCAATCGTGATCAAGCGACGGAATACGCCCGCGCGCCGAATCGACCAGCGCAAGATCGATCTCCGCAAGGACGACGCCGGTATCCGTGCCACCATCGGCCAGAACCTCGCCCCAGGGCGAGACGATCAGGGAATGGCCATGGGTCTTGCGGCCCTTGCCAGCCGTTTCAGGATGAAAGCCGGTTTGCGCGGGCGCGAGGACAAAGCATCCTGTTTCAATCGCACGGGCGCGCAACAGCAACTCCCAATGGGCGGCCCCCGTGATGTGATTGAACGCCGCGGGAACGGTCAGGATCTGTGCCCCTGCTTTGGCCAGACTGCGGTAAAGATAGGCAAAGCGAACGTCATAGCAGATCGACAGCCCGATCCTGCCAAAGGGCGTATCGGCAACAACGGCCCGATCCCCGGGGCGATAGCCGGCAGATTCGCGATAGACCTCGGTCTCTGACACCGTGACATCGAACATGTGCAGCTTGTCATAACGGGCGGCAATCGCGCCATCAGGGCGGATCAGAAATGACCGATTGGCAAATCGACCGTCCGAATCATCCGTCTTGATGCCAAGCGAGCCGATCAGCAGCCAGATGCCCAGCTTTGCCGCCTCATCCCGCAAGGCGGCAAGGGTGGGGTCGGCTTCCTCGGCATGAAAGATGGTTCTTTGATGATCCCTGCTGGACGACAGGGCATTGGTGCATTCAGGCGTCAGCACAAACCCGGCCCCAGCCTCTGCCGCCTGACGGATCAAGGCAACGCACTGCCGCAGGTTTGCGACAGGGTCATCCGACACGTTGAGTTGCACCAGACCTATGCGCATCAGTCGGCCAGCATGGCATCCAGCGCCGCCCGATGATCCAGCGCATGAAGATCATCGCACCCACCCACATGCTGCCCGCCGATGAAGATCTGCGGCACCGTATGGCGCCCTTTTGCGCGCTGCATCATCGCCTGGCGCTGGGCGGGGTCACGACTGACATCGATTTCCGAAAACGCGACGCCCTTTTGCGTCAGCAAGCGTTTGGCTGCGATACAATAGGGGCAATAGGGCGTCGTGTAGATTTCAACGGTTTTCATGGCTTGGCCTGCGCAAGACTGTCTTTGCGCGGAACTATAGGGATTTAACCTTCTTTCGCAACGCGACATAGCACCAGCGTGGAAATCGCCCGCGCGCCCTGCGCGATGCAGGCCTCTGCCGCGGCGGCAAGGGTCGCCCCCGATGTCATTACATCATCCACCAGCAGGATGTGCCGCCCGTCCAGCAGGGCACGCCGCCTTGGGTGAACGCGCAGACTGTCTGCCATGTTGACAAAACGACCATCCCGGTCGCGGCCTTCCTGACTTTGGGTATTGCGCACCCTTTGGAGCAGGTCAGGCGAATGATCCAGCCCGGCAAGGCGCGCCAGCTGCGCCGACAGCAGCGCCGACTGGTTGTAGCGTCGCCGCAACAACCGCAGCCAGTGCAGGGGAATCGGGGCAACCAGCATCCCCGGTTCAAGGATCGGCTGCGCCGCACGCAGCAGCCAGGCGCCCGCCGGGCGTGCCAGATCCTGCCGATCCGCGTGTTTGAGTTGCAGCACCATGTCACGCGCCTTGTCGCGATACAGCATCGCAGCCCGCCCGCGCGACCACGGCCGCGCGATGGTCAGGCAATCGTCGCAATGCACCGCGTGGCCCGGGTCCTGGCCGGGCAAAGGTGTGCCGCACAGATCACAGACAAGCCCGGTGACAAACGGCGTCTGGCGCCAACAGGCACCGCACAATCCGAAATCCGATGCCACCATCGCATCACAGGCGACACATTGCGGCGGATAGATCATGTGCAACAGCGCGCCTTGCATTCCCCCTGTCATCCCCCCATGTTTCGCGCCATGCAAACGCCCCCGTCCCTGACCGATCGCCACGCGCTGCTGCGCAATCGCGCCCGAGCGAGCGCGTTCTTTCTGCATGACGAAGCGCGCGCCGAGGTTCAGGAAAGACTGGTCGAGGTTAACAGATCGTTTACATCGCCAGCCGTCGTGACAGGTTTCCCGGACCTGTGGCGCGATTTGGGCGCGCCGGTTGGTGATGACGACATCCTCGCGCTGGAACCTGCCTCGCATGATCTTGTCATCCACGCGCTTGCCCTGCACTGGGCCAACGACCCGGTCGGACAGCTGGTGCAATGTCGGCGCGCCCTGCGCCCGGATGGTCTGTTTCTGGGCCTGATGTTTGGCGGTCAAACCCTGGCCGAGCTGCGCGCCTGCCTTGCCGAGGCAGAGATAGAAGTAACGGGCGGCCTGTCGCCCCGTGTGCTGCCGATGGGGGAAATCCGCGATCTGGGCGGTCTGCTGCAACGTGCCGGCTTTGCGCTTCCCGTTGCCGACAGCTTTACGAAAACCGTCCGTTACAGGGATGCCTTGCATCTGATGCGCGACCTGCGCGCGATGGGAGAGGCGAATGCGCTGACGGCGCGGCTCCGCCAGCCGACGCGCCGCGCGGTCTTGATCCGGGCTGCCGAACTCTATCATGCGCGCTTTGCCGATCCCGAAGGCCGCATTCCCGCAACCTTCGAATTCATCTGCCTGACAGGCTGGGCCGCGGATGAGAGCCAGCAAAAACCGCTTCGGCCGGGCTCGGCCGCCCAAAGATTGGCCGATGCGCTCAACACGGCCGAAATGCCGCTGGTCGTTCCGCCCGGCAAAGGTTGACCTTGCCGGGTAAGCCTATATGTCCAGCGTAACCTCTGACCAGCCAAGGACGCACGCAATGCTCGATGCCAAGCACGTAATGACCCATGAAACCCATGGATCTGTCGTCGCACCCGGCAACGGACGGCTTGCCCATGCACCTGCCGACCATCCGCCGGTCAAGCGGGCCAAGGTCGGGGTGCTGCTGGCCAACCTCGGCACGCCGGACAATTACGATTACTGGTCGATGCGCCGGTATCTGAACGAATTCCTGTCGGACAAGCGCGTGATCGATTATTCGGCCTGGTTGTGGCAGCCGCTCTTGCAGCTTGTGATCCTGTCCAAGCGGCCCTTTTCCTCGGGCGCCAATTACAAACTGATCTGGAATCACGAGCGTAACGAAAGCCCGCTCATGACCATAACAAAGGATCAGACACGCAAGATCGCCGAAGGCATTGCCGGGCAGTATGGCGAACAGGTCATGGTCGATTTCTGCATGCGCTATGGCAACCCGTCTACGGCGTCAAAAGTGCAGGCGATGGTCGAGGCAGGCTGTGAAAAGATCCTGTTCTTTCCGCTTTACCCGCATTACGCGGGCGCCACCTCGGCCACCGCCAACGACGAATTCTTCCGCGCCCTGATGAAGGAAAAGCGCCAGCCCTCGGTGCGCACGGTGCCGGAATATTTTGACCACCCGCTGTATATCGAGGCTTTGGCCCAGTCGGTCGAAAAGGTCTATGCCGGGCTGGAGACGCGCCCCGATGTGCTGGTGGCCAGCTATCACGGGATGCCCAAGCGCTATTTGATGTCTGGCGATCCCTATCATTGCCAATGCGCAAAGACCTCGCGCCTGTTGCGCGAACGTCTGGGTTGGGAAAAAGGCAGCATCGACACCACGTTCCAGTCGGTGTTCGGCCCCGAGGAATGGCTGAAACCCTATACGGTGGAGCATGTGGCCGAGCTGGCCAAACAAGGGAAGAAGAACATCGCCGTCATGGCTCCGGCCTTTTCGGCCGACTGCATCGAGACATTGGAAGAAATCAACGGCGAGATCCGCGAAGCCTTTGAACATGCAGGCGGCGAGACCTTTACCTATATCCCCTGCCTGAATGATGACGATGCGCATATCACCGCGCTTTTGGCCATCATCTCGGAAAACCTGTCAGGCTGGGTGCGCTAAGGCGCCACCCACCCGGTGACGGGCATCGCGGAAGCGCCGTTCAAATAAACGAACCTGTTGCGGAAAATGAAAAAGGCGGCAGGTTGCCCCACCGCCCTTTCCGAAAGCGTGATCGATAGATCAGCTCGAAGCAGCGGCTGCGATGAGCAGCAGGAGCAGCAGCGGAACAACGATGCCGCCAGCCGACGACGACGTCGCAGCTTCGACAACTTCCGGCTCCATGACCGGTTCGACCATACCACCAGCGAAAGCGGTGGAAGCAGCGACCGTCAGAGCGGCAGCGAGCACAAGTTTCTTCATAGTAACCTCCAGTTATCGCATACCGCCGAATGTTGCAGAGGCGACGGCATGCACCCAAGACTGTACCTCGTATCGACTTCATAACCAGCTTGGCGCGACATTTGCAATCTGGCTTGTTGAAGCAAGTGTTGCTTCAACGACTTGTCGTCAAATTAGCAACACCTGAGTGCCAACTTTGGTCATCGCAAATAGTTCCGAGATATGCTCGTTGTATAGCCCGACACATCCGTTTGATGACCGCCGGCCAATCTTGCGCGTGTCATGCGTGCCGTGGATCCGGTAATAGGTCCAGGACAGGTAAAGCGCGTGCGACCCAAGCGGGTTGTCGGGCGCGCCACCCTCGACCACATCGGGCCATTCCGGATTGCGCAGCTTCATGGACGGGGTCGGGCGCCAGCTGGGCGCCACCACCTTTTGCACCACCTCGGTGCGACCGCGACGTGTCAGGTCTTCGGACAAGGGCACAGAGGTCGGATAAAGCCGATAGGTCGCCTGATCCTCGGACCAGAAATGCAGCGCGCGCGACGTCAGATCGACCAGAATCGCCCCGTTGCGCGTGTCACTGAAATAATCCTGCCAGCGCAGCATCCGAAAGCTGGACACGTTGTTGCGCACGCTGCCGACAACAACGCTGCTGTCCATTTCGGTTGACCCATCCATCGCGAAGGCAGGCATCAGCCCGGCGCCAACACCGGCGGCGGCAGTGGAAAGAAAGACACGACGGTTCAGCTTGATCCGATCTTCGACACTCATCCGAGGTCTCCTGAAGTTGAGTTATTGCGGGTTCCATACTCCTGTCGGCCAAATCCCGCAAATCAAACTGGCGTCAGCGTGATGTGTCACGCAGAGTTGGGTTTGAAATATCGCAATGCTTTCGATAAACAGCCCGACAGTGATGATGCCTTCGGGCCGAACAGAACGGAACTCAAGATGAACAGACGTGCGGTCCTGACACTTGGCGCGGCAGGGGTGCTGTCTGCCTGCGTGCAACAGGCAGCAGCGGTGCGGCTTGGCCCGGATGGCCAGCCGCTGCCCCAAGTCTATAAAATCGAGCCTGGCACCGAAAACGAAGTATCGTTCCGCCTGCTGGACGCTGTGAATTCTTTGCGGCGCGCACAGAATGCGCCGCCTCTCGCCTTTAACGCGGCGTTGAACGCCGCAGCCGCCACGCATGCACGCGACATGTCGGTGCAAAACCGGCCGTGGCATTTCGGGTCCGACGGGTCATCGCCCCTGACGCGGGTGCAGCGCGTGGGCTATACCGGCGCGTTGAAGGGGGAACTGATCTCGGAAACCTTCGAGACAGAGCTTGTGACCCTAGCCGCATGGATGAAGCAACCCGATACACGCGGGGTCATTCTGGACCCGTCAGCGCGGGAAATCGGGTTTTCCTGGTTTCAGGAACCGAGCGGCAAGATCTGGTGGTGCCTCGTCACCGGGGGCTAAGACCCCGGTGCCACGGGTTACGGAAGGATGTGGATCGGCGTCCCGTCCTTCACCATCGCATAGATCCGTTCCATTTCCTTGTCGGTGACTGCCACACAGCCCGCGGTCCAGTCGCGGCGTGACACCTTCTTGTTCGGTCCGCCGTGAATGAAGATGTCGCCGCCCGGCGATTTGCCATGTGCGGCGGCAAAGGCCCGGTCCGCCGCGTTGGGATAGGAAATCCCCAGCGACAGGTGGAATTCCGAATTGGGATTACGGCGATCGATGAAATACGTCCCCTCGGGCGTCTTGCCATCGCCCTCGAACTGCTTGTGGCCGGCGGGCGCAAAGCCCAGCGCGATGTCGTAGGTCTTGAGCACCCGGTCATGGTGCAGCAGATACATCTTGCGATCCGATTTATGCACCTGCACCGACGTGACCGCCGGACCGTTGTAGGTTTTGAATTTGCTGTTGCTGCATGATGCCAGCACAAGCGCCAGCGCCAAAATCGCAAAAATCCTGAAAACCCGCATCCGATCCTGCTCCGCCTTTTTTGTCCCGCATACTCAAATTTCAGCGGGCTGCCTAGCAGCGATCTTGGACTACCGGCTCACGGATGTGTCATCGGACTTGGCAAGACGGTCCTCGATGGCCTTCAGCCTGGCAAGAACCTCGTCGCGGTAGGCATCGGTCTTCTGATTGTCCTCGGCCGAATGGGCATCCTGCATCGAATTCACGATCAGACCGACCAGCAAGTTCACCACCGCAAAGGTCGTGACCATGATGAAGGGCACAAAGAACATCCACGCATAGGGGAAGGTGTCCATCACCGGGCGCACGATCCCCATCGACCAGCTTTCCAGGGTCATGATCTGAAACAGCGTATAGGCCGAATTGCCCAGGTCGCCGAACCATTCGGGAAAGGCCGCGCCGAACAGCTTTGTCGCCATGACCGAGCCGATGTAGAAGATGATCGCCATCAACAGGAACACCGACCCCATGCCCGGCAGTGCCGTAATGAAGCCTTCGACCACCCGGCGCAGGCGCGGTGCCACCGACACCACCCGCAACACCCGCAGGATCCGCAGCGCCCGCAAAACCGAAAGCCCCTGACCCGCGGGCACCAGGGCGATGCCGACGATCACGAAATCGAAGATGTTCCAACCAGAGCGGAAATAGCGCAGCCCATGGGCGTAAAGTTTGGCCACGATCTCGGCAACGAAGATCGCAAGGCAAATCTTGTCCAGAAGCAGGATCACATCGCCGACCTGCGACATGACCGTGGTCGAGGTTTCAAGGCCCAGAATCACGGCGTTGAACAAAATGACGCCGATGATCGCGTTCCTCACAACGGGCCGCTCAAGCCATTCGGCAACCTTTAGGCGTGTCATCATACCCCCAACCACATTGTGCTGCCGCGTATGCTACTTAACGAAGCGGCCGACAAGTTCGACATGCGATGACCAGCGAAATTGATCCACCACCTGCACCCATTCCAGCCGATACCCGGCCT
This sequence comes from Cypionkella sp., assembly GCA_025458525.1. GTDB lineage: Bacteria > Pseudomonadota > Alphaproteobacteria > Rhodobacterales > Rhodobacteraceae > Pseudotabrizicola. The sequence goes on along the minus strand of JALOSF010000016.1, from coordinate 13,698 downwards.
GCACCAGCACTTTTGCGTCGCGCGCAAAAGTAACGGGGTTACACGACACCATCGCAATGACAGGCACCTTGGCCTGTGCCAGCCGTGCCACCTGCGCCTCTGCGCCGGCGCGTGGCGGGTCTATCACCACCCCGGTCACAGACTTGAACTCGTCAGGTTCAAGCGGGCGGCGGAACAGATCGCGCACTTCGGTCTTGATCGCGCGCAAACCCTCGGTCTGGCGCGCCGCCTTGTCCAGCGCGGCCATCATGGCGGCATCGCCCTCGACCGCGTGAACCTCGGCCATCTCTGCCAGCGGCAAGGCAAAGGTGCCGACACCTGCAAAGAGATCGACAATCTTTTTCTGCGGGCCCAGCGCATCGCGCACGGTGGTCAACAGCGCCTGTTCGCCATGTTCGGTGGCCTGAAGAAACGCCCCCGCAGGCGGCGCGACCTTGGCCTTGCCAAGCGTCTGTATCGGGGTCGCCCGCAGGGCCACAATCTCGTCGTTCCAGGTCAGGCGGGCCATGGCATGCGCTTCGACCACGCGCGCAAGTTCCAGCCGCAACGCCGAATCAAGCGGCTTGCCATCCGTCACCACCACATCCGGGCCGCCCAACGCCCGTGTCACCATCAAAGACAGTTCCTGACTGCGCGATCCACCAAGGCGCACAAGTTCCTCAAGACCCGGCAGGGCTGCCATAAGGTCGGGGTGCAGCAAGATGCAATGCGGGATCTGCACCAGCGCATCGGACCCACGGGCGTGAAACCCGATCATCGAACCGCCCTTGGTGCGCCGCGCCGCGAATGTGGCCCGTCGCCGTGACCGGGGGGGCGATGTCAGGATCGGCCGAAGCGGCGCATGCAGGCCTTGGCCCGCCAAGGCGCCTTCGACGATCAGGATTTTCCAATCCGCCACATAGCTGTCCGAGGCGTGCTGCATCAGACAACCGCCGCAGGACTTGGCATGGGGGCACGGTGGTTTGATCCGCATCGGGCTTGGCGTGATGATCCGCGGATTGACCAGCCTGTCACCGACCAGATCGCCTTCGACCACCTCGCCCGGCAACATGCCGGCCACAAAAACCGGGCCGTTTTCACACTGGGCGATGCCATCGCCAAGGTGGCCCAGCCGGTCAATCGTCATGATCACTCTGCCGCTTCCTTTTCGTCGATGCCGATAAAGCCACCGGACTGGCGGTTCCAATAGCGGGCGTAAAGCCCCCCTTGCGCCAACAGCGCGTCATGTGTGCCTTCCTCGACAATCCGACCGTCGTCAAGCACCACGATCCGGTCCATCGCCGCAATCGTGGACAGCCGGTGCGCGATCGCCAGAACCGTCTTGCCCTCCATCACCCGGTCAAGGGCGCTCTGGATACTGGCCTCGACCTCGGAATCCAGCGCCGAGGTGGCCTCATCAAGCACCAGAATGGGGGCATCTTTCACAAAGGCACGCGCCAGCGCGATGCGTTGCCGCTGCCCGCCCGACAGTTTCACGCCCCGCTCGCCCAGAAACGCGGCATAGCCCTTGCGGCCCGTGTGATCGACCATCTGGCTGATGAAGCCATCGGCCTCAGCCGCCTTTGCCGCGGCGATGATCTCCTCCTCGGTGGCGTCGGGCCGGCCATAGGCGATGTTGTCGCGGGCACTTCGGTTGAACATGGCCGTTTCCTGCGTGACCATGCCGATCTGGCGGCGCAGGCTTTCCTGTGTGACCTGCCGCACATCGTGCCCATCCACCCGAACCGCGCCTTTTTCGCAATCATAGAGCCGCAAAAGCAAGGCGACCAAGGTCGATTTTCCCGCGCCGCTTGCCCCGACAATGCCCAGCTTTTCACCCGCGCGGATGCGCAGATCAAGGTCAGCCACCCCGCCACGGCGGCGCCCATAGGCAAAACTTGCGCCATCGAACTCGATCTCTCCGCGCAGCTTTGGCAGGTCCAGCGCGTCCTTGGCATCGGCAAGCTGATGCGGCACCGACAGGGTTTTCATCCCGTCCTCAACCTCGCCGACCGATGTGTAGATCGACATCAGGGTAAAGCTAACCCAGCCCGACATCTGGGCGATCCGCATCGAAATCGCGCCCGCCGCGGCAATGGCCCCCGCCGTGGCCTGCCCCTGTTGCCACAGCACGACCGTGCCGCCGATAAGGAGCACCGGCAAGATCCCGGCCACCGTCATCAGCGAAAAGCGGAACCATGTGGAAATGACGCCAAATTCCAGACTGCGGTCGCGAAACACCTCCATCGCCTTGAGCGCGACACGGTCCTCGAATGCGGCATGGGCGAACAGCTTGACCGTCTTGATATTGGTGATGGTATCGACCACCTGCCCCGAGACCATGGCCCGGCTTGACGCGCGCGCAGCCGAATTCACGCGCACCCGCGGCATGAAAAACCGGATGAGCAAGACATAGACCACCAGCCAAACGGCCAGCGCGAGCGCGATGCGCGCATCGATAGCCAGCAAAAAGACCACCGATCCGACAACCGATGCCAAAGCAAAGCACACGGTGTTGATCACCTCGGTCGCCACATCGGTGACAGCGCGCGCCGCCTGCATCTGCTTTTGTGCGATGCGCCCGGCGAAATCATTGTCAAAGAAGGTCACGGCCTGCCCAAGGGTCCAGCGGTGCAGGCGCGACAGAACCAAAGGCATGACATTGGGTCCGACGATGATGCTGTTCGACGCGGCGGATATGCCAAAGGCAAGTGGTCGCAAGACAAGGTAGAACACCACAAAAAGCGCGATCAACGCGGCGTGCTGGGCAAAGAACTGCTCTGGCCCAGCGGCCAGCGCCGCATCGATGACCCAGCCAAGGATCACCGCCGACACAACTTCGGTTGCCCCGGCGATCGAGGAAAGCACGCCAGCCACAACCAGCATGGGCCACGACCCCTTGAGACACCATTTCATGAACGGCCAAAGCACCTGCGGCGGTTCACCATCCGCCGGACGAAAGGCGTCAATCAGGGTGCCAAGCCGCTGAAGTCCACTCATGCCACTTTCCCTTCGGGCGTTTCGTCAAGCCCGATGAACCCACCCGACTGACGCGCCCAGAAGCGGGCATAAAGGCCATTCAACGCAAGCAACTCTGCATGCGTTCCCTGTTCAGCGATCTTGCCGTCTTCCAGCACCACGATCCGGTCCATCGCGGCGATGGTCGAAAGACGGTGGGCGATGGCGATCACGGTCTTGCCCTGCATGACACCAAAGAGCGCGTCCTGAATGGCGGCCTCGGCTTCGGAATCGAGCGCACTTGTTGCCTCGTCAAGGATCAGGATCGGCGCATCCTTGAGGATCACCCGCGCCAGCGCCACACGCTGCCGCTGGCCACCCGACAGCTTGACACCACGCTCGCCCACATGCGCGTCATAGCCTTTGCGGCCTTCGGGATCTTCCAAAGCCAGGATGAAGTCATGGGCATCGGCCCGCTTTGCCGCAGCGATCATGTCTGCCTCGCTTGCATCGGGGCGCCCATACAGGATGTTGTCGCGCACAGAGCGGTGCATCAGACTGCTGTCCTGTTGCACCATTCCGATCACGCGCCGCAACGAATCCTGCGTGACCCGCGAAATATCCTGACCGTCGATGCGGATGACACCGCTTTCCGTGTCATAGAACCGCAGCAACAGCTTGACCAAGGTCGATTTTCCCGCACCCGACCGGCCAACCACACCAATCCTTTCGCCCGGCGCCACCGTCAGGCTCAGGTCCTGCAACCCGCCCGATCCCCGGCCGTAATGATGGCTGATCCGGTCCATCTCGATCCGGCCCGCGGTCAGTTTGAGCGGCACCGCATCCTTTGCATCCACAAGCTGGATCGGTTGGGTGATGGTTTCCATCCCTTCGGCCACCACGCCCAGCGCCTGCACCAGCGATGTGAAGGCCCACATGATCCAATAGGTCATGTTGTTCAGCCGCAGGACAAGCGCGGTCGCCGCCGCCACCGTGCCCACGCTCGCCTGCCCCTGATACCAGAGCAAGAGCGCCCAGCCCGTGACACCCACGATCAACCCACCATTCAGAACGGTCAGCGCCAGATCCATCTTGGTGACGATGCGCATTTCCTTGGCAAAGGTGCTGCGCGCGTGTTCGATCGCATCCTTTGCATAGGTCAGTTCCATGTCATGATGGGCGAACAGCTTGACGGAATGGATGTTGGTATAGGCATCGACCACACGCCCCGTCACGGCCGAACGGGCATCTGAACTGGCCTTTGCCGCGGGGCCCGCGCGCCGCACCGTCCAGCGCACCAGCGCAGCGTAAAGCGCGAACCAGATCACCAAGGGCAGCAGCAGACGCACATCGGCATCGGCCAGCATGATCCCGGCGCCAACCACCGTGACGCTGGCAAAGGCGACCGCGTCAAAGGTCTGAAAAACCGCATCGCCCGCCGCCGGTGGGGTCTGCATGATGCGATTGGCGATCCGTCCGGCGAAGTCGCCCTCGAACCAGCCGACCGGCTGACGGATCACATGCGAATGCGCGCGCCAGCGAATCATCGTCCCGAAATTGGGCAGGATGGTGTTGTGCAACAATGCGACATTGGCAACCAGCAGGATGGGCCGCAGGATCAGGATCGCCGCGCCCACCAGCAGGATTTCTGACCCATGCAGCGCCCAAACCTGTGCCGGGCCGGTCGTGGCCAAAAGATCGACCAGACGTCCGACATACCAGATCAATGCCACATCCGCGAAGGCCGAAACCACCGAAAGCGCCGCGGTAATCGCAAAGACCCCGCGAAACGGATGGATGTATTGTTTCAGGAATGGCCACAGCTTGCGCGGGGGCGTATCGGTCTGCTCGTAGGGACCATAAGGGTCAACGAGGCTTTCAAAATAGGAAAACACGGGGAATGGCCTCTTGCGCGTCACCCGTGGGATATAGCGCCAAAGTGCCGCAAGGAAAACCGGCTAGGCCAAAAGCTGCGCGCGCGTCAGCCGCAGGTCACTGGCCAGCCACCGATTTTTCAGCTCACTCAGCCGGGCACCCAAAGCGGGCCCCTGATATTGGTCAATCAGATCGGCCGCGCGGACCGGAAAGGTCATCGCCGCACCGCGCGCCAGTTCATCCTGCCAATCGGCAGGCAAGGGGCTTTCCAGCACAGCCGCGCGGGCCAGAAGGGCATCTTGCCCCAGCGCAGCACCAAAGAGAAACCCGATCGGGGCTGGGCCGTGGGTGGCGCCGATCATCTCCCTTATCTTTGCCAGACGTGTGGCTTCGGCGCGTGACAACCGCAGCGCCTCGGCCACATTCTCTCCGCCCAACACCGCAAGACGGCACAGCCAATGCGCCCGCCCGGGGGGTTCCAGATCGACAAGGGGGGCAAGCGCACGCGTGTCGGCCCCGGGCAGAACATGCGCCAGAACGCCCGCCGCCGCCATGGAGGCGACCGCAGGCGCCGGATCATCTGCTGCAAGCAGTTTGCGCATTTCCGCGCCGATACGCTCTTTTGAAAGCGTCTCTATTCCCGCAGATAACGTGGCACAGGCCGCCAAACCTTCGGCATCGATCCCCGCCGAAGGATCGCCGAAATGCGCATGAAACCGAAAAAAGCGCAGGATGCGCAGATAGTCTTCGGTGATCCGTGCCTCGGGGTTGCCCACAAAGCGCACCTGCCGCGCAAGCAGATCGGGCAACCCCCCGATAGGGTCGATCACCGACCCGTTCCTGTCCGCGTAAAGCGCATTCATCGTAAAATCGCGCCGCGCGGCATCTGCCGCGATGTCGCCGGTATAGGCAACGGTCGCGTGACGGCCGTCGGTTGCCAGATCGCGGCGAAAGGTCGTCACCTCATGCGCGATCCCGTCGGCGATCACGGTGACGGTGCCGTGGTCGACCCCGGTCGGAATGGCCCGAAACCCCGCAGTTTCGGCAAGCGCAGAGACAGTTTCCGGCGTGGCATCCGTCGCCAGATCAATATCGGTGACGGGCACACCCAGCACGGCGTTGCGCACGCAACCGCCCACAAAGAGCGCCTTGTGCCCTGCCCGTTCCAATGTCGCGCACAAGGCTTGGGTGCCGGGCTGCGTGATCCAGGCGCCAGAAATCTTCACAGCGCGGCCCTGTCTGCCAGACCACGCAAGATCCGGGCTGTGGCGCCCCAGATGTAATAGGGACCGTAGGGCACAGCATAATACCGCCGCCATTGCCCCATCCATTGTCGCCGCTCGATGGAAAAGTTCTCGGGGCACAACAGGAAGGACAACGGCACGGCAAAGACTTCCTCGACCTCTCCACGCTCGGCAATCGGGTCAAAAGCGTCTCTGACAAGGCCCAAAACGGGCGTCACGCGAAACCCTGTCACCGTTTCGTGGTTTGGCAGATGGCCCAGCACGTCAACAAGGTGCGCCGCGAGGCCGATTTCCTCTTGCGCTTCACGCAGGGCAGCGGCCTCGACTGACGCGTCCGTCGGATCAACCTTGCCACCGGGAAAGGCAACTTGCCCCGGATGATGTTTGAGATGCGATGACCGTTTCGTCAGGATGACGCTGGCCCCTTCTGGCCGCAACCACACCGGGATCAACACACCCGCGGGCCGCAAAACGCTGCCTGACGGGGGCTTGATCAGCGGGTTCAAGTCGAAGTCAGACGATGCCTCCGCCGGGCGCTGCATCGCACGGACAAGGCGCGCCACCTCATCCATGCTTCCCCTCAAACCCCAGGGTCGTCGGATCCAGTTCGTAATGGGCCCCGCAGAACTGACAATCCGCCGTGACCACACCTTCTGGCGTCGTCATCTTCTGAATGTCCTTCTGCGAATAGATCGACATGGTGTTGCGCACTTTTTCTTCGCTGCACGAACACCCGAACCGAACAGGCTGGGCATCGAACACGCGCGGCCCTTCTTCGTGAAACAGGCGCACCAACAGCTCTGACGGGGTCACTTGCGGCCCGATCAGTTCCATTTCCTCGACCGTATCCAGAAGCACATTGGCCCGGGTCCAGTTGTCCCCCTCGGCCCCGCCCAAAATGTCCTTGTGGGTAAGCAAGCCGTCTTCTCCCGACCCTGCTTGTGCCGCAACGCTCATCCCGGCCTTGGGCATGTGTTGCAACATGACGCCACCACCGCGCCAATGGCTGGCACGGCCGGGTTCGGCCGTCTGCCCGAAGGTCAGCGAAAACCGCGTCGGCAATTGTTCGGATTGAGCAAAATAAGACTCTGCACATGCCGAAAGCGACCCGCCCGCAATCGGGGTGAACCCCTGATACGGCAGCATTCCTTCGCCCTGATCCAGCATCACGGCAAAATAGCCGGTGCCAATCTGGCTGAACGGCAGCGCGCCATGATCAAGCCGATCCGCATCATAGCTGGCATAGGCCCTGATCCGGGCGGGCTGCCCATCTTCGCCGGGGCCATAATAGTCGGTGGCGATCAGGCGGGCCGGCCCATTGCCCCGGATTTGCAGGCTCAACTTCCAGCGCAGCTTGACCGACTGCCCGATCAACGCCGTCAACAGCGCCGCCTCTGCCACCAGCGCCTCGATCAACGGCGGATAGTTGTGCTGCGACAAAACCTGTTCCAGAACACCGTCCAGACGCACCACGCGACCGCGGATGTCGGACAGGTCAAGTTGAAACGGCAGGACGGTATCGTCCCAGGCGATCTGCGAACCAGTGGTCATGGGGTTTCCTTAGCGAGCCAGCCTTGGCATACCGCGCCTATATAGGCAGGGCAACACCGTGACCAAGGGGCACAGCATGCGAAGATTCGGCGAACCCGTGCAGCCGGGGCAACACTATCGCGCTCGTCCGGGCGTCTATGCGGTGCTGCTCGACAAAGGGCGGGTGCTCACAACCCATCAGGCCGAACCGATGCCGGAGTTTCAGCTTCCGGGTGGCGGAATAGACCCGGCCGAACACCCGATCCAGGCCCTGCACCGCGAGGTGTTCGAAGAAACCGGCTGGAAGATTGAGATTGTTCAACGGCTTGGTGCCTATAGGCGCTTCACCTATATGCCCGAATACGACAAATGGGCAGAAAAGATCTGTGCGATCTATCTGGCAAGACCCGTCCTGCGACTTGGCCCACCATCGGAACCCGGGCACACCGCGGTCTGGATGACGCGGGCCGAGGCGCTTGATCGCATCACCAACGAAGGCGACCGCGCCTTCTTGGTCGAGGCGCTTCGGCGCTATCCACGGTAGTCGAACAACAGGCCCGAGACATCATCGGGAAAATCCTCTGACCCCATATGGGCGGCAAGGTCCCAGATCAGGGCGTCAAGAAATTGCGGGCTGGCCAGATCGTGGTTCTTGCGAATCAGACGCTCCAGCCCGTCATCGCCCAGTTCGTCGCCCAAGGGTGACGGGCATTCGGTCACGCCATCGGTCAACAGAAAAAGCCTGTCGCCCGGATAAAGCCGCGCCTCGATTCGTTCATGACGCGCCTCGGGCAAAAGACCGATCGGCAAACCGCCCTGGCCCAGCCGGTCAATCGCGCCATCGACCCGCAGGATAAGCGGAAACGGATGCCCCGCTTGCACAAGGGCCACGTCGCCGCTGACCAGATCGACCTGCGCATAGATCATCGTGAAATACTGATCGACCTGTAGTTCTTCGAGCATGGTGCGGTTGAAGCGGGCCGCCACCTCCTCAGGCGGCAGGGGGTCAAACGACCCATCCGCCCGCCGTTGCAGCGCGATGTTCTGATCGGGCGAGGCAGATGACAAGTAGCCGGCCAGCCGCGCGGTCATCATCGCAGAGGCGACGCCGTGGCCCGACACATCCACGGAGTAAAGCGCGATGCGCCTGTCATCCAGGGCAAAAAAGCCGGCCAGATCGCCGCCGACATGGCCAGACGTGCGCAAGAACAGGGTCGCGGCACCCCGCCCCCAATCCCGAAATCTGTCCCTGACAAGGGTCTGTTGCAGCTTTCGTGCCTCGATCAGGTCCCGATCGACGGTTTCCTGCGCGCGCTGCAATTCGGTCAGGGTATCGCGCAGCAAATGGTTCTTGTGCACCAGTTCCTTGTGCATGCCGATGATACGCTCTCCCGCACGCAGGCGGGCGCGCAGCTCATCCGCGGCGACCGGCTTGGTCAGGAAATCGTCGGCCCCTGCCTCCAGCCCCTTGGCGATCTCTGTCTTTTCGGATTTCGACGTCAGCAGGATGAAATAGGCGTATTCTTCTTGTTCAAGCGCGCGAAAAGCGGCGCAGAATTCAAGCCCTGACATCCCGTCCATCATCCAGTCCGACAGGATGATGTCAAAGACGGTGGTGCGGCATTGGCGCAGCGCCTCCTCGCCCGAGGCGGCTTCTGTCACCTGATAGCCCCAGCGCGACAGCGACATCACAAGGATCGTGCGTTGGGCCTTGCTGTCATCGACGATCAACACACGCAACGGCAGCGCAAGCGCCAGATCGCGCCCTACCATCGTGTTGCTGGTCAATCCCGTCAGCGTCATGCCACCCTGCCCATCGTTATCGATAGGCAGAATGGGTGGCCGTCCCTTAAGCTAAGGTGAACAGTAAAACTTTCCGATTTTGCCGCAGTATGGCCCTCTCGCGGTGGGAAAGCGTTAAAGCATCAGACAGACGATGGCCCAAGGACAACGACGTTTTCGATCAGGTGGGTGACATGATGATTGACTGGACAAGAGTTAAGGATTTGCGATCAGAAATCGGCCGCGACGATTTTGGCGACATCGTTTCGCTGTTTCTGGAAGAAGCGGATGAGGTGGTGGCGCGGCTTTCTGGTCTGACGGATGCCAAATCAATGGAAAACAACCTGCATTTCCTGAAGGGCAGCGCGCTGAACCTTGGGTTTTCGCACCTTGCCCAGATGTGCCAGGATGAGGAGAGGCGGGCCGCCACAGGGCAGACCGACCTTGCCTTGGCCGCCGTCATCGATGCCTATCGGCAGTCGCGCAGCACGTTTCTTGCGGGGCTTGACCGGTCAGCGGCCTAGATCAGGAACTCTGACAGGATGCCGTCATTCGTGATGTCACGGTAAGGAAAGGCAGCGTCGTCCAGCCGCGCGAAAAGACGTGTAAAGTTTTCCGGGGATTTGGTTTCGATCCCGATCAGGACCGACCCGAAGTTGCGCGCAGATTTCTTCAGATACTCGAATCGCGCGATATCATCTTCGGGACCAAGCATTTCCAGAAACTCGCGCAGCGCACCGGGACGCTGAGGCATCCTTAGAATGAAGTATTTCTTGAGGCCGGCAAAACGCTGTGCGCGCTCTTTGACCTCGGGCAGTCGTTCAAAATCGAAATTGCCGCCCGATGTCACGCAGACCACCAGCTTTCCACGGATCTGCTCGGCCAATTCCGGCAGCACATCGACGGACAGCGCGCCCGCGGGTTCAAGGACGATGCCTTCGACGTTCAGCATGTCCAGCATCGTGATGCAGATACGATCCTCTGGCGCAAGGATCACCTGCTCTGGCCTCACCCAATCCAGCAGGGCAAAGGTCTTGTCACCCAGGCGCGCCACCGCGGCGCCATCGACGAAACTGTTCACCTGCGTCAGGGTTTCTGGCTGACCCGCCCGCAGCGCCGCGGTCAGGGATGCGCCACCCAAAGGCTCGACAAAGCGAAAGTCTATGGTGGGGTCAACCGACTTCAGAAAGCGCGTCACGCCAGACGACAGGCCGCCGCCACCCACCGGCAGGATGACCAGATCGGGGGCGCGGCCAAGCTGATCCAGAATTTCCACCCCGACCGAGGCTTGCCCAAGGATCACGTCGCTGTCGTCAAAGGGTGACAGGAAATAGGCGCCCTGCTCCGCACAAAAGGCCTTCGCGGCCGCAAGGGTCTGGTCGAAGTAGTCGCCGGTCAGCACGATCCGAACCAGACCCGCGCCAAAGATCCGCGTCTTGTCGATCTTCTGTTGCGGGGTGGTGACAGGCATGAAAATGGTCCCCTGCACACCAAAATGGCGGCAGGCAAAGGCAACGCCCTGGGCATGATTGCCCGCACTGGCGCACACGAAATGGCCAAGCTCTGGCCTCGCCTCTCGCGCCTTGCGCATGGCGGTAAAGGCGCCACGCAGCTTGTAAGACCGGACAGGGGACAGATCCTCGCGCTTCAGCCAGATGTCTGCGCCAAAGCGTTGCGACAGGTGATCGTTGCGCTGCAAGGGCGTGGGTTCGAACAGATCGCGAAGCGCATCTGTGGCATGGCGGGCATCTGTTGGAAAATCTGTCATGCCCTTGGATGCCGCAGTGGCAAAGTTTTGGCAAGCACGTCGAATTTGTTACCCGATACGCCCGTGTTTCTTGCCCTTTGCTGCATTTCGCCTTATGCCCGCCCAAATCCCAAAGGGAGCATGCGCATGTCGAAACCGAAGAAAGTCGTCCTCGCCTATTCGGGCGGGCTGGATACCTCGATCATCCTGAAATGGTTGCAGACCGAATATGGCTGCGAAGTGGTGACATTCACTGCCGATCTGGGCCAGGGCGAGGAGTTGGAGCCAGCGCGCGAAAAGGCGATCCTGCTGGGGATAAAGCCGGAAAACATCCACATTGTTGACGTGCGCGAAGAATTCGTGCGTGACTTCGTGTTCCCGATGTTCCGCGCCAACGCATTGTATGAGGGGCTTTATCTTCTTGGCACCTCGATCGCGCGCCCGCTGATTTCGCAGCATCTGGTGCGGATTGCCCATGAAACCGGGGCCGATGCGGTGGCGCATGGCGCGACCGGCAAGGGCAATGATCAGGTGCGGTTCGAACTGTCCGCCTATGCGCTGGACCCGGCGATCAAGGTCATCGCGCCGTGGCGCGAATGGGATTTGACCAGCCGCACCCGCCTGCTGGAATTCGCCGAGGCGAACCAGATCCCGATCGCGAAGGACAAGCGTGGCGAAGCGCCGTTCAGCGTGGATGCAAACCTGCTGCACACCTCGTCCGAGGGCAAGGTTCTGGAAAACCCGGGCGATGAGCCGCCGGCCTATGTTTGGCAGCGCACGGTTGACCCGGAGGCCGCGCCCGATACCCCCGAAATGGTGGAAATCACCTTCGAGAAGGGCGATGCGGTTGCGATCAATGGTGTGGCAATGTCGCCCGCGACGATCCTGACCAAGCTGAACGAGCTTGGCGGCAAGCATGGCGTTGGTCGGCTTGATCTGGTCGAAAACCGCTTTGTCGGCATGAAATCGCGCGGCGCCTATGAAACGCCCGGCGGCACCATCCTGCTCGAGGCGCACCGCGGCATTGAACAGATCACGCTGGACGCCGGCGCAGGCCATCTGAAAGACAGCATCATGCCGCGTTATGCCGAGCTGATCTACAATGGCTTCTGGTTCAGCCCCGAGCGCGAAATGCTGCAAGCCCTGATCGACAAGAGCCAGGAGCATGTGTCGGGCACCGTGCGCGTGAAACTTTACAAGGGTGCGGCCCGGACCGTGGCGCGGTGGTCGGATCACACGCTTTATTCGGAAAAGCACGTCACCTTTGAAGAAGACGCCGGCGCCTACGACCAGAAGGATGCGGCAGGCTTCATTCGCCTGAACGCCCTGCGGCTGAAACTGATCGCGGCGCGCAATGCCCGCGTCGCAAAAAAGGGCTAAAACAGTCTCTGATCTTGCAAAAAGGGCCGGTTTTCCGGCCCTTTTTCATATCTTGAAGGTGGCAAGCCGTTCGTAGAATGGCAAAGCCTGATCCGCGATGGCCCGATAGGCAGCGGGCAAATCGGGCAGCGGGCCCTCCGGCTCCTCGAACCCGGTTGAGCGATGGACCGCGCCATACCAATGTGGCGCCCAAATCCCGTCAAATGGCTTCGGCCCCTTGGGCCAGTGCAGCATCGCCTCGGTAAAGCGAATGCCCAGCTCCGCGCAAAGCCGCGACAGCGCATCGCGCGGCGCGGCGCGGATATCGGCGCTGTCGATCACCAGAGGCGGATGCCCCAGCCAATCGGCGACCTGGTCGAACAGCTCTGCCTGCTGGACAAAGCCGATATCCGCCAATGTCGGCCCTTCCCGCTTTTTGGCATAGCTTGCCACCACCCGCGCCGGATGGCGGATCAGAAAGACATTCACAAGCTGTCGCATGAAGCCGCGGTCAAAGGCCGGGACCATGTGAAGCGTCATGTGCTTTTGGTAGAACAGGCTCTGTTGTTGCGGAATCGGCCCAATACATGCCGCGGCGACCGAGGCAGTGACCCGGGATCCGACGCCTGCGCTTGCGCCGCCTGCGCCAGTTTCAGTCGCGGCTCCCGAAGCCGCGGTACCCGAATCGACGTCCCCCGAAGCGACGGCGGAGCATCCCGAGGTCATCTGGCCGTCGGCGCCGCCGTCGAACACGGCCACGCCGCCGCGCGCGCCGGAGCACTGAGGGTTCAGCGGTGGCGCGCCTGCTCGCTCAAATGAGCGAGCAGCGCGCGACCGCCCTGCTCCACCAGATCGAGCACGCGCTCGAAATCGCCACGCTCACCGTAGTAGGGGTCGGGCACCTCGTCGCCAGCCCCGACGCCGGCGTAATGCATGAACAGCGCGAGTCGAGCCGGTGACCTGGCAGGTGCCAGCGCGCGCAGTGCCGCGAGGTTGGCGCGGTCCATCGCAAGCATCAGGTCGAACTGCTCGAAGTCGCTGCGACTGACCTGTCGCGCGCGCAACGCCGACAACTCGTAACCACGCTCGCGCGCGATCGCCACGCTGCGTGGATCCGGCGGCTCACCGACGTGATAACCGGCAGTGCCTGCAGAATCGACCGTCGTGATCAGCTGCGGCGCCTCGCGCGCCGCGATGTCGCGCAGGACGCCCTCCGCCGTAGGC
>JALOSF010000173.1 GCA_025458525.1 Cypionkella sp. | reverse complement strand
AAAAGGCGCGCAAACGCGGATGAAGATCGTTTTCATGGGCACCCCCGATTTTTCCGTCCCGGTGCTGGAGGCGCTGGCCGCCCGGCATGAGGTGCTGGCCGTCTATACTCAGCCGCCCCGCCCCGCCGGGCGCGGCAAGTCCGACCGGCCCAGCCCGGTGCACCAAAAGGCGCTTGCCCTTGGGCTGCCGGTGCGCCATCCCGCCCGGCTGCGTGACCCTGCCGATCAGGCCGACTTCGCCGCGCTGAACGCCGACATCGCCGTGGTGGTGGCCTATGGGCTGATCCTGCCGCAGGCGGTGTTGGACGCGCCGCGCCTTGGCTGCCTGAACATCCACGCCAGCCTGCTGCCGCGCTGGCGCGGGGCTGCGCCGATCCACCGCGCGATCATGGCGGGCGATGCGCAGACCGGCATCTGCATCATGCAGATGGAGGCAGGGCTGGATACCGGCCCGGTGCTGCTCTGCCGCGACACCGCGATTGGTGTGGAGGAAACCACCGCCGAACTGCATGATCGGCTGTCGCAGATGGGGGCCGAGCTGATCGTTGAGGCGTTGGACAGGCTGCCAAACCTGACGCCGCAGCCGCAGCCCGCCGATGGCATCACCTATGCCGCCAAGATCGACAAGGCCGAGGCGCGCCTTGACTTTGGCGCCCCGGCCGAGGTGGTGGATCGCCAGATCCGCGGCCTGTCGCCCTTTCCCGGCGCCTGGGTGCAGGTGGGGGCAGAGCGTGTGAAACTTCTGCGGTCGCGCGTCGTGCCGGGGCAGGGCGCGCCGGGCGAAATCCTGCGCGGGTTTACCATCGCCTGCGGCACCGGCGCGGTCGAGGTGCTGGAGGCGCAACGCGAGGGCAAACGCCCGCTGCCCGCTGGCGACATGCTCAAAGGTCTGACGCTGCCAGCGCGATTGTCCTAGCGAACCGCGCCACGACCCCCCATATTGCCCCTAAGACAGGGAGGGTCTGCCATGCCCATCATCGCGCTGATCATCATCGGGGCCGCCGCCGGGTTTCTGGCAACCCGGTTGATGAAGCTGGAAACCGACATTCTGACCACCATCGCCATCGGTGTCTTTGGCGCGCTGATCGGTGGGCTGGTGCTGCGGTTCCTGATCACCGTCACGGGCTGGATGGCCGGGCTCGTCGGCGCGGTGCTGGGGGCGATGCTGCTGATCTGGCTTTGGAAAACCTATATCTCTAGGTAAGGCGCTTCACGACATCCTTCAGGCGAAAGCCCTTTTCACCCGCGGCACCCCACAGCATCTGCCCCTGCCATGCGGCAAACAGGATCGCCGCCGCCTCGCGCCCCTTGGCGCCGCCGCCCAGCCGCACGGCAAGCGCCTGTTCCACCCGTGCGCGCCAGGCCATGGCGCGATGCCGCAACTCTGCGTCACGAAAATCGGCTGCCAGAAGTGCCAGATCGCCAGTTTCCGCCGCCTCGGCGCTCAGGGCCTTGAGCATGGCCAACGCGCCCTTGACCGACAGATCGGCGCTGCCCTCGGCCGTGTCGGTGGCCCGGTCCAGCGCGTCCCAACCGTCAAGCAAGGCGGCGCGCACCATGCCTTCCTGACTGCCATAGCGTTGAACCAGCGTCGGGCCGGCCAATCCGGTGATGCGCGAGACCGCACTGAAACTGGCCGCCCGTTCGCCAGATCGGGTCAGCAAAGCGCGGATGGTGGCAAACACTTCGCTGTCGGGGATGATCTTCTTGCGCGGCATGGCGTGACCATAGACGCAGGGTCGGTTATCCCGCAATCCCCTAGCGTTTGGGCGGCAAGGTTCGGGGCGGGCGGGGCCGATAGACCGGCAGGCGCCAGCCGAACACAAGACTGCCGGCCCGCAAGGTAAAGGTCACGACCGCACAGGCCAGCAACGCCATGCCCCCCTCGACCCCGGCAAGGCCCGCCAGAACCGCCGCCAGCGCCCCGGCAAAGGCGCAGGTGACATAAAGCTCGCCCTGTTTCAGAACCAGCGGCACCTCGTTGCACACCACATCGCGCAACAGGCCCCCCATGCAGCCTGTCACCATCCCCATGATCAGCACCACAGGCCAGCCCAGTCCGGCGCCAACCGAAGCCGCAACCCCGGCAGGCACCGCCACCGCCAGCGCGCAGGCATCCAGCCACAGCAGGGCGCGATAGCGGCTTTCAAGCCGGTGCGCGGAAAAGAACACCACCACCGCCGCCCCGCTTGCCACCGCCAGCATCATGGGATCAACGATCCAGAACACATCGCGGTCCAGCATCACATCGCGCAGCGTGCCGCCCCCCGTGGCCGTAAGGCAGGCGATGAAGATGAACCCCACGATATCAAGCTGCGCCCGGCTTGCCACCAAAGCCCCGGTCAGGGCAAAGACCGCCACCGAGGCGTAATCCAGAAAGGGCAACAGCCAGATCAGCCCCTGAGCCGGGGTCACGATGCGCCTGCCTTGGTCTGGCCCGCCTTGAACGGGGCCATCCCGGCGCGGGCCAGCGCATCGGCGCGTTCATTTTCGGCATGCCCGGCGTGGCCCTTGATCCAGCGCCATTCCACCTTGTGCCGCGCCTGGGCCGCCTCCAGACGCTGCCACAACTCGACATTCTTGACCGGCTTGTTGTCGGCGGTCTTCCACCCTTTGCGCTTCCAGCCGTGGATCCAGCTGGTGACGCCGTTCTTCACATAGGCACTGTCCGTCACCACGATCAGGTTGGACGGCCGCGAGAGCGCCTCGAGCGCGGAAATGGCTGCCATCAACTCCATCCGGTTGTTGGTGGTGTCCGGCTCTCCGCCCTGCAACTCGCGTTCCTTGAGGATGGTGTCGCCCTCGCGCGCAATCATCAGAACGCCCCACCCTCCCGGGCCGGGGTTGCCCGAACAGGCTCCATCGGTATAGGCGTAAAGCTCTGGCATGAGGCCCCCCAAATCGCTGCGCAGGGGATAGGACGGGGCGCGGCGGCGGTCAACGCCCGATCCCGCCGCGCCCGGTCATTGCGCAATCGGCACGGTCAGGCAGGCCAGCACCACAACCGTCAACCCGATGCGCAGCCGCAGCCACCAATCGGGCGCCGTGCCCATCTTCCAGAAGTGCCAGTCCAGCATCAACAGGCCGAGGAAACCGGCAAACAGGTTCACGGCCGCATCGCCGGGGTTGCCGTTCACCATGAAAAAGGCCCACAGCGCCGGGGCGACAGACAAGATATATCCAACCGCCGCCTCTGGCCCGCTGGCCTTTGTCGCAAAGCCCCACAAGACCCCTGACATGAAGGACAAGATCACCGTGCCATAGGTCAGGCTGACATAGGTGCCGATGAACAACGGCCCGACAAAGCCCGCGGCCGATGCGGCAAGCGCCGGGGACAG
>JALOSF010000079.1 GCA_025458525.1 Cypionkella sp. | reverse complement strand
TTCGTTCCCATCCGCAGCCTTGCGGATGAGGGCGGCCCAGCCCTGCCGGAAGATCAGGTTCGCGCCTATGCCGCACAGTTCACCGTGACCGATGCGGAAACCGGCGAAGACCGCGCCGGCGTGCCCACCGACCATTTCCCGATGTCGGGGATGGAGGGCGCACCGGACCTGTCGCTGATGACCAAGGCCCGCGCCGGCTTTAGCGGCCGTTATGGCACCGGCATCAGCCAGCTGTTCAATGGGATTGGCGGGGCCGAATACATGTATTCGATCCTGACCCATTACAAGGATGAACCGGCTTGCGCGCCGGATGGCGTGGATGGGTTCTACTACAATTCGGCCTTCCCGAACGGCAGCGTGCCGGACAGCTGCAAGGATGAACACGGCGTTTCGACCGTGCCGGGCAGCTGGATCGCCATGCCCAATCCGCTGTCTGACGATCTTGTCACCTATGCCGATGGCACCCCGGCCACCGTGTCGAACATGGCGGCGGACGTGACGTCTTTCCTCGTCTGGGCGGCAGAGCCGAAGATGATGGCCCGCAAGGAAACCGGCTTCAAGGCTGTGGTCTTTCTGATCCTGCTTTCAACCCTGCTCTATCTGACCAACAAGAAGATCTGGGCCGATGTCAAAGGCAAGAAGATCGCCTGACAGCACGACAGGTCGCACCGATGAAAGCCCCGCCACTGGCGGGGCTTTTTCATGGCCCTAGCCCAGATAGGCCCGCAAGGCAGCCGGCGGATCGGCAAACAGGGCGGCGGTCCCGGCCGGTGCCCGTGCAACACCATCGGCCACCAGAATCGTCCGATCGGCGAAGGCAAGCGCATCCTTGGGGTCATGCGTGACCATCATCACCAAGGCGCCCGTCTCTGCCGCCACATCGGCCACCAGCGTCAGCATCTCGGCCTTTAGCGCCGGGCCAAGCGCTGCAAAGGGTTCGTCCAGCAAGAGCATCGGCCGCGCCCGAAGCAGCGCCCGCGCCAGCGCCGCCCGCCCGATCTGGCCGCCCGAAACCTGCCCCGGCTTGCGAGCGGCCAGACCGGCAAGGCCAACACGCTCCATCACCTGCTCGATGCGCCGACGCTCCTCGGCCGAAAGCCGCAAATCGGGGCGCAACCCCAGCCCAAGGTTCTGCGCCAATGTCAGATGGGGAAACAGATTCTGATCCTGAAACAGGATCGTAAGGGGGCGCGCGCCGGGTGCCAGACACGCCAGATCCTGACCCTGCCACAGCAGGCGTCCCGATTCGGGTGCAACAAAGCCGGCGATGGCCGACAAAAGGGTGGATTTTCCGGCACCAGACGGCCCGATCACCGCCAGTTTCGTGCCCTGCTCTGCCGCCCAGTCCGCGGTAAGGCGAAAGCCATCCTGCGCCAGCACAAGCCTCTCAAGCCGAAGCATACCACCGCCCCCACGCATCACAGGCCCAGAACAGGGCAAAGCTGACCAGCACCAGAACAAGCGCGGCCCCCGCCGCCGCCTCCATCCGATAGGCCCCCATCAACCGTTGCACCACAAGGGGCAGGGTCGCCCCCTGTTCGCTGGCAAAAAGCGCGATCACGCCAAGATCGCCCATCGACAGCGCCGCCGCGAGCCCTGCCCCAAATCCGATGGGCCGCGCCAGCCGCGGCACCACGATCAGCCGCAGCCAAGCCAGGCCCGAAATCCCGAGGCTTGTGGAGAGCCGCCCGTAATCAGCCCGCAACACCCGTGCCTCTGGCAGCAACAGGCGATAGACAAAAGGCAGGGACAACACGGCGTTGACCATGACCGTCACAGGCAGCGCCAGCGTGGCGGGCGGAACAACGGTCTGCACCAACAGGAACAACCCGACCCCCAGCACCAACCCCGATGTGGCAAGCGGCAGCGCCGCCGCGGCATCCATCGCGCCCGCGCCGCGCCCGCCGTGCGCCACGCCCAGCGCCAGCACCAAGGCAGCCATCACTGTCACCGCCGTTGACACAAGCGCCACCGCCACCGACCGCCCGGCCGCAGCCCAGACCGCATCCGGCATCTCGGCCAGACCCGGCAACCCGCGCAGGATCACCGCCCCCAACGGCACCAGCAGAAAGGCCGCGGCCAGCCCGATCACCAGCGCATCGGCCGCCCGCCGCCAGCCGCCCACCTGCCGCAACACCGGCGCACGCTGCAACCCTGCACCAAACGGCGCAGGCCGCACCAGCAGCCAGCCCAGCAGGGCCACAACAGCGCACAGGCCGAACTGCACCCCCGCCAGCAGCGCGGCACGGCCAAGGTCGAAATCAAAGCGCATGGCCTGATAGATCGCCAGTTCCACCGTCGTGGCGCGAGGCCCACCGCCAAGGGTCAGCGCCACCGCAAAACTGGTCAGGCATATGACAAAAATCACCACAAATGCCCCCGGCAGCACCGCACGCAGCATGGGCACTTCCAGATGTCGCCACAGGTCGCGAGGGGCAAGCCCCAGCGACTCGGCCAGCCGAAACCGCTCGGACGGGATGGCAAGCCAACCTTGCAGCACCATGCGCACGGCCAGCGGCAGGTTCAGGAACACATGGGCCAGCACCACCCCATGCGCACCGTAAATCGATACCGGCCCAAGACCCAAGAGGCGCAGCACATCATTGACAAGGCCAGAACGGCCAAACACCGCCACCACGCCCAGCACCGCCACAATGGTTGGCAAAAGGAAAGGCGCGCCCATCAGAGTGATCAGCGCGCCGCGCCCCGGAAAGGTCTGCCGCGCCAAGGCCCGCGCCACCGGCACCGCCAGACCGACCGAAACCACGGCCGATGCCAGCGCCTGAAGCAGCGTGAAACGCAGCGCCGCCCAGTCCGCCGGGCCCAGAGCAAAGCCCGTTGCCCGCCCCGCCACCACCAGCAGGGGGGCCAGCACGACCAGCGCCAGCCCCACCGCCAGAATCGCCGGGATCAGCGTGCCAATGCGGCTTGCCATTCGGCCAAAGCCCCCTCACGCGCGGCCATCGCCGCCTCGGCGGATTTCAGCAGCGACACCTCGGGCCGCATCTGCTCAAACCCCTCGGGCAGACCAGCCGCCGGCGTCACCACCGGATACATCCAGTTTGTGGTCGGGATAACCGATTGGAACCCCTCGCTCAGCATGAATTGCAAAAAGCGGTCGGCGAGGGCTGGCTGGTCCGACGCGGCCAGCTTTCCCGCCACCTCGACCTGCATGTAATGCCCTTCGGCAAAGGGTGCGGCGGCCTTGCTGTCATCCTGTTCGGCAATCAGGTGATAGGCCGGGCTGGTGGTGTAGGACAGCACCATGTCGGCCTCCCCCTCCAGAAACAGGCCATAGGCTTCTGACCAACCGGGCGTCACGGTCACGATATTGTCGGCCAATCCCGCCCAGATTTCGGCCGCACGCGCGCCATAAGCCGCCTTCACCCACATCAGAAGCCCCAGACCGGGGGTCGAGGACCGAGGGTCCTGAATGACGATCTTCACGTCAGAGGCTGCCAGATCCTCGAAGGATTTCGGCGGGCTGGGCAGCTTGGTCTTGTCATGGACAAAGGCGAACCAGCCCCAGTCAAAGGGCAGGAACAGCGGGTCGTCGAAGGCAACCGGCAAGGCAGGGGCGGTCAGACCATGCGGCGCAAACAGGCCCGTGGCCGCCGCCTGTGCCGTCAGATTGGTGTCCAGCCCAAGCACCACATCGGCGTTGGAGCCTGCCCCCTCCAGCTGCACCCGCGCCAGAAGGGCGGCGCCATCGCCCGCACCCACGAATTGCAGATCGCAGGCACACTCGGCCTCAAAGGCGGCTTCCACCGCGGGGCCGGGGCCCCATTCGGAAACGAAACTGTCATAGGTCAGCACAGTCAGAACCGGCGTTTCAGCCGCTGCCGCAAAGGCGAGGCAAGAAAGGCCAGTCGCAAGGATCGAAGTTCGCATGTCTTCCTCCAAGGCGACGGAACAGGTCGGGCTTGGAGGTCATCCGTCGCACCTTCCCTCCGCCGGTATGATCCGGTTCAGGTTCAACGGGTCCGCTTTCGCATCTCAGCCCAAGTCTTGGGCACCCCGAGGTGAGAGCGAAGATAGGCTTGCCGCGCGCAGGTGCAAGCGGAAAGTCAGCCCTGCGCCAAGAGCCCCGCCAGACCATCGCGGTAAGTGGGATAGAGCAGGCGCACGCCAAGCTCCTCCTTGATGCGGTCGTTCCGAACACGCTTTGATTCGGAATAGAAACTGCGCGCCATGGGCGTCATCTCGGCCTCGTCAAAGGGCACCGCGGGCGGCTCTGGCAGGCCAAGCAGATGGGCGGCATAAGACAGCACGTCTTCGGGCGGGGCCGGTTCGTCATCGCAGACGTTATAGGCCGCGCCGGGGTTGGGCCGCGCGATGGATGCCGCCAGAACCTGGGCGATATCCTCCACATGGATGCGGCTGAAATACTGCCCGGGCTTGATGATCCGCCGTGCCGTGCCGTCGCGCACCTTTTCAAACGGGCCACGCCCGGGGCCATAGATGCCCGCCAGCCGGAACAGGTGGACCGGCAAGCCGGACTGAAGCCATTGTCGCTCGGCCTCGACCCGCGCGGCGCCCCGCGCGCCGGCCGGGGTCAGCGCCGTGGTTTCATCGACCCAACCGCCCTGATGGTCGCCATAAACCCCGGTGGTGGACAGATAGCCGACCCAGGCCACATGCCCCAGCGCGGGCGCAAGGCCGACAAACGGATCGCCCCCCGCATCCGGCGCGGCCGACACCAGAACATGCGTCGCCCGCGCGCAGGCCGCCGCGATATCGCCGGGCCAGATCACCGGTTCTACCCCGGCGGCGCGCAGGGCAACCGCCCGCTCCGCCCGCCGGGTGGTTCCGATCACGGCCCAGCCTTCGGGGATCAGCCGCCGCGCCAGCGCCTCGGCGCTATACCCATGGCCCAGCGACAGCAGCGTCCCCATGCTCAGCCCTGCTGTTCCTGGCAGGCAATGGCGGAATCGAGCGCCATCAAACTGTCGGTCAGGTCGATCGACATCACAGGCCCCGACTCATTCGACAGGGTCAAGGTCTGCTTGGTCGCGACATCCATCAGGAAATCGGCGCTGTCGAATTCGATATCCACACCGGGAAGATCGTTGATGAAGATGCCCTTGCCTTCGCCTTCATAGACCGTGCCATCAACGTCCATCGAAATCGGGTAGCTCACACCTTCCTCGATCCCGTCCCAGGCCGAATTCATGGCAAGGATATAGCCGAACCCGGTATCGGGCGCGAAACCGATGCGCACATCGGACCCGTCTTCGAACACGGCGTTGATCAGACAGCCGTTGCCGATGGTCGGATCGACCAATATATCCCAAACGCCCACAGTATCGTATTGCACCAGATCCTGCGCCATCGCAGCACCCGACACCATCACGGCGACACCCGCCGCCACGAAGAAACCAGCCGTTTTCAATTCAGACCCCTCATCCGGTCGTGCAGGCCCGCATCATGCACCCCGCCGCCGCCGCCATGCATATCAGGGCGGCAAAAGGTTTCAATCGGGTTGCAGCATATAGCCTTCGCCCCGCACGGTTTGCAGATAGCGCGGCTGTTTCGGGTCATCCTCGATCTTGCGGCGCAGGCGGGTGATCTGCACATCGACCGCGCGTTCCTGCGCGGCATCGTCGCGGCCCAGATCGGCGACCAGACGCTCTCGGCTGATCGCATGGCCGGGATGCGCCGAAAACAGCCGCATCAGCGCCGCCTCGGTCGCGGTCAGCCGAACCGGATCGGACCCGCGCCACAATTCGCCCCGGTCCATGTCATAGCGGACAAGGCCAAGATGCAGCACCTTTGGCGCGCTTTCGGCCCGCACCACCGGAACGCGGCGCAGGATGGCATTGATGCGCAGCAAAAGTTCCTTTGGCTCGAACGGCTTGCCAAGATAATCGTCGGCCCCCGCCTCGAACCCTTCGATCCGGCTGGCCGTTTCACCCTTGGCGGTCAACAAAAGGATCGGCGTCTGCATCTTCTGGCGCAATTCGCGCGTCAGGCTGATCCCGTCTTCGCCGGGCATCATCACATCCAGCACAATCAGATCGAATTCCAACCCGGCAAGCAATCGGCGCGCCTGCGCCCCGTCGCGCGCCACGGACACCAGAAATCCATTGCGGATCAGAAACTTCTGAAGCAGACCCCGGATACGCTCATCATCATCGACAACAAGCAGATGCGCGTCACCTTGCGTCATGCGCCATTCTCCTTCAGCCCTTGATACTGCCTGCGCAGTTCCGGGTCCATCATCGCCTCCAACACTTGCCGAAAGCCCGCCACCGCCTGCGGTCCTGCCGCACGATAGGCCGCCCGCATCCGCGCCCGCTGTGCATCAGACAACTCGCGTTCCAGCTCCTGACCCTTGGCGGTCAGGTGGAGATGCCGCTCACGCTTGTCCCGCCGCCCGACCCGCGCTTCGACGAGGCCGTCTTCGATCAGGGTGCGCAAGACGCGGTTCAACGATTGCTTCGTGACCCCCAGAACCGACAGCAAGTTCGACACGGTCGTGCCCGGGCTGCGGTGAATGAAATGCAGCGCCCGATGGTGCGCGCGACCGTAATCCATCCCTTCCAGAATACGATCCGGGTCAGCGGTAAAGCCACGATAGGCAAAAAACATCGCCTCGATACCCTTGCGCAACTGCTCATCCGTCAGGAACAGCAGGCTTTCGCCGCTTGGGGTCTGATCTGCCATGGTCGCCTCCGTGCCTGACGTCGAAGTTACGTCAGCCTTGTTGACTTTCCAAGAACCAACTGATAGCTCGCCTACGGTTTTGCGCAACTTTATGTCCGAAACGGACCAAATCTGCGCAACATTGCGAAAACAGGGGGTTGAAATGGCAGGTTATGACGATCGCGACGGGTTCATCTGGATGGATGGCAAGCTGGTGGACTGGCGCGATGCCAATGTCCATATCCTGACCCACGCGATGCACTATGCCAGCGCCGTGTTCGAAGGCGAGCGGTGCTATAACGGCAAGATCTTCAAATCGCGCGAACATTCCGAACGTCTGCGCACCTCGGGCGAATTGCTCGACATGCCGCTGCCCTATTCGGTGGACGAGATCGAGGCGGCAAAGGACGCCGTGCTGAAAGCGAACAACCTGACCGACGCCTATGTGCGCGCCATAGCTTGGCGCGGCGCGGGCGAAGATATGGGCGTCGCCGCCAAGCGCAACCCGATCCGCATGGCGGTGGCCGTCTGGTCCTGGGATATGGGCGTCGCCGCCAAGCGCAACCCGATCCGCATGGCGGTGGCCGTCTGGTCCTGGGGCAACTACTATGGCGACGCCAAGTTCAAGGGCGCAAAACTTGACATCGCCAAATGGAAACGCCCCTCGCCCGACACCATCCCCCATGCCGCCAAGGCCGCCGGGCTTTACATGATCTGCACCATGTCAAAACACGCGGCCGAGGCCAAGGGCTGCTCGGACGCGATGATGTTCGACTATCGCGGCTATGTGGCAGAGGCGACGGGCGCCAACATCTTCTTCATCAAGGATGGCGAAGTGCACACGCCCATCGCCGATGCGATCCTGAACGGGATCACCCGCCAGACGGTGATCGGCATGCTGCGCGACATGCAGATCAAGGTCCACGAACGCCGGATCGAGGCGCATGAACTCGAAGGGTTCGAGCAATGCTTCCTGACCGGCACCGCCGCCGAAGTGACCCCGGTGGGCCAGATCGGCGATTACAATTTCGAAGTGGGCGATCTGTGCAAGCGCATCTCGACCGATTACGAAAAACTGGTCCGCGCCTGAGCAGGAGCAGATGACAAAAGGGGCGCTGACCGGCGCCCCTTTTGCATTACGCCAGCCGCCCGCGCGCGATGCGCAGGAATTGCATCAGCCGGCTTCCCGTCTCGGGCGTGCGGCTTTTGTGAAAGGTTTCACGCGGAGCGCGGGCAAGGCGCAGGAAATGCGCTGTCTTGGCTCCGGTGCTTTGGGCACGGGTATCGGCCAGATGGCGGCCTTTCGGGTCACGATGCATGCTGTCCTCCGGTTTTTGTTGCAAAGACACAAGGTAAGGCAAAACCGCCGAAACGCCAAACGCCCCGGCCAGGACCGGGGCGCAGGGCAGGCGTGATCCAGCTCACGCCAGTTCGGTTTCGACCTCGATATTGCCCTTGGTCGCGTTGGAATAGGGGCAGATGAAATGCCCACGCTCCACGATCTTTTCGGCCACCGACCGTTCGACCCCCGGCAGCTTGACCACCAGCTTGACCTTCAGACCGAAGCCGCCGTCGCTGCGCGGGCCAATGCCGACATGCGCGTTTACCGTGGCATCGTCCGGCACCGTGCCCAGCTTTTCGGCCCCGGCGGCAAAGCGCATCGCGCCCAGATAGCAGGCGGCATAGCCAAGTGCGAACAACTCCTCGGGGTTGTGCCCGGCGCCCGACCCACCCAGCTCTTTCGGGCTGGTCATCGTCACGGTCAGCTTGCCATCGGCCAGCTTGGCCAGACCATTGCGGCCCCCGCCGGTGGCTTGGGCTTCGGTCCAGTATTTCGGATCAACGGACATCGGATTTCCTTTCGTTTGCGATTTAATCGTATGCGATAGATATAGGCGAGTCGCCTCTCCCGGTCAACCCGCTTGCGATTTAATCGCGCACGATTATATTACCCGCATGACACTCGCCCTGCCCGACATGATCTGTTTCGCGCTGTATTCGGCCACCCATGCGATGCAGCATGTCTATAAGCCGTTGCTGGATGATCTTGGCCTGACCTATCCGCAATATCTGGTGCTGACCGCGCTGTGGCAGCAGGACAAACAAAGCGTGGGCGCCTTGGGCCGGCAGGTGCAGCTTGAATCCAACACCCTGACCCCCCTTCTGAAACGGCTGGAGGAGCGTGGGCTTGTCACCCGCACCCGCGATGCCCAGGATGAACGGCAGGTCAACATCACGCTGACCGATACGGGGCGCCAGATGAAGGCCGCTGCCGCCCATATCCCGGCTTGCGTGCTGGAAAAATCAGGGCTGGCGCTGGAAGATCTGACCCGCCTGCGCGATCAGATCACCGCCCTTCGTGACCAGCTTCGCAGCTGAAAGCGTCAAGACGCAAGCCGTGCCGCCGCCCATGCCGCGGCATCCGCGACCACCGGATCGGCATCGCCGCACAGGCCCAGCGCAAGATCGCGCAGCCCGGTTTCGCCCGAATTGCCAATGGCATAAAGCACGTTGCGCACGAACCGTCCGCGCCCGATCCGCTTGATCGGGCTGCCCGCAAACCGCGCGCGGAACGCCGCATCGTCAAGCGCGGCCAACTCGGCCAAAGGCGGCGCGCCGTGCCGTGGCGCATAGCCGATGTCGCGCGCCGCCACCGCGAACTTGTTCCACGGGCAGACCGCCAAACAATCGTCGCAACCGTAAATCCGGTTCCCCATCAGGGGGCGCAAAGCCTCGTCCACCGGACCCGCGTGTTCAATCGTCAGATATGAAATGCAGCGCCGCGCATCCAACTGATAGGGCGCCGGAAAGGCCTGCGTCGGGCAGATGTCAAGACAGGCGGTGCAAGACCCGCAATGGCTTACCTCTGGCGCATCGGCGGGCAGGTCCAGGGTGGTGAAGATCGCGCCCAGGAAAAACCAGTTCCCCAAGTCGCGGCTCAGAACATTGGTGTGCTTGCCCTGCCAGCCCAAGCCCGCCGCCTGTGCCAGCGGCTTTTCCATCACCGGGGCGGTATCGACGAACACCTTGATCTCGCACGGGCTTTGATCGATCAGCCACCGCCCCAGCCGCTTCAGCCGCCGCTTGACCAGATCGTGGTAATCCTTGCCCTGCGCATAGGCCGAAATCACCCCCCGATCCCGCAGGGTCAGCAAGGGCAGCGGGTTTTCTTCCGGAGAATAGCTTTCGGCCAGCATGATGACCGACCGCGCCTCGGGCCAAAGCGCCGCCGGATTGCCACGCCAGCCCATCCGCTCGGCCATCCAGCCCATCTGCCCATGCCGCCCTTGCGCCACAAAGGCCGCAAGACGGTCGGCCGCCTGCGGAATCGCATCGGGCGTTGTGACGCGCAGGGCCGCAAAACCTTCTTCAAGGGCGCGTGCGGTCAGCCGGGATTTCAGATCATCGGTCATGGCCAAACCATAAGCGCAGCCAGAGGTCAGGGCCATGCCCCTTGCAAACAAACACGACCGGCGTCGGGAATGACACCGCCATCACGATGTGCGACAGATGCAAACCGCGCTTGTGCGGCGCAGGCCGCAAATCGCGCGGCTTTGCCAGGATAATCGGGCAAGATATTGCTTTTGCATTCATTCCGGCCCGCTGGCCCCATGATAGGGCTGGAAAATCCCCCCTTCATTCCGGCCCCGATTTCCCCTAAACAGCCCCCAAGGGAGACCGCCATGAGTCTGAATACCTTCGGCCACCTGTTCCGCGTGACCACCTGGGGCGAAAGCCATGGCCCCGCCATCGGCTGCACCGTGGACGGTGTGCCCCCCGGCATCGCGCTGACCGAGGCCGATATCCAGCCATGGCTGGACAAGCGCAAGCCGGGGCAGAACAAGTTCACGACCCAGCGCAAGGAACCCGATGAGGTGCGCATCCTGTCGGGCGTGTTCGAAGGTCGCACCACGGGCACCTCGATCCAGTTGATGATCGAAAACACCGATCAGCGGTCAAAGGACTATGGCGACATCGCGCAAGCCTTTCGCCCCGGCCATGCCGACATCACCTATCACCAGAAATATGGCCACCGCGACTATCGCGGCGGCGGGCGGTCTTCGGCCCGCGAAACCGCATCCCGCGTGGCTGCTGGGGGCGTGGCCCGCGCGGCCTTGTCGGCGATGGTGCCCGATCTGCGCATCACCGGCTATATGGTCCAGATGGGGCCGCTCGGCATAGACCGTGGCCGCGTGGATCTGGCCGAGGTCGAGAACAATCCCTTCTGGTGCCCCGATCCGGTCGCCGCCACGGACTGGGCCGCCTATCTTGACGAGCTGCGCCTGTCGCACAATTCGGTGGGCGCGGTGATCGAGGTGATCGCCACTGGCGTCCCGGCGGGACTTGGCGCCCCGCTTTATGGCAAGCTGGACAGCGACCTGGCCAGCGCGATGATGAGCATCAATGCCGTCAAGGCGGTAGAGATTGGCGACGGCATGGCCGCCGCCGCGCTGACCGGCGTCGATAACGCCGACGAAATCCGCATGGGGCCGAACGGACCCGAATTTCTGTCGAACCACGCCGGCGGCATCCTTGGCGGCATTTCAACCGGTCAGCCCGTGATCTGCCGTTTCGCGGTGAAGCCAACGTCGAGCATCCTTACCCCGCGAAAGACCGTCAATCAACGGGGCGAGGAAATCGACCTGATCACCAAGGGCCGCCACGACCCTTGTGTGGGCATCCGGGCCGTGCCGGTGGGCGAGGCCATGATGGCCTGCGTTCTGCTGGACCACCTGTTGCTGGACCGCGCACAGACCGGCGGCAAGCGCGGCCTGATCGGTTAAGATGCCAGAACGGCAATCGGCGCAGGCACGACGACCGGCTTTGGCAGGGTGACAGGGGCGACAAGGCGCTTCAGATCAGACAGACGCATGGCAAACCTCCGTGTTGATGCGCGGATCATGCGGCAATCGCCGATCACATGCCATGAAAGGCTGCGTGAAAATTGTTTCAAAGCCGAAAGGCGCCGCAGCTAACGGCCGGTCAGCCTGTTGACAAGCCGTCGGCCCAGGCCCGGGCGGCGCAGGGGCGCGGCAACCGGCGTGGCCGGTTCCGGGGGGGAATACCGGCGCATGCCTTCGGCAAAGGACGCAACGACCCAAGGAGTGTGGTTTTTTGTGAGGAAGTCGCGAAACCGATCCGCGAAATCCAGTGGGACAAGGCGATAGCTTTGCTTGTCCCAGCCCAGATAGAAGCCGTCGGCCAGCTTGGCCCCGAAGGCCGCCTTGTTGTCGGGCACGCGCAGGGCAAAAATGTTCTGATTGATCTTTCGCGATTTCATCAACCGCCCGCCTTCGGCCTGCGCCTCGGCGTCAGGATAGACACGCGTGACAGGCGGGGCCTGATCAAGCACATGTTTGGGCCCGGTGGCATATGCATCGATCTGGGTGGACTGAAACATCTTCAGATCGTGATGAACGATGATCCCACCCGGCTTCATCAAGGGCAGCACGCCCAAGGTGTCGATCAACGGCCAGGGATGCCGGTGCGCCGCGTCGATGAAACACAGATCAATCTGGCCGGTCAGATGATCGCCCACATCAATGCAGGTCTTGCCCCGGTGCACCGTGATCTCAACACCAGGATGCGGCGGCGCTTCGGCGACCAGATAGCCGACCGGCTTTGTCGTATCGACGTAATACCGTTGGGCAACATCAAAGCTGTGCAATTCGCCGCCGCCCTGTTCCGACATCAAGGCCGCAAGAATGCAGGTGGACATGCCGCTGGCACAGCCGATCTCGACCACGACCCGGGGCTTTGCTGTCGCGATCATCTGCGACAGGAAGGCCACATCCTTGCCATCGATGGCCCCCATGTCATCAAACCAGCGTTCATTGAACCACGCCACAAGATCGTCTGAAATCATCCGATTGCTCACCCAAACCCTCCGTCACCAGGCACGTTCTGCACGCGATTTGCCCCATGCCCCGACATCCCGTCGATCGGATCATGGTTTCGGGGCGCGCAAGCTGCGCCACCCCCAACCACAACCTGCCGTGCGAAACGCCCCCGAGCAACAAAAAAGGCCGCCAGAAACCGGCGGCCCTTCCCGTGTCGCGTGACCAGAGGGATCAGGCGTTGACGCTGTCCTTCAGGGCCTTGGCAATGGCGAATTTGACTTGCTTGTCCGCCGGTTTGGTCATGGTTTCGCCCGTTGCCGGGTTGCGCACCTGACGCTCGGGGCGGGCCTTGCAGGCGACCTTGCCAAGACCGGGAAGCGTGACCGAACCACCAGCTGCCACTTCGCGCGTTACAACATCAACCAGCGCGTCCAGAGCGGAACCTGCGGTTTTCTTGTCTGCACCCATCGCATCTGCAATGGCGGCCACGAGCTGGGTCTTGGTCATCGGTTTCGTCGTCATCTTTTTCTTCCTTATTGCAAGCCACCGCCCTGACGGGATGCGGCCAAATATCTGGGTTGGCCGTTACCGGCGACGCGTTTCGCTACACAGGGTTTTGCCGTCCAAATCAAGCCCAAACCGTGCGTGACCCGGGAAAATAGGCGGTTACAGGAAGGCGGTTTCTTCAAAGCTGCGCAACTTCCGGCTGTGGATACGCTCGATCGGCATCAGCCGCAGACGCTCCATCGCGCGAATGCCGATCTGCAAGTGGCGGCTGACCTGGGTCTTGTAAAAGTCGGACGCCATGCCCGGCAACTTCAACTCGCCATGCAAGGGCTTGTCGGACACACACAACAAGGTGCCATAGGGCACCCGGAAGCGGAACCCGTTGGCAGCAATCGTTGCACTTTCCATATCAAGCGCGATGGCCCGCGACTGCGACAGGCGCTTGACCGGGCCGGACTGATCGCGCAACTCCCAGTTGCGGTTGTCGATGGTCGCCACGGTGCCGGTGCGCATGATGCGCTTAAGCTCATAGCCTTCCAGCTGCGTCACCTCGGCCACGGCCTCTTGCAGCGCGATCTGGATCTCGGCCAGGGCCGGGATCGGAACCCAGACCGGCAGATCGTCATCCAGAACGTGGTCTTCGCGCAGGTAGGCATGGGCCAGCACGAAATCGCCCAGCGACTGCGAATTGCGCAAGCCCGCGCAATGGCCCACCATC
Source organism: Cypionkella sp. (assembly GCA_025458525.1). Lineage (GTDB taxonomy): Bacteria > Pseudomonadota > Alphaproteobacteria > Rhodobacterales > Rhodobacteraceae > Pseudotabrizicola. The sequence goes on along the minus strand of JALOSF010000079.1, from coordinate 5,717 downwards.
AGCCAGGCATGGGGCCGCAGCACGGCGATGTGGTCGGTTGCCGTTTTGGCATTGGACGGGCCAACCCCGATGTTGACCAGCGTGATCCCCTGCCCATCGGCGCGTTTCAGGTGATAGGTCGGCATCTGCGGCGTTTTGCCCGAGGGGTGCAGCACCCCGTCCGGCGTGGTGATGATCTGGTTCCCGGTGGCGACAAAGGCGGTATAGCCCTGTGCCGGATCGGCCAGCATCTGGCGGGCATAGGCTTCGAATTCGTCCACATAGAACTGGTAATTCGTGAACAGGACGTGATTCTGGAAATGCTGCGCGTCCGTGGCGGTGTAATGCGTCAACCGGGCCAGGCTGTAATCCACCCGCTGCGCGGTAAAGGGGGCAAGCGGCATCGACCCGTCCGGGTTTTCGGTGCGCATCCCGTTGACGATGTCGTCATTGGTGGTGGCCAGATCCGGCACGTCGAACACATCGCGCAGGCTGAATTCCAGCACGCCTTCTTGCGGGACAGAAACGGACGGATTGCCCGCAACGGCAAAATGCACCGGAATGGGCGTGTCGGATGGGCCGATCTGCACCGCAACGCCATGATTTTCGATCAGAAGGCCAAGCTGCTGGATCAGATACTGCCGAAACAGATCGGGCCGCGTGACGGTGGTCGAATAGCTGCCCGGGCTTGCGACATGGCCAAAGGACAGGCGCGAGTCCGCCTTGGTGTGGCTGGTGACGGTCAGGCGGATCTCAGGGTAAAACGCGCGGATCCGGCTTTGCGGCTTGCCGCCCGTGACGACGGCACTGAAATGATCGGCCAGAAAAGCCGTGGCGGTGGCATAAAGCGCCTCCAGCCGATCAACGGCGGCGGCGGGGTCGGTAAAGTCCTGCGCGGCGGGCAGGTCGGGGGTCAGATAGGCGGCGGTTCCGTCTTGCATAACATCTCTCGTCAAATGATCCGGCATATAAGCCGAAACCGGGGGGGTCGTGCAAGTGACGGGTTGATGACACGGCAGTCGCACGCCAAACAGGGCAAGGCCAAGACAACACCTTGCAGACTGCGGAGAGCGCGATGGTTCTGGTTCTGACCCATACCGACTGCCTGGACCACGTCACCCCACCCGGCCACCCCGAACAGGTGCCGCGTCTGGAGGCGGTGGAGCGCGGCTTGCGCGGGCTGCCCGTCAGGCGACAGGACGCGCCCTTGGGGGCGGTGGCCGATGTGCTTCGCTGTCACCCGCAACGCTATGTCGAGCGCATTGCCGCAAGCGTGCCGCTGCACGGCTGGGCACAAGTCGATGGCGACACCTATCTTTCCCCGGGATCGTATCGCGCCGCCTTGCGCGCCGTGGGCGGCATCTGTGCCGGGGTGGACCATGTGATGACCCAAGGGGGCCGTGCCTTTGTCGCGGCGCGCCCACCCGGGCACCATGCCGAGCGGGAAACCGCGATGGGATTTTGCCTGTTTGGCACGGTGGCGATCGGCGCGATGCGGGCGCTGGATCTGCACGGGGTGTCACGTGTGGCGGTGCTTGATTTCGACGTGCACCATGGCAACGGCACACAAGACCTGCTGTGGGACGAGCGGCGGGTGCGCCTTGTCTCCAGCCACCAGATGCCGCTTTATCCCGGCACCGGCCATCCGCGAGAGCGCGGCGCCCATGGGCAGATCACCAACATTCCCTTGCCCGAAGGCTCGGGCGGGGGGCGGATGCGCGCGCTATGGCAGCCTGCGCTGGAGGAACTGCGGCACTGGCAGCCAGAGCTTGTGATCCTGAGCGCCGGCTTCGATGCCCATCGCGCCGACCCGCTGGCCTCGCTGATGTGGGAGGAGGATGACTTCGCCTGGCTGACCCGGGCGATTTGCGACCTGGCAAACGAATGCTGCGCAGGCCGGGTGGTATCGTCGCTGGAGGGCGGCTATGATCTGGACGCTTTGGCCGATAGTGCGGCCGCACATGTCGAAGAATTGGGAAGGCAAGGCGCATGACCGACAAACCCGTAAGTGAACTGACCTTCGAGGAGGCCATGGCCGCGCTGGAACAGGTGGTGGGCCAGCTTGAACGCGGCGACGTGGCGCTGGAGGCCTCGATCGCGCTTTATGAACGCGGCGCGGCGCTCAAGGCGCATTGCGAGGCAAAGTTGAAGGATGCCGAGGAAAAGGTGGATCTGATCCGTGCCGCCGAAGGCCGTGCCATCGGCACCTCAGCGGTGGAGGGTATGTGAGCTTTCCCCAAGCCCTTGGCGAGGCTGCCCGGCTGATCCAGGCGCGGCTTGACCTTGCCCTGGCCCGGCAGGCCGATGAACCCGTGATCCATGCGATGCGCTATGCCGTCGCGGGTGGCAAACGGTTGCGCGGCTTTCTGGTGCTGGAAAGCGCGGCCCTGTTCGGTCTGCCGCCCGACCGCGCGATTGCCGCCGCCGCCGCGGTCGAATGTCTGCACGCCTATAGCCTTGTGCATGATGACATGCCTTGCATGGATGATGACGATCTGCGTCGGGGCCAGCCCACCGTCCATGTGAAATGGGACGAGGCGACGGCGGTTCTGGCCGGGGATGCCTTGCAGACGCTGGCCTTTGAATTGCTGTGTGACCCCGCGCTGGGCACGGGCGACACCCGTATCGCCTTGGTTCAGGGTCTTGCGCTTGCCTCTGGCGCCGAAGGCATGGTGCTGGGTCAGGCGCTGGACATTGCCGCCGAAAGCGCGGCCAACCCGCTGACGCTGGATCAGATCACGCGCTTGCAGGCGGGCAAGACCGGCGCGCTGATCCGCTGGTCCGCCGAAGCGGGGGCGGTGCTTGCAGGGGCTGATCCTGCGCCGCTGCGCGCCTATGCCACCGCCCTTGGCCTTGCGTTCCAGATCGCGGATGACATCCTCGACGAAACCGGCGACGAGGCGCAAACCGGCAAACGCCTGCACAAGGATGCGAAGGCGGGCAAGGCAACCTTTGTCTCGCTGCTTGGTCTTGACGGGGCGCGGCGCAAGGCGCGTGATCTGGTCGCAGAGGCGGAAGGCCATCTTGCGCCCTATGGCGACAGGGCCAAAACCCTGATAGAGGCCGCGCGGTTCGTGATCGCGCGCGACAGCTAAGGCGAAAAGGCAGGACATGACCGACCGACCCAAAACTCCGCTGCTCGACCGCGTGCGCCTTCCCTCGGACATGAAGGCGCTGTCCGACCGGGAATTGCGGCAACTGGCCGATGAACTGCGGGCCGAGACGATTTCGGCCGTTTCGGTGACGGGCGGGCATCTGGGCGCGGGGCTTGGGGTGGTCGAACTGACGGTCGCGCTGCATGCGGTGTTCGACACGCCGCGCGACAAGATCATCTGGGATGTCGGCCACCAATGCTATCCCCACAAGATCCTGACCGGGCGGCGGGACCGCATTCGCACCCTGCGGATGGAAGGCGGGCTGTCAGGCTTCACCAAACGGTCGGAATCGCCCTATGATCCCTTTGGGGCCGCGCATTCCTCGACCTCGATCTCGGCGGCGCTGGGCTTTGCCATGGCCGCCGATCTGGGCGGCGATCCGGGCGATGCTGTCGCCGTGATCGGCGATGGCAGCATGAGCGCGGGCATGGCCTTCGAGGCGATGAACAACGCGGGCCATCTGAAAAAGCGGCTGTTCGTGGTGCTGAACGACAACGAAATGTCGATCGCCCCGCCGGTGGGCGCGCTTTCGAGCTATCTGAGCCGCCTTTATGCCGAGGCCCCGCTGCAAGACCTGAAGGCCGCCGCCAAGAACGCGCTGGGCCTGTTGCCGCAACCGTTTCAGGACGGCGCGCGCCGGGCCAAGGAAATGCTCAAGGGCATGGCGATGGGCGGCACCCTGTTCGAGGAGCTGGGGTTTTCCTACATCGGCCCGATCGATGGCCACGACCTGGATCAGCTGTTGCCCATCCTGCGCACGGCGCGTGCGCGCGCCACCGGGCCGATCCTGCTGCATGTGCTGACCAAAAAGGGCAAGGGCTATGCCCCGGCCGAGGCGGCGCGCGACAAGGGCCATGCCACGGGCAAGTTCGATGTCCTGACCGGGGTTCAGGCCAAGGCCGCCAGCAATGCGCCCAGCTATACCAAGGTCTTTGCCCAATCGCTGATCGCGCAGGCCGAGCGCGACGACAAGATCGTCGCCGTCACCGCCGCCATGCCCGATGGCACGGGGCTCAACCTGTTCGCCGACCGCTTTCCGCGCCGCTGTTTCGATGTCGGCATCGCGGAACAGCACGCCGTCACCTTTTCGGCCGGGCTTGCCGCGGGCGGGATGAAACCGTTCTGTGCGATCTACTCGACCTTTCTGCAACGCGGCTACGATCAGGTGGTGCATGACGTGGCGATCCAGCGCTTGGCCGTGCGCTTTGCCATCGACCGCGCTGGCCTGGTGGGTGCCGACGGCGCGACCCATGCTGGCAGTTTTGACGTAGCCTTCCTTTCCAACCTGCCCGGCATCGTGGTGATGGCCGCCGCGGATGAGGCGGAACTTGCCCATATGGTCGCCACTGCCGCTGCCCATGACGACGGCCCGATCGCCTTTCGTTTCCCGCGCGGCGAGGGTGTCGGCGTCGAACTGCCGGCGCTTGGCACCGCCTTGGAAATCGGGCGCGCCCGGCTGATCCAGTCCGGCAATCGTGTGGCCCTTCTCTCCTTTGGCACACGGCTTCAGGAAACGCTCAAAGCCGCCGAAAGCCTTGCGCAAAAGGGGCTGTCCCCCACTGTGGTTGATGCCCGCTTTGCCAAGCCGCTGGACCGCGACATGATCCTCAACCTCGCCCGCAATCACGAGGCGCTGATCACCATCGAAGAAGGCGCCATTGGCGGCTTTGGCAGCCATGTCGCGCAGCTTCTGGCCGAAGAAGGCATCTTCGATACCGGGTTGAAATACCGCTCCATGGTCCTGCCCGACACCTTCATCGACCACGCCTCACCCGAAGCCATGTATCGCATCGCCGGAATGGATGCGGCCCAGATCGAGGCAAAGGTGCTGCATACGCTGGGCATCGCCTCTTTGGCCAAACGCGCCTGAGTGGCGTCTGTTCCAAAGGCTGCCGAAACCCGGGGGCGACACCCCGGCGCAGGCCGTCAGAAATCCAGATCGGCGTAATGCGCAGGCGGCGGGAACCCCGGCACCTGATCGGCCAACAGCGTGCGAAAACTGGGCCGTGACTTGATCTTGGCATACCAGTCCTTCACCGTGGCCGACCGGTTCCAGTCCACATCGCTGATGTAATCCAGACAGGACAGATGCGCCGCGGCCGTGAAATCGGCCAGCGTCATGGTATCGCCCGCCAGCCAGCGCCGCTGATCCAGGATCCAGGCCATGTAATCCAGGTGAAACTTGATCTGTGCTGCACCGGATTTCACGTTCTTGGAATCCGGGTAGCCCAGCTTCATCACCTTCTTGTTCACCCGCTCATACAGCAGTTTCGACGTCACCTCGTCGTGGAACTTGTCATCGAACCACGAACAGATGCGCCGCACCTCGTAGCGCACCTCGGGGTCGCGGGGCATGAGCGCGGGGGTGGGAAAGGTTTCGTCCAGATATTCGCAAATGGCCTGACTCTCGCTGAGCGTCTTGCCTTCCAGCTTCAGGATCGGCACCTTGCCTGCCGGATTGCGGCGCAGAAAATCGGGGCTCGGCTCCCAATAGCGTTCCTCGACAAGCTCTACCTCCAGCTTTTTCTCTGCCAGGGTCAGACGCACCTTGCGGCAGAACGGAGACAGGGGGAAATGATAGAG
>JALOSF010000015.1 GCA_025458525.1 Cypionkella sp. | reverse complement strand
TCCATCCTTCGGTCAAGGGCAGCCGCGGGATCGGTCTGCGCATCGCCGAGGTGATCAAGGCCGCCGAAGCGACAGAGCGCCGCGCGCAGCCCTAAGCCCGGGACCGCCGCGCGGCCGGATTGACACGGCCCCACGCCGGTGTGACGCTTTCGGAATTGGTTTCAGAAAGGATTTGTCATGCTGCGTCTTGTCTTTGCCCTGTCTTTGGCCGCCCTTGCCCTGACGGCCTTGCCGCGATCTGCCGATGCCGACGCCTCGAACCTGATCGAATGGGCGCCCAGCGTTTCGTTGAAAGTCGGGCAACAAAAGGTCATCCACGGCATCCGCGGCGAAACCTGCGGGACGCTTCCGGGGAAGAACCGGCTCAAGACGCGGTTTCTCAAGACCGGCCAGATCGTCTATGGCAAGCCGGGCGTGCGAAACAGCCGGTCCTGCGGTGGCATGACGCCAGCGGTCGAGGTGATCTTCATCGCAACGACCCCGGGCAAGGAAACCATCACGGTGTCGGGCGACAAGATCCGCGTCACCGTCACCGAATGACGCGGCACGCCCGGGCCGAACCCTTCGATGATTCGCCACTTTGACCTCGCCCATGCCACGCCACGTGCGGGGTCAAGGCCGCCCCTGCCGGCAGTCCCGGCGCGGGGGCGGGGCGCATGGTTGCAAAGCTGCAAGTCGCGGGTCAGGATGGGCGACAAATCAGCCGGCACTGTCGCAATTTGACAAGGCGGGCGATGTCACAGCGGATTGACGCCAGCGCAATCCTTTGCCCTTTCGCCTGTTGACCCGGGGCCTTATATGAACGCGCCCCCTCTGCTACGCGAGTCGCGGGGCCATGTGACGTTGCAAAAGGACACCATAGGCATGTCGATACTTTCCGGTCTGTTCTCGTCGGATATGGCGATCGACCTCGGCACGGCGAACACGCTGGTCTATATCCGGGGGAAGGGGATTGTATTGAACGAGCCTTCGGTGGTGGCCTATCATTCGAAGGACGGCAAGAAACAGGTGTTGGCGGTGGGCGAGGACGCCAAGCTGATGCTGGGCCGCACCCCGGGCAGCATCGAGGCGATCCGCCCGATGCGCGACGGCGTGATTGCCGATTTCGAGGCGGCGGAAGAAATGATCAAGCATTTCATCCGCAAGGTGCACAAGCGCACGACATTCTCGAAGCCCAAGATCATCGTCTGCGTGCCGCATGGCGCGACCCCGGTGGAAAAGCGCGCGATCCGGCAATCGGTGCTGTCGGCGGGCGCGCGCCGTGCCGGGCTGATCGCCGAACCCATTGCGGCCGCGATTGGCGCGGGCATGCCGATCACCGACCCCACCGGCAACATGGTGGTCGATATCGGCGGCGGCACCACCGAGGTTGCGGTGCTGTCCTTGGGCGACATCGTTTATGCGCGGTCGGTCCGCGTCGGCGGCGACCGGATGGATGAGGCGATCATCAACTATCTGCGTCGCCATCAGAACCTGCTGATCGGGGAATCCACGGCCGAGCGGATCAAGACCAGCATCGGCACCGCCCGCATGCCCGATGACGGGCGCGGCGCTTCGATGCAGATCCGCGGGCGCGACCTGCTCAACGGTGCGAGATCAACCAGGCCCAGGTGGCCGAGGCGCTGGCCGAACCCGTGCAGCAGATCTGCGATGCGGTGATGCAGGCGCTGGAGGCAACGCCGCCCGACCTTGCCGCCGATATCGTGGACCGGGGCGTGATGCTGACCGGGGGTGGGGCGCTCTTGGGCGATCTGGACCTGTCCTTGCGCGAACAGACGGGCCTCTCGATCAGCGTGGCCAATGAGTCACTCAATTGTGTGGCGCTGGGCACCGGCAAGGCGCTGGAATACGAAAAGCAACTGCGGCATGTGATCGATTACGACAGCTGATCTGGCACCTTGCCGGATCAGGTTGACCCGGCCCTTGCGCCGGACCTTTTGGAACGGAACTGACGGACCGGCATGGCCAAGACGCGCACAGACCCGGAAGATTTTTCGCGCCCCTTGCGCCGGGTTCTGGTGGGGCTCCTCGTGCTTGTGCTGCTGGGTCTGTTCCTGCTTTGGCGGATCGACAGCCCGCGGGTCGAACGCTACCGGGCGGCCCTGGTGGACCGGGTGGTGCCGTCTTTTGACTGGGTGATGACGCCGATCACCAAGGCCGCGGGCATGATCGACCAGTTCCAGAGCTATGCCAGCCTGCACGAACAGAACCAGGACCTGCGCCGCGAATTGCAGCAGATGAAGGCCTGGAAAGAGGCGGCCTTGCAGCTTGAACAGCAAAACGCGCGGCTTCTGGACCTCAATCAGGTGCGGCTGGACCCCAAGCTGACCCATGTGACCGGGCAGGTTCTGGCCGACAGCGGCAGCCCGTTCCGCCAATCGGTGCTGATCAATGTGGGCGCGCGCGATGGCATTCTGGATGGCTGGGCCACGATGGATGGCATCGGCGTTGTCGGCCGCATCTCGGGCGTCGGAGAGCGCACAAGCCGGGTGATCCTGCTGACCGACACCAACAGCCGTATCCCGGTGACGGTGCAGCCTTCGGGCCAGAAGGGGCTTTTGTCGGGCGACAACACCGCCCTGCCGCCGCTTGAATTTCTGGAACAATCCGACGAGGTGCGCCCGGGCGACCGCGTGGTCAGTTCCGGCGATGGCGGCATGTTCCCGGCCGGGCTTCTGGTCGGCACCGTGGTGCTGGGCAATGACCGCCGCCTGCGCGTCAGCCTGAGCGCGGATTACCAGCGGCTGGAATTCCTGCGCGTGCTGCGCAGCCATGAATTGACGCCGATCACCGATGCAGGCGCCCTGATCGCGCCGCCCGTGGTTCCCGACGGGCCAGACACGTCCGGCGCGCTCAACACCGAGGCGTTGCCCGCCCGCGGCACCCAGCCCGAGGCAGAGCCCGCTGCCGACGCCTCGACCGAGACGGATGGCGGCGATGGGTGATGCGCTGCGGTCCAGCATCTGGTTTTACCGGGCGGTGTTTGTCGGCATCGCCCTTTTGCTGCTTTATGCGCGGCTGTTGCCGCTTGGGTCCGAGGCCGGCGACTGGCCCGGGCCCGATCTGTTGCTGTGCCTGATCTTTGCCTGGGCCACGCGGCGGCCCGATTACCTGCCGGTCTGGCTGCTTGCCGGGGTGCTGCTGCTTGAAGACATGGTGCTGATGCGCCCGCCGGGGCTTTGGACGGCGCTGGTGGTGGTCGCGGTGGAATTCGTGCGCAGCCGTGTGGCCTTGACGCGCGAGCTTACCCTGGTGGCCGAATGGGCCATGGTTGCGGGTCTGATGATCGCCTGCCTGCTTGGGTATCGGCTGGTCTTCACGCTATCGTTCCTGCCGCAACCCGGATTTGGCTTTGCCCTGATGCAGGTTCTGTGGTCGATCCTGTGTTATCCTGTCGTGGTGGGCATCAGCCGACTGGCCTTTGACCTGCGCAAGCCCGCCACCGGCGAGGTTGACAGTTTCGGACGCCGGTTGTGAAGGTATCAGAATGAGACGCAGCCCAAAGGAAACCGAAGAGTCTGCCCGCGTGACGCATCGCAGGGCGCTGCTGCTTGGCGGCGCGATGACGGCGATGTTTGCCGTTCTGGGCGCGCGGATGCGCTATCTGTCGGTCGATCAGGCCGACCAGTTCAAGCTGCTGGCCGAGGAAAACCGCATCTCGATCCGGCTGATCCCGCCGGCGCGCGGGCTGATCCATGACCGCAATGGCAAACTTCTGGCGGGCAATGAACAAAACTACCGGGTCGTCATCACGCGCGAGGATGCGGGCGATGTCGATGAGGTGCTGGCAAAACTTGCCCATGTCATCCCGCTGTCGGCCGAGGATCTGGACCGCACCGCGAAAGAGATGATGCGCACCAGCCCCTTTGCCCCGATCACGGTGGCAGACCGGCTGACATGGGACGATCTGTCGAAGGTGGCGCTGAATGCGCCGTCGCTTCCCGGCGTCTCGCCCGAGGTGGGGCTCAGCCGGATTTACCCCCGCGACACCGATTTCGCCCATGTGCTTGGCTATGTCGGGCCGGTGTCCGAACGCGATCTCGAAGGGATCGAATCGCCCGACCCGCTGTTGCGCATCCCCAAATTCCAGATCGGCAAGATCGGGGTGGAACGCTGGCTTGAGGATCATCTGCGCGGCCGGGCGGGCACCCGGCGGATCGAGGTGAATGCCGTGGGCCGCGTGATGCGCGAGTTGGAGCGCGAGGAAGGCGACCCGGGCGCCGATGTGCGGCTGACCATCGATGCGGATGTGCAGAATTTCGTGCAAGCGCGGCTGGGCGATGAATCGGCCGCCGCGGTGGTCATGGATGTGACAAATGGCGATATCATTGCCATCGTCTCCTCGCCCTCCTTTGATCCGAACCTGTTCGTGCGCGGCATAAGCCATGCCGATTACAACGGATTGATGGAAGATGATCACCGGCCGCTGGCCAACAAGACGGTGCAGGGCGTCTATCCGCCGGGGTCCACCTTCAAGATGATCACGGCTTTGGCCGCCCTGAAGGAAGGGCTGATCACCGTCAATACCACGGTGCGCTGCCCCGGGTATCTGGAATTCGGCGGGCGGCGGTTCCATTGCTGGAAACGCGCGGGGCATGGGGCGGTCAACCTTGAACGCTCGCTCAGCGAAAGCTGCGATGTCTATTATTACGACATCGCGCAGCGCGTCGGCATCGAAAAGATCGCCGAGATGGGCAAGCTGTTCGGGCTGGGCGTGCGCCATGACATTCCGATGTCTGCCATCGCCGAAGGCATCATGCCCAATCGCGCCTGGAAGATGGAACGGCACAAGCAGGACTGGCGCATTGGCGACACGATCAACGCCAGTATCGGCCAGGGCTATGTGCTGACCTCTCCGTTGCAGCTTGCGGTGATGACGGCGCGCATTGCGACGGGTCGCGCGGTGGTGCCGCGTCTGGTGAAATCGATCGACGGAAAGGAAACCCCGATCGCCGAGGCGCCAAGCCTCGGGATCGAGGAGGAGATCATGCGCAAGATCCGCTCGGGCATGTATGCCGTCATGAATGACGAACGCGGCACGGCAAAATCCTCGCGCATTGTGGACGAGGCGATGGTCTGGGCCGGAAAGACCGGCACCAGCCAGGTGCGCAACATCACCGCCGCCGAACGGGCGCGCGGGGTGATTTCGAACGACCAGTTGCCGTGGAACCGCCGCGACCACGCGCTGTTCGTGGGCTATGCGCCCTATATCAACCCCCGCTATGCCGTCTCGGTGGTGGTGGAACACGGCGGGGGCGGATCCACCGCCGCAGCGCCCATTGCCCGCGACGTGATCCTGCGCGCGATGAGCGATGGTCTGCCGCCGCTGTCTGCCTATCCGTCAAGTCAGCGCAACCGCATCGAATCCATGCTGGAAAAGCTGCCGCTGCGCGATGCCGACGGTCGCGCCCCTTCCTCCAGCCGGGCTTAGGGGCGGGGCATGAGCTTTCTGGAATATCGCGTCAAATATGTGCCGACGGGCCTGCGCAAGGTTCTGTATCTGAACTGGCCGCTGATCGTGCTGGTCACGGCGGTGTCGGCGGTAGGCTGGCTTGCGCTCTATTCCATCGCGGGCGGGCGGATGGATGTCTGGGCCGGGCGCCAGATGCAGATCTTTGCGCTTGGCGCGGTGCTGATGTTCTTTGTTGCCTTCGTGCCGATCTGGTTTTGGCGCAACATGTCGCTGCTTGCCTATATCGTTTCGGTCCTGCTGCTGCTGGTCGTCGAATTCTTTGGCGCCATGGGCATGGGGGCCCAACGCTGGATCGAGTTCGGCGGCCTGCGGCTGCAACCTTCGGAACTGATGAAAGTCACTCTGGTGATGATGCTGGCCGCCTATTACGACTGGCTGGATGTGAAAAAGACGTCGCGGCTGTTCTGGGTGCTGATCCCGGTCGTGCTGACCGTGATCCCGACGGTTCTGGTGTTGATGCAGCCCAACCTTGGCACCGCGCTGATCCTGTTGATGATCGGCGGGGCCGTCATGCTGCTGGCGGGGGTCAGCCTGTGGTATTTCGCGGTGGTGATCGGGGGCGTCGTCGCTGCGATCTGGGCCGTGATGGCCAGCCGTGGCACGCCGTGGCAATTGCTGCACGATTACCAGTTCCGCCGCATCGACACGTTCCTTGACCCGACCGCCGACCCTTTGGGGGCGGGCTATAACATCATTCAGGCGCAGATCGCCCTCGGCTCTGGCGGATGGAGCGGCAAGGGCTTCATGCAGGGCACACAAAGCCGCCTGAACTTTCTGCCCGAAAAGCACACCGATTTCATCTTCACCACGCTGGGCGAAGAATTCGGCTTTGTCGGCGTGTTCAGCCTTTTGGTGCTTTACGGACTGATCCTGTTTTTCTGCTATGTCTCGGCGATCCAGAACAAGGACAGGTTTTCAACCCTGCTCATCCTTGGGATTGCGGTGAACTTCTTTCTTTATCTGGCGGTGAACCTGTCCATGGTGATGGGCCTTGCGCCGGTGGTGGGCGTGCCGCTGCCGTTCCTGTCTTATGGCGGCTCGGCCATGCTGGTGCTGCTGGTGGCCTTTGGACTGATCCAGAGCGCCCATGTCCACAGGCCGCGCTAGATGCCGGTGGTCCTGTTCGCAGCGCCCAGCCTTTGGGACGAGTACAAGGATGCCCTGCCCCGCGCCCTGACCGAAGCAGGGGTTGCGGCGGATCTGGTGCTGGAGGCCGCGCCCGAGACGGTGGATTACATCGTCTATGCCCCAAGTGCGCCCTTGCAGGATTTCACACCCTTCACCCGGGCCAAGGCGGTGCTGTCGCTTTGGGCGGGCGTGGAGCGGATCGTGGGCAATGCCAGCCTGACCCAGCCGCTGTGTCGCATGGTCGATCCTGCCTTGACCGAAGGGATGGTCGAATGGGTGGTGGGTCACACCCTGCGCCATCATCTTGGCATGGATGCCCATATCCTCAACCCCGATCGGCGCTGGGTTCCCGTCTGCCCGCCGCTGGCGCGCGACCGGCCGGTCACGGTGCTTGGGCTGGGCGAGCTTGGCCGCGCCTGTGCCCTTGCGCTTGCCGCACTCAATTTTCCGGTCACGGGCTGGAGCAGGGCACCGAAATCCGTGGCTGGCCTGCGCTGCCTGTCGGGGTCCGACGGGCTGCATCAGGCGCTTCACGGGGCGCAGATCGTGGTGACGCTGCTGCCACGCACGCCGCAGACGGAAAACCTGTTGAATGCCGCAACGCTCGCCCTGCCCGCGCGCGGCGCCGTGATCCTCAACCCAGGCCGCGGCGCGCTGATCGACGACGCGGCCTTGCTCGCGGCGCTGGACAGCGGACAGATCGGCCATGCAACGCTGGATGTGTTCCGGACAGAGCCGCTGCCGCAGGATCACCCGTTCTGGTCGCACCCCCAAGTCACCGTCACGCCCCACATCGCCGCGGACACCCGGCCCGACAGCGCCGCCCGCGTGATTGCGCAAAACATCCGCCGGGCCGAGGCCGGGCAGCCGCTGCTGCATCTGGTCGATCGGCGTCTGGGTTACTGACCCCGACCTCCGCGCGTCGCAGATGGGACAGACGCGCCCCCTTGCACCGCCTTTGATCGTCACGGGCACGGAGGTGGGGCCATGCACTACACAACGGGCGTGAAACTGGTGCTGTTGGCTGCCCTGCTGTGGTCGCTGAACGGGCTCTTGATCCGTCAGATCAGCGAGGCGGGCACCTGGGCCGTGCTGTTCTGGCGGTCGGCCGGGATGGTGCCCGTGCTTGTCGCGGTGATCCTGTGGCGCTCTGGCGGCAAGCTGCCGCCCGTGACGCGGATCGGCTGGTCGGGCGCGATTGGCGGGCTTGGCCTCGTGCTGGCCTTTGGCGGCGCAATCTTTGCCTTTCAGGCCACGACGGTGGCAAATGCCGTGTTCCTGTTCTCTGCCTCGCCCTTTCTCGCGGCCCTGCTGGGCTGGCTGATCTTGCACGAAACCGTGCGCCACGCCACCTGGGCTGCGATTGCGCTGGCAGGGATCGGGATGTTTCTGATGGTGCGCGAGGGTCTTGCCGCCGGGGCGATGGCGGGCAATCTTGCCGCCCTGACCTCTGCCCTTGGCTTTGCCGGTTTTACCATTGCGCTGCGGTGGGGCCGCCTGTCCGACATGCTGCCGGCGGTGGTGCTGGGCGGTCTGTTTTCGATGGCAGCGGCGGCTCTGGCTCTGGGGGTCACGGGTCAGCCCCTTTGGGTGCCTTCACGCGATATCGCCATTGCGCTTGCCATGGGTGCGGGGATCCTCGCCAGTGGGATGGCGCTTTACACCGCAGGCAGCCGGGTGATCCCGGCCGCCGAGCTTACCCTGCTGTCGATGGTCGAAGTGCTGCTTGCCCCGCTGTGGGTGTTTGTGGTCTTGGGCGAAACCGCCTCGGCGGGCACATGGGTGGGCGGTGCGGTGCTTCTGGCTGCGGTGGCGCTGAATGCGCTTTCGGGGGCAAGACGCCGCCCCCCGGGCCTGCCGGTCGATCAGCCCGGCTGAGCTTGCCCCTTACCCGAACCGGTCCAAGCCGCTAAGAACAGGCAGCGCAAAAGGGAAAGACGGATGCAACGCAAGGCACTGATCACCGGGGCGGCAGGCTTCATCGGCTATCACCTGTCACGTCGGCTGCTGGCCGACGGCTGGCAGGTGATCGGCTTCGACGGCCTGACCCATTATTACGATCCGGCCCTGAAACAGGCGCGTCTCGACCGGCTGGAGGCCGATCCGGGCTTTGCCTTTCACCAAGGCATGCTGGAGGACGAAGGCCGCTTGACCGCGCTTGTGGCCGATCTGCGCCCCGATGCGATCCTCCATCTCGCGGCGCAGGCCGGTGTGCGCTATTCCATCGATGCGCCCCGGTCCTATGTGCAGTCGAACCTGATTGGCACGCATGAGGTGCTGGAGGCGGCCCGCGCCTGTCCGCCCGCCCATCTGCTCATGGCCTCGACCTCCTCGGCCTATGGTGCCAACACGCGCATGCCCTATGCCGAAACCGACCGCGCCACCCATCCGATGAGCTTTTATGCGGCAACCAAGATCGCCAACGAGGCGATGGCGCACAGCTATGCGCATCTGTTCGGCCTGCCCACCACGATGTTCCGCTTCTTTACCGTTTACGGGCCTTGGGGTCGGCCCGACATGGCCTTGTTCAAGTTCACCAAGGCGATTTTGAATGGCGATCCGATCGACGTCTATAACCACGGCAACATGAGCCGCGACTTCACCTATGTGGACGATCTGGTCGAGGGCATCACCCGGCTGATCGCAACGCCCCCCGGCACCACGCCGATCAGCGCGGCAGACAGCCTGTCACCCGTCGCCCCGTTCCGGGTGGTGAACATCGGGAATGGCGCGCCCGAACAGTTGACAGATTTCATCACCGCGATCGAGGCCGCGACCGGGCGGCAGGCGATCCGGAACCTGCTGCCAATGCAGCCTGGCGACGTTCCGGCCACTTGGGCCGACTCCCGGTTGTTGACCGATCTGGTTGGCCCGCTGCCCCGCACCGATCTGCACGCAGGCGTCTCCCGCTTCGTCGAGTGGTATCGCAGCTGGAACGCAAGATAACCCGACGCGCGCCCGCCGCGAGGCGGTTGGCCGCAGGCCAGAGCCGAGCATGGGAACCGGCGCCGCAGGCGCGCAATCGGCTTCGGTCAGAGTTGGCCCGGCACAACCTGATCCGGGGGGCGATGACCATCGGCAAAGGTCTTGATGTTGATGATGACCTTTTCACCCATTTCAATCCGGCCCTCCAGCGTCGCGCTGCCCATATGGGGCAACAGCACCACATTGGGCAATTCGCGCAGCCGCGGGTTCACTTCGTGACCGTGTTCGAACACGTCCAGGCCCGCACCCCCCAGCTCGCCCGCGCGCAGGCCCCGGGTCAGGGCATTCTCGTCGATCACCTCGCCGCGCGAGGTGTTGACGATGACCGCCGTGCGCTTCATCAGCTTCAACCGGCGCGCATTCATCAGGTGGTAGGTCGAGGGCGTGTGCGGGCAATTGATCGACAGGATGTCCACCCGGCTGACCATCTGGTCAAGGCTTTCCCACCAGGTCGCGTCAAGCTCTGCCTCGATATCCGGGCGCAGGCGTTTGCGGTTGTTGTAATGCACCTGCATGCCAAAAACGCGGGCGCGGCGGGCGACGGCCTGACCGATCCGCCCCATGCCGAGGATGCCCAGCCTTTTGCCGCCCAGACGCCCCCCCATGAACGCTGTCGGGGCCCAGCCTTGCCAGGCACCGGCTTGCATCACGGCAAGGCCTTCGGGGATGCGGCGGGTGACGGCCATGATCAGGGCGATGGCCATGTCGGCCGTATCCTCGGTCACGACCCCCGGGGTGTTCGAGACCAGTATCCCGCGCTGTCGGGCGGTGGCGACGTCGATATGGTCAACACCCGCGCCGTAATTCGCAATCAGCTTCAGCTTGTCGCCGGCCTGGGCGATCAGGGCCGCATCGATCTGATCGGTGACGCAAGGCACCAGCACATCGGCCCGGCGCATCGCATCGGCCAGCTGCTCGCGCGACATCTTGGTGTCGGGTTCGCGCAGCTCGACATCGAACAATTCCTTCATGCGCGTCTCGACCGGTTCCGGCAACCGTCGCGTGACTACAACACTCAGCCGTTGTGCGGGCATCAATTGTCTCCCTGGGCTTGATCTTCAGGCATCCCTCGCCGCAAAGTGACGGGAAGCGGGGCGGGGCACAAGACCCAAGACCGACAGCCCCGATGTGTTGAGTGCGAAGGGCCCCCGCGCGGGCCAGAGAAAAGAGCAAGCCGGGACAAACCGGCCACAGGCAGATGGTGGACAGGATGCTGAAGTCAGTGATGGCGGGCGTGGCGCTGATGGCCTTGGCGCAGCCGGTGCTTGCAGAAACCGTGCGTCCAAAGCCGCGCCCGGCGCTGTTTTCGGCGCCCGTTGCGGCGACCGAAGCGGCCGTGCCGCAAGCCGCCGCGGCCAGTGCGACCGCCGCCAGCGCCACCAGTGCAGCGCCCGCCACGGTGCGCCCGCTCGGGCCGCCTGCCCCTCGGGTCAACGCTGCCCCGGCGCAGCCGTTGCGCGATCCGAACAAGGGGGCAGTGACCAACCTGCCCTTGCCGCGTTACGTGTCGCTCAAATCGGGAGAGGGCAATGCTCGGCGCGGGCCGGGCCTGTCGCACCGGATCGACTGGGTGTTTACCCGTGTCGGAATGCCGTTGAAGATCACGGCCGAACATGGCCATTGGCGCCGGGTCGAAGACATCGAAGGCGTGGGCGGCTGGGTGCATTATGCGCTGCTGTCCGGGGTGCGCAGCGTGATGGTCGCCGACGAGATGGTCGATTTCTACAGCCGCGACGACACGGGTTCGCAAATTGCCTTTCGCGCCGAGCGCGGGGTCGTGGCGCGGGTGATCGGCTGCAAGGATGGCTGGTGCCGCGTGTCGGTCGAGGGGGAGCGGGGTTGGGTGCAGACCCAACATCTGTGGGGCGTGACCTCTGATGAGGTGATCGAATAGCCGACTTGCACAAAAGGGACTTGTGTTAGACTGGTCCCAAGTCGTAACGCACGGCCCTGCAAGGCACACGGGGACCATCATGGCAACGGATCAAACACGGCTCAACCTGTCGGCGGGCCTTGCCTCGGTTGCCGTCGCCTCGGTTCTGGTGGCGTTGAAGCTCTGGGCGCTGGGGCAGACCGGCGCGCTTTCGGTGGCAGCCTCGCTTGCCGACAGCGCGATGGACCTGATGGTCAGCCTGATGGCGATGGCCGCCATTCTTTACGCCGCAAAGCCCGCCGATGAAGACCACGCCTTTGGCCATACCTCGGCCGAGGACCTTGCCTCGCTGGCGCAGGCGGCCTTCATCCTTGTCTCGGCCGCGGTCATCGTCGTTGCGGCGATCCAGCGCCTTTTGGCCCCCGCCCCCGATGTGATCGCCGCCGAAGGCGCGGGGATGGTGGTCATGGCGGTGTCGATCCTGCTGACGCTGGCGCTTGTGGTCTGGCAGGGGCGGGTGGCGCGCCGGACCGGCAACAAGGTGGTTGCGGCGGACCGTCTGCACTATCTGGGCGACCTGTTGCCCAATATCGGGGCGATCCTGTCGCTTTGGGCGTCGCGGCAGTTCGGTCTGGTGGCCGTCGATTCGGTGGTGGCCCTGGGTGCGGCGGCGATCCTTGCGCTTGGCGCTGTGCGGATCGGGCGGGATGCCTTTCACGCGCTGATGGACCGGCGGGCCGATCCCGCCCTGATCGCCGGGGTCGAGGCGATTGCCCGTGATTGGCCCGGCGTGCGCGGCTATCACGACATCAAGACGCGGATGGCGGGCAGCCGGGTGTTTGTGCAGATCCATATCGAACTGGACGGGGATCAACCCTTGCGGCAGGCGCATGACACCGGCGCCGCCCTGCGCCGGGCCATCCTGAGCGCCTATCCCCAAGCCGATGTGATCGTGCACAAGGATGTCGCCCGGAACGACACCTGAACCGCGCGGCCTTGCAGGCGCGCCGGTGCGCGGGCGCGGCACCAGGGCGTTTCGCGGCCCCGCCCCACAGCCCCGACCCCGAGGACGACGGGGGCCATGGCCCCGGCCGGTTGGGCCGACGTGATCGGCACCACCCGGCAAACCGTTGATATCATTGGCGCTATCCGATAACAGCGCCGCGTTTTTGCCTAGCGCCGGCCCTGCCCCCATAGCTTGTTCCATCACAGCGGGCGCTCTGCTCAGCCCCCGCGGAACCTGGGAAAGGAAACCCGATGTTGCCAAACTTGAAAACCGCCGCCCTTGCCGCTGTCACCGCCCTGTCTGTCGCAGTCACCACCGCCGCCCCGGCGCAGGCGCTTGGCAAGAACGAGCGGAATTTTCTGAAGGGCGTTGCCGCCGCTGTCATCGTGGGCGCGCTGATCGATAACGCACAGGCCCGGCAGGTGGCCCCGCAGCCGCAGCCGGTCTATCGCCCGCAGCCGCAGCACCAACCGCATTACGACCGCCAGCGCTATGACCATCACCACAGCACCAGCGGCCGTGTGATCGGGTCCAACAGCTCGGTGCATGCCACCGTGGCGGCGCAGACCTTCAACACCTATTCCGCCGCCCAGCGCCGCACGATCCAAAGCCGCCTGCGCAGTTTTGGCTATTACACCGGGGGCGTGGATGGCGCCTTTGGACCGGGCACCTATCGTGCGGTTGTGGCTTATGCCCGCGACACCGGGGGCGAGCGGCAATTGCAAACCCGCGCCGGCACGTTCGGCGTCTATGACAGCCTGCTCTACTGATTGCGGGCGACGCACTCTGGTCTTGTCCCCGTCCAGCGTGCACCTGCGCCCCGACCTGCACAGGTCGGGGCGTATTTTTTGACCGGCCTTCAGGTTTTTTCGCTCCCCGACCAAGACCCGACCAAGGATTGCAGGATGCGCCACGTCCAATCTAACGTGATGCTCATGGAAACACCCGATGAAACCCTTGCGACAGCCGCTGCCAGCGGCGACCGCGCCGCCTTTGCGGCGCTGGTGACGCGGCATTACGACCGCATTTTCGCGCTGGGCTGGCGACTGACCGGAAGCCGCGCCGAAGCCGAGGATCTGGCGCAAGACATCTGTGCCGCCCTGCCCCACCGTTTGCGCGGCTGGCGGGCCGAGGCGCGCTTTACCACCTGGCTTTATCGCGTTGTGGTGAATGCGGCGCATGATGCGCGCCGGCGTGCCGCCGTGCGCAGCCGCGCCGCCGAAGGTTGGGGCAGTTGGGAAATCGCCCGGCAGGATGCGATGGCCGAGGACCGCAGGACGCAGGATTGGCTGGCCACGGCGATGACACGCTTGCCGGTTGAACTGCGCGACACGGTTGCACTCGTCCTTGGCGAGGAGCTGACACAGGCCGAGGCGGGGGCCGTTCTGGGCCTGTCCGAGGGCACAATCGCCTGGCGCATGTCAGAGGTGAAAAAGCGGCTGCGCGCCATGGCCGCCGAGGAGGCAAAGGCATGACCCGCGATCCAGACCTTGATCGGATGAAGGCGGCCTTGCGCGCGGCGCCGCCCGGCGATCGGGCGGCAAAGGCCGCTGCTCTGGCCCGCGCCCTGGAGGCTTTTGACGAATCCGCCCTTGCGACCCAAGGAACCGGCGCCGCCCTGCGTCCCAATACGGACCGTCCAGTCGAGACGGGGTTCCTGACCGGAGTGCGCAAGATGCTGACGGCGTTCAAGACGAAACCATTCCTCGCGGCCACCACCTCTGCCGCGGGCCTTGCCATGGCGCTTGTCGTGGTCCTGCCGCAAGGCCAAGGGCCGATCGCCCCCCCGCCCGCCGATCAACCCGCCGCCGCCAGCGCCCCGCTGGGCGAGGCGCAGACCGAAGCCGCGCCAGAGGCGATGACAAGCCGCAAGGCGGCGCCCGCGATGGCTGCCGAACCCGCGCTTGCCGCGCCGCTGGCCGAGCCAGAGATCGTGGGCCTGCCAGAGCCATCGGTGTCACCATCAGACGCAGGCGGAGAGGTTTATTCCACCGCTCCGGCACATCGGGTGCAGCAAACCGCCGAAGCGCCAGTTTCAACCTTTTCCGTCGATGTCGATACCGCATCTTATGCGATGGTGCGCAGCAGCCTGATGGCGGGTGTGCTGCCCGATCCGGCGGCGGTGCGGATCGAGGAGATGGTGAACTATTTCCCCTACGCCTATCCCGCCCCTGCGGCGGGCGACCCGCCGTTTCGCCCGCTGGTGAGCGTGATGCCGACGCCCTGGAACCCGGCCACCCGGCTTGTCCATATCGCGTTGCAGGGGCGGCTGCCCGAGGTGGCGGCCCGTCCACCGCTTAACCTTGTGTTTCTGATCGACACGTCCGGGTCGATGGACGAGCCGAACAAGCTGCCGCTGCTCAAGCAATCGCTGGCCCTGATGCTGGGCGAATTGCGGCCCGAGGATCAGGTGGCGATCGTTGCCTATGCCGGATCGGCAGGCGAGGTCTTGCCGCCCACCCCGGCAGCCGAGCGCGCCGCGATCCTTGCCGCGCTGGACCGCCTGAGCGCAGGCGGTTCCACCGCCGGGGGTGAGGGGCTTGACCTCGCGTATCGCACCGCAAGGGCCATGGCCAAAGCGGGCGAGGTCAGCCGCATCCTGCTTGCCACCGACGGCGATTTCAATGTCGGCCCCGATGATCCCGAGACGCTTAAGGCCTATGTCGCGCAGCAGCGCGCAAGCGGCGTGTTCCTGTCGGTGCTGGGCTTTGGCCGGGGCAATCTGGACGATGCGGTGATGCAGGCGCTGGCCCAGAACGGCAACGGCACGGCCGCCTATATCGACACGTTGCAAGAGGCGCGCAAGGTTCTGGTGGATCAGTTGACCGGCGCTCTGTTCCCGATCGCTCAGGATGTGAAGGTGCAGGTGGAGTGGAACCCGGCCGAAGTCGCGGAATACCGGCTGATCGGGTATGAAACCCGCGCCCTCGCGCGTGAAGATTTCAACGCCGATGCTGTGGACGCAGGCGAGATCGGGGCGGGGCATGCGGTCACGGCGATTTATGAGGTGACGGCCCCGGGCAGCCCCGCGCTGCGCCACAATCCGCTGCGCTATGAAACGGCGCAGCCCCCCGTGGCCACGACCGCCGACACCGTGCCGGAACTTGGCTTTCTGCGCCTGCGCTACAAGGCGCCCGGCGAAGCGGTCAGCGCGCTGATCGAAACACCGATCCGGGCCGACGCGGCACCCGCCGATGCAGAGGCCCGCTTTGCCGTCGCCATCGCGGGCTTTGGGCAATTGCTGCAAGGCTCTGCCTATCTGACCGGCTGGGGCTGGGACGAGGCTGTCGCGCTGGCCGAGGCGAACCGGGGCGAGGATCGTTTCGGCTATCGGGTCGAGGCGATCAATCTGATGCGGCTTGCACAGGCGCTGGCGCGCTAGCCCCATGGCCCGAACGGCATAGCGTTACAGGCAAAGGCCCGCCGGGGGAGCGTCCGGCGGGCCGAAGTCAGGCCATCAGAACACGGATCAGACGGCGGTCGATTCAAGCGCCTTGGCCTGAATATCGGCAGGCCGCCCGATTTCAATGCGGCGCGGTTTCAGCGCCTCTGGCGTTTCGCGCACAAGGTCGATGTGCAGCATGCCATGTTCATGCGTGGCGCCCGTGACGCGCACATGATCGGCCAAGGCAAAGCGGCGTTCAAAGGCGCGGGTCGCGATACCGCGGTGCAGATAGGTTTTGCCCTCCGCCTCGGGCGCCTTGCGGGCGGTGACATGCAGGGCGGCGTCCTTTACCTCGACCGAAAGCTCATCGGGGGTGAAACCGGCCACCGCAACCGAAATGCGGTAAGCATCTTCTGCGGTCTTTTCGATGTTATAGGGCGGATAGGTGGGCTGGGCCACATCGGCCGAAAGCGCGCGGTCCATCAGGTCGGCGATGCGGTCAAAGCCGACGGTGGCGCGATACAGCGGGGCAAGATCAAAGCTACGCATGGGTCATCCTTTTCTAAAGCGATGCAACGGGTGGCCCCCCGGTCTGGGGCGGGCCATTGGGTTCCGCCGGGCCCGTCATGGCACCCGACTGCCCCCTAGGTAGGAAGGCAAAAACCGCGTTTCAAGGGGCGCTGGCAGAGGGTGGCGGGCGCACAAAGCGCGCGCCGCCGGCCCGCTCGGTCGAGGCGGCACCAATGCGACGGGCACCCGGTGCCACGACCTGACCGGGGTCTTGCAAGACGCCACGCCCCGCGCGCAACTGTGCCTTCAGATCGGCAAGCAGCGACGGCAGTTCCATCCCAAGGGCTACCGTGGTGCTGCCGTCCTTCTGCCCGCCCGAAATGATCGACACGATGCGCGCCCTGCCCCGGCTGCGGTCAAAGACCGGCGCCCCGGACGAGCCGAACCAGACATCGCAGTCCACCGCGATCAGACCGCTTTGCCGACCCAGCACCGTGCAGACCCTTTGCCAGGACAGCGCCTCGGCCCGCCCGCGCGCATAGGATACGACAGACACCGCATCGCCCGTGCCGGGACTGTCCACGGCAAAGGGCGGCACAAGCGCCGTGGACAGCGGACTGGACAGTTCCAGCAAGGCCACGTCATGGCGGATCTGCTCTGCGTCCTGAAGCCCTGTGACAGACGGTCGATAGGCCTGATGAACCACCGCGCGGGCGACCCCTGCCTCGGCCACGGCGGTGCCATCGGCATATCCGGCGCGAAAGGTGATGCGGCTGACCTGCACCGGAACATTGCCTGCGCCGAACAGGCAATGCGCCGCGGTCAGCACCAGATCGGCGGCGATCAGCGTGCCCGTGCAGCTATGGCTGCCCCCCACATCGATCCGGCCCACCGCCTTCCAGCTGGTGATCTGGTCGGGCCGCGTCAGCCGCTCAAGGCCCGAATTCTGCGCCACCGCTGCGGCGGGCCAAAGCCCGAGCAGCAGCGCACAGACAAGGGCGATGCGGCGGCTCATGGCCGGATGAACTTGCCGCCCGACCCGCCGGACAGCACACGCACATGCGCCGGGCGCAGGCGTTGATCGGTTTCAGCCAGACGGGCCCGCAGAAAATCGACATGATCGGACAAGGGCGTGCCAAGCGAGACCTTGCGGCCATCCACCTCGGCCTTGGCAGAGATCACCGAGACAATCCGCAAGGTGCCATCGCGCATGGAAAACACCGGGGCGCCGGATGAGCCGAAATCGACATCGCATGACAGCACCAGCGTGGCAAAACCGCCGTCCCCCGGCGCGGTTTGACGCCCCAGCACATGGCAGAGTTGCTGAAGCGAGGGCGCCTCTGCCCGGTCCTGCGCATAAGACACGACGCCGATCTCGTCGCCTGTTCCGGGCCTTTCGTCGGTGGCATAGGGCTTGACCGAGGGCAGGCGGATCGGTTGATCCAGTTGCAAAAGGGCGACGTCAAACGGCACGCGATCCACGTTTTCGCGCCCGCCATAGACATATTCGGGATGGGCCAGGGCTTGGCGCACCCCGCGATAGGCCGCCGCGCGGCCATTGCGCCAGCCCGCCAGGAACTGGATCTCCTCGGGCCGGATCGAGACGCCGGTGGTCTTGTCGAACAGGCAATGCGCAGCCGTCAGCACCAGATCCTCGGCGATCAGCGCGCCCGTGCAAAAGCCGACATCCCCCAGATTGAGCCGCCCCACGGCATCCCAGCCACGGGCGTCGTCCCCGGTTTGCAGGCTGCGCAGCCCGCCATCCTGCGCCAAGGCGGGCGCGGCAAGGGCCAGTGCGGCCAGCAGCGCGGCGCAAAGCAACCTTGCAGGATCGTGCAGCGGCATCATGGCGACTCCCTTCGTCATCTGCGGTGGGATGGCAGCGCAGTTGGGCGGATTTGTGGCAAAGGCAAGCCATCGCCTGAACAGCGCCCGCCGCCCGCATGACGCTTGTCCGCAGCGGCGCGAGCAGATACGCTGCCGCCAATGAGCAGAAAAAAACAGGATACCCTCATGAAAAAGCATGTTCTTCTTGCGCTTCCGGTGGCGTTTGCCCTGTCTGTGCCCGCAAGCGCCGAACCGGCCGTCGGTCTTGGCGTCACCTTCACCTGGGGCGGTGCTGCAAGCACGGGCGGCACCGGACTTGGCCTTCGGCTGTTTTCCGACAACGAACGGGGCGAGGTCGTGGGGTCGCTGGGTGTCGATTACATGATCACGGACCAACGCGTCCGGCCCAGTCTGGGCGTGGCCTACCTTGCCAGCAAAAGCTATGTGGGGATGGATGTGGGCTATGATTTCAACAGCGGCGGCATCGATGTGGGCGTGGGCCTTGGCGCGGCGAACAGCAAACGCCCGGCACGCGCACCGGCACCCGTAGCGCCCCCGCCTGCTGTCACCGCAGGTCAGGCGAACTGATCGCGTCATTGCCCCGCTGCGCTAACCAATCAGCGCGCGGGGCTTTGGCCCGCCGGTCGCCCAGTCCAGCAGTTCCACCGTATGGACCACCGGCACGCCGGTGCCCGACCCGATCTGCATCATGCAGCCGATGTTCCCGGCGGCGATCACGTCGGGGGCCTTTGCCTCCAGCGTCTGCACCTTGCGCGCCTTCAACTGCTGGCTGATCTCGGGTTGCAGCAGGTTATAGGTCCCCGCCGACCCGCAGCACAGATGGCTGTCGGCGGGTTCCACCACGGTGAATCCTGCGCGCTTGAGCAGATCCTTCGGCAGGGTCTTGATCTGCTGGCCGTGTTGCAGGCTGCAGGCGGCATGATAGGCGACGCGCAGGCCCTTTGGCGCGCCCTCGGGCAGGCCCAGTTTGGTCAGCACCTGCGACACATCCATCGCCAGCCCCGCAATCACCGCAGCCTCCCCGGCCAGCGGATCATTGCGGAACATGTGGCCGTAATCCTTGACCGTGGTGCCGCAGCCGCTGGTGTTGATGACGATCGCGTCCAGCCCCCCGCCCGCCATTTCCGCCATCCACGCCCGGATGTTCGCGGCGGCCGAGGCATGGGCCATGTCCGCCTTGCCCATGTGATGCGTCAGCGCCCCGCAGCAGCCCGCGCCCGATGCCACCACCACCTCGGCCCCCAGACGGCGCAAGAGGCGGATGGTCGCGTCGTTGATGTCGGTGTTCAGCGCCCGCTGCGCGCAGCCCGTCAGCAGCGCCACCCGCATCCGCTTTTCCCCAAGGGCGACAAACACCTGCGGGTCGTCGTTGCGGCTGACCGGGGGGATCGGCACCGCCGCCATGTCCAGCATCGCCCGCAGCCGCGCATCGGGCACCAGCGCGCGGAAGGGCCGCGCGATCTTGGCCCCCAGCATCGCCAACCGGAACCGCATCGGATGCGGGATCACCCAAGCCAGCACCGCGCGCAAGATGCGGTCCATGACGGGGCGCTTGTGCGTCGCCTCGATATACTCCCGCGCCTGATCCACCAGATGCATGTAATGCACCCCCGACGGGCAGGTGGTCATGCAGGCCAGACACGACAGGCAGCGGTCGATGTGCTTGACCGTCTTTTCATCCGCCGGGCGGCCCTTTTCCAGCATGTCCTTGATCAGGTAAATGCGGCCGCGCGGGCTGTCCAACTCATCCCCCAGCACCTGATAGGTCGGGCAGGTGGCGGTGCAGAACCCGCAATGCACGCAGGTGCGCAAGACCTCGTTCGCGCGGGCGATCCCGGGGTCCTTCAACTGTTCGGCGGTGAAACTGGTCTGCATGTCAGGCCTCGGCTTCGGCAGGGGACAGGATACCGCGCGGATCGAAGGCCGCGCGCAGGCCGCGGGTCAAGGCCGCCACACCCGCAGGCTCGGGGTGCAGCGCGCCGGGCCCGTCGCCGCGCAGCCGCGTGGCATGGCCCTGGAACGCGCCAAGCCGCCCGCGCAGGTCGGCGCCCGGCGCCATCAGCGCCCAGATCAGCCCGCCGCCCCAGTCATAAAGCACCGCCTCGGCCCCCAGCCGCGCCACGATCCCCGGCGCATCGGTCGGCTTGACCGACAGCCGCCACACATCGCCCGGCCGCGCCGCAAAGGGCGCCACATCGCGAATCGCGGGCCAGCGGTCGGTGCCCGCCTCCACCTCGACCGCGCCGAACGCCGCCAGATGCGCCCGCAGCCGCGCCGCCCGATAGGCGACCGAGGCGGAAAACCCCTCGACCCGCAGAAAGGTGCCCTGCCCCGGCCAATGCGCGGCCCCGTTCACCTCGAACGGCGAGCCAAGGGCTGCCGCCATCGCCTGCACCGCCTGCGCATCCGACAGGCCCGACAGGATCAGCGTCGCCCCCGCCTCGGGCATCGGCAGCAGCTTGAAACTGACTTCCGTGATCACGCCCAGCTGTCCGCGCGACCCGGCCAGCAGCTTGACCAGATCATAGCCGGTGACGTTCTTCATCACCCGCCCGCCGTTCTTGACCACGGTGCCCGACCCGTCCACGAACCGCACCCCGATCAGGCTGTCGCGGCAGGCGCCCACCTGCACCCGGCGCGGGCCGCTGGCATTCTCGGCCACCACACCGCCCAGCGTGCTCGCGCCCACCCGCCCCAGCATGGCGCGCAGGTCGGGCACCTCGAACGGCAGGCGCTGGCCTTCGGCGGCCAGCAATGCCTCCACCTCCGCCAGGGGCGTGCCCGCCCGCGCCACCAGCGTCAAGGCACCCGGCTCGTAAAGCTCCACCCCGGCAAGCCCGCCGGTATGCAGCACAGCCCCCCGCGCCGCCCCGATCGCCCGCGTGCCACCACCCCGCACCGAAATCGGCGCATTGGTGGCCCGAATGATCTCGGCCAGTTCGGCCTCTGTCGCAGGACGCATTCCCTGCCCCTTCATCTGTTCAAGACTTTTTGCGGAATGTCCGGGGGCAGACAGCCCCCGGCGGGTTCAACCCGCGCGCCGGCTGGCGGTCGCGGCCAGCGGAAATACCTTGGCGGGGTTCAAAAGCCATTTGGGATCAAACACATCCTTGACCCGCAATTGCGCCTCCAGATCGTCGGGGGTGAACTGCACCGTCATCAGGTCGCGCTTTTCGATCCCCACGCCATGCTCGCCGGTCAGGCAACCGCCAACCTCGACGCACAGCCGCAGGATATCGGCACCCAGCGCCTCGCAGCGTTCCAGATCGCCGGGCTTGTTCGCGTCGAACAGGATCAAGGGGTGCATGTTGCCATCGCCCGCATGGAACACATTGGCGACATCAAGGCCGATCTCCTTCGACATCTCGCCGATCCGGCGCAGCACATAGGGCAGGCTCGACACCGGGATGGTGCCATCGAGGCACATGTAATCGTTGATCTGCCCCATCGCGCCGAAGGCCGACTTGCGGCCCAGCCAGATGCGCTTGGCCTGATCCTCATCCGCCGCCTCGCGGAATTCGACCGGGTTGTGCCGCAAGGCAATCGCCTTGATCAGCGCCAGCTGTTCGTCGATCTCGGCCGCAGATCCCTCGACCTCCACGATCAGCAGCGCCTCGCAATCGGGATAGCCCGCCTTGGCAAATGCCTCGGTCGCCTCGATGCAGGGGCGGTCCATGAATTCGATCGCGACCGGCAGCACGCCCGCCTTGATGATGTCGGACACGCAGGCCCCCGCGACCTCGTTGGCATCGAACCCGATCAGCACGGGCCGCGCACCCTCGGGCTTTGGCAGGATGCGCAAGGTGGCCTCTGTCACCACGCCAAGCTGGCCTTCCGACCCGCAGATCACGCCCAGAAGGTCCAGCCCGCCCGGGTCCATGTAGGGCCCGCCGATTTCCAGCACCGTGCCGTCCATCTGCACCAGTGTGACGCCCAGCAGGTTGTTCGTCGTCACCCCGTATTTGAGGCAATGCGCCCCGCCCGAGTTCATCGCGATATTGCCCGCGATCGCACAGGCCAGCTGGCTGGACGGGTCGGGGGCGTAAAAGAACCCGTCCGCCTCCACCGCGCCCGTCACGCTCAGGTTGGTGCGGCCCGATTGCACGCGGATGAAGCGGTTGTCGTAATCGGTTTCCAGCACGGCATTCATCCGGGCAACGCCGAGGATCACGCAATCCGCCGTCGGCAGCGCCCCGCCTGCAAGGCTCGTGCCCGACCCGCGCGGCACCACCGGCACGCCCTCCTCATGGCAGATGCGCAGCACGGCGGCCACCTCGGCCGTGGTGCGGGGCAGCACGGCGGCCAGCGGCGGGCAGCGATAGGCGGTCAGCGCGTCGCATTCATAGGCGCGCGTCTCGGCCTCGTCATCAATCACGGCGTCGGCGGGCAAAACGCTGCGCAACCGCGCGACGATGCGCGCCTTGCCCGACAGGACCATGGTGTTCGGCGCTGGCATTTCCATCGGCAACTCCCTGTCCTGGCGCGTGGGTCACGGAACTATACCCGATGAATTGGTAAAATGAAATAACCAATATCGCCGATCAAAGGGCATGGGCAAACCGGCTTGGCAAGAGTTATCCTGTGGCCATGATGACCGGATTTTCGCCACTGTCGCTTGACTTGCCCGATGGGCTTGCCCTTGCCGTCCTGATCTTGACCTGGGCCTTGACGGGCTGGCTGGTGGAACATCCGCCCCGGTCAAGGCCATCGGTATCGATGCTGATGGCCGAGTATCGGCGCGACTGGATGCGGCAATTCGTGACGCGCACGCCCAGGATCTTTGACGCCAATATCATCGATTCGCTGCGGCAGAGCACGGCTTTCTTTGCTTCGGCCTCGATGATCGCCATCGGCGGGGGCGTGGCGCTGATCGGCAATGTGACCCAGCTCGAAGGGTTGGCGCATGAACTGACGCTGGATGCCGCCGGGGTGCGGGTCGAGTTGAAGATCATTCTGGTGCTGATGTTCCTTGCCAATGCGCTGCTGAAATTTGTCTGGGCGCATCGGCTGTTCGGGTATTGCGCGATCCTGATGGCCGCCGTGCCGAACGAGGCGCAGGATCCTCTGGTCTATGTCCGCGCAGGACAGGCCGCCGAAATCAACGTGACCGCCGCCAAGAGTTTCAACCGCGGGCTGATGTCGATCTATTTCGCCTTGGCCGCGACCTCGTGGCTGCTTGGCCCATGGGTGTTGATCGGCGCGACGCTCGTTACCTGTATCGTGCTGTTGCGCCGGGAATTCGCCTCGGCCTCGCGGCTTGTGATGCTGGCCCGCTAGGCCACGGCACGCGCCCCGCGGCGGCCCTCGATCAGCCAGGCCGCGATGGCAAGGCTTGCGACCAGCATCAACCAGGCCCAGCCCGGCAACAGCGCGGCGATGCGGACATCTTGCGTGACATAGGCGCCGCGCGGGGTGATCCCGATCCAGCCCCGACCCGAGGCGGGCCGCCCTTCGCGCACCAGACGCACATCGGGGGCACCGTCCGACAGGCGCAAGATGCCGCCGTTGGTGGCGGCCACGGTGGCCGATAGGAAGTCTCCCGATGCGATTGTTTCGACAAATTCGCGCGGGGCCGAGGGGCCAACCGCAACCACCCGGCTCAGATCGCCCTGATCCAGACGGTAAAGGCCCAGCTGGGGCGCCTCGAACGTGCCTTCGTGACGGCCGGGAGAGACTTCGGTCAGCGGCAGGGTGGTCTGCGCGCCATCCGGCCCGGTGATGGTGACATCGCCGGGGGGCGTTTCCTCGATGCTGCGGCGGATCACGGTCAGCGTCTGACCCGACACGGAGGCGTTCAGCGTTTCCTCCTCCAGTTCCGGTTCCTTGAGCATCCAGTGCGCCAGGCGGCGCAGCAGTTCCAGTTGCGGGCCGCCCCCTTCATAGCCCCGCCCCCACAGCCAGGCGTGATCCGAGGCAAGCACGGCCACGCGCCCCTCCTCCACCCGGTTGAGGATCAACAACGGTCGGTCGTCGGGCCCTTCCATCACCACCTGCCCCGCACGCGGGATCACATCGACCATGCGGAACCAGCGGCCCCAGCCCCCTTCGGGCGCAAGGTCTTCGAGCCCTTCGGTCACCGGATGGCGGCGGCCAAGGTCGGTCAGCGCGGGCTGAAACCCGCCCTCGATCACCCGGGCGGTGGGTTCGGCGGGCAGGATTTCCGCCAGAGGAGAGCGCCAAAGGCTGTCCACCGCGCCATATTCGGGCCCGGCCGCCACCAGAACCGTGCCGCCGCCGCGCACATAGTTGACGATGTTTTCCATGTAGGACATCGGCAGGATGCCCCGCATCCGATAGCGGTCGAACACGATCAGATCGAATTCCTCGATCTTTTCGATGAACAACTCGCGCGTCGGAAAGGCGATCAGCGACAGCTCGCTGACCGGGATGCCGTCCTGCTTTTCCGGGGGGCGCAGGATGGTGAAATGCACAAGGTCCACCGACGCGTCTGATTTCAACAGGTTGCGCCAGACCCGTTCGCCCGCATGGGGTTCCCCCGACACCAGCAGGACGCGCAGGCGGTCGCGCACGCCGTTGATCTGCACCACGGCGGCATTGTTGCGGTCGGTGAGTTCGCCCTCGGACGCGGCGATCGTGAATTGCAGCACGTTCACCCCGCCATGCGGCAGGGTGACGGGCAGTTCCAGATCCTCGCCCACCGGCACGGTATAGGTTTGCGGCGCATCGGCATCGACCGCGATGGTCAGCTCGGCCGTCGGGCTGACCGAGGCGGGGACGGCGCCTTGATCCTCGATCCGCAGGGTCAGCATCACCTCCTCGCCCAGAATGGCAAAGGCGGGGGCATTCTTGACGATCAGGCGGCGGTCCCAATCCTCTGGCTCGCCGGTCAGCAACACATGCAGCGGGGCGGGCAGCGCAGGCGCCAGGTCCAGATCATGGATCTGTCCATCGGTGATCAGCACCGCACCGGCAACGCGGGCGCGCGGTTCCTCGGCCAGGGCTTCGGCCAGCGCCGTCATGGCCAGCGTGCCGGCATCCTCGGGGCCGTCCCCCAGACGCAGGACGCGCAATTCGGTGTTGTCGAGGGCTGCCACCTCGGCCTGAAGGGCGGCAAGCGCGCTTTCCGTCTGACGGGGGCGGTCGGCCAGGGTTTGGCTTGCGCTTTCATCGACCACCGCAATCACGATATCCGATTGCGGGCTGCGGTCTTCTTCCTGCAACGCGGGGTTGGCAAGGGCCAGCAGAACCGCGGCTGCCGCCAGCGCCCGCAGCCACCAGCCGGACAGGCCGCGCATCACCGCAAGCCCCAGCAGCACGGCCGCAAAGGCCATGGCGCCCCAGATCAAGGGCCACGGGATCAGTGGCGCGAAAACAAGGCTTTGTGTCATTGTCCCAACCTGTCGAGCAAGGCAGGCACATGGACCTGATCCGATTTGTAATTGCCGGTCAGCACATGCATGATCAGGTTCACGCCAAAGCGGTATGCCATCTCGCGCTGCCGCTCGCCCGCGAAGCCGCGGCCCACGGGCAAGGCCGGCGCGCCATTGGCATTTACCGCCCAGGCCGAAGCCCAGTCGTTGCCGCCGATCACCACAGGGGTGACGCCATCATTCAGGTTGCGAAACGGCATCCCCTCGACCTGTTCGGCATCGGGCGGCGCGGCCTCGACCCAGACCGGGCCACGCGCATGCCTGCCGGGGAAGTCCTGCAACAGATAGAAGGTCCGGGTCAGCACATGATCGGCCGGGATCTGTTCCAGCGGCGGGATGTTCAGACCCGCGGCAAGGCGCTGCAAATGCTGACCTTCGGCAGATGTGCCGCCCGACAGATCGGCGTCGCGGGTGTCGAACAGGATCATGCCCCCGGTGCGCAGATAGTCGTTCAGCTTGGAATAGGCCTGCGCCGAAGGCAACGGCTGCGCGGTCGAGACGGGCCAGTAAAGAAAGGGGAAAAACGAAAGCTCGTCGGTTTCGATGTTCACGCCGATGGGCGGATCGGGCTCGATCGAGGTGCGGGCCCACAAAACCTCGCCCAGCCCGGTCAAGCCGCGCGCCGCCGTGTCATCAAGCGCCGTGTCGCCGGTCAGGACATGGGCCAGCACAAGGCCCGTGGTCGCCTCAAGCGCGCGGGTGTCGTCCGGTGCGGATTGCTGTGCCTGTGCCGGCGGCGGCAGGAGCAGCAGCGCCACCAGCAAGACCGACGCGCGGGCCAGCCCGCCAAGGCGCCCCGAAACCCAAAGCGCCGCCAGAATGTCGATCAAAAGCATGACAAGCCCCGCAGACAGGAAAGCCCCCTTCAGCGCTTGTTCCGGGGGGGCGTCCAGTCCCTCGATGACCGTGCCCTGTGGCCAAGAGGCTGCGGCAAGCGTGGTTTCGGCGCCGATCACATTCAGCGCAACGCGGCGGTCCGATCCGGCATAAAGCCCGGGGGGCTGATCGGGGCCGGGGCCGGCAACCATGGCGCTGGCCAGGGCCTCGCCCGGCTGGCCCGGCAGATCGCCGGCATCCTGCGGCTGACCATAGGCATCCAGCACCACCTCGGGCACCCAGATCTGGCCGGCAAGATCGGCGGCTTCGGGCGCCACCGGGCGGGTGGACACCGCAAGCCGTTCCAGCATCGACATGAACAGGCCCGACAGCGGCAGGGTGGACCATTCGGCATTGGCGGTGACATGCACCAGCACGACCTGGCCCTGCCCCACCTCTTTGCGCGTGACCAGCGGCGTGCCATCGGCCAGCGCCGCGATCGTGCGGCTGGCAAGCTCCGGGTCGGGCTGGGCCAGAACTTGCGCCGTCACACTGACATCCTCGGGCAAGGGCAGACCGTGAAACGGCGATCCTTCGGGAAAGGGTGCCAGCGCCTTGGGTTCGCCCCAGCTCATCGCGCCGCCAACCTGACGCCCGCCTTCGCGCAGGCGCACAGGCATCAACGGGTCTTCGGCGGTGCGGCTGACATCGCTGGCGGCCATCTGCGGCCCGGCAAAACGCAAGAGCAGCCCCCCGTCATCCAGCCAATCCAGCAGCGCATCGGTGTCGCTTTGCGACAGCCGCGCCACATCGGCCAGGATGACCACATCGGGCGAGGCCAAGAGAAGATCGGTCAGTGAGCCTTCCATCAGATCGGCCACCGGCTCCAGCGCCTGCCGCAGATAGTGCAGCGGCGACAGAAGCTGCAAGCCTTCGCGGTCGGCCCCGCCGCCGATCAGCGCGACCTTGCGGCGTTTGAGGCTGTCGTCGGTCAGGCTGACCGCCCCTGCCGAACGCAGGCCTGCAATCTCGAACCGGGTGATGCGATTGCGCAATTCGGGCGGCAAGGACAGCGCCGCCTCGACCCGGGCCTCGCCAAGGCCGAAGTCAAGTGGCAAGCGGGCCAATTCGCGCTCGACCCCCGACGGATCGGGGCCGCGCGCGCTGATCTCGACCGAGATCGGGTCGGCGGCGGGCAGGCGGCTTGCGGAAAGCTGGATGGCGCCGTCGCCAAAGCTGGCCGGGTGCAGGGCAAAGATCGGGCGCGGGCTTTCAAAGACGGTCACAGTGCCCTTGGCCGACAGCGCCGCCATCAGATCGGCGCGGCCCGGATGATCCAGACCATCCGACAGCCAGAATGTATCAAACCCGTCCTCGGGCAGGTTTTCGGCCCATGCCATCAGATCGCGCGGTGCCCAAGGCTGCGGCGCGATCCCGCCAAGCCGGGTTGCCGCCGCATCGGCGGCCTGAAACGTCACCTGTTGCGGCGCATCGGTCAGGCGGATCACGGCGACAGGGCGGCCATCGCGCCCCGCCTCGTCCAACAGGGCCGCGGCCCGGTCAAGCCGGCGCTGCCAGTCGCGCGCATCGGCCCAAGTGGCATCCATCGCAATCAACAGCGGTCCGTTGCCCGCTTGCCGTTCGACCGGGTTCAGAACCGGGCCGGCAAAGGCGATGATCGCGGCGGCGACGGCGGCCATGCGCAGCAAAAGCAGCCACCACGGGGTCTTGTCGGCCTCGGCCTCGTCGTCGCGCAACCCGAGCAGAAGGGCCACGCCCGGAAAACGGCGGCGGATCGGGGCGGGCGGCACCGCACGCAACAAAAACCAAAGAACCGGCAGCGCAATCAGCCCCAAAAGCAGGAGCGGCGTGGCAAAACCGATGGGGCCCAGCATGAACATCACCGGCCCCCCTGCAATGCCGTGAAGATCCAGAGCAACGCCGCCTGGGCCGGTTGGCCGCTGTGATGCGTGGTCACATGCCAGCCGACCGCGCGGCCCAACGCGGCCAGCCGGTCCTTGCGTTCCGCCAGCCGCGCAAGATAGCGGGCGCGCAGATCACCGGCCTGCTGGGTTTCGTGGCGCATCCCGCCGCCCATGGATTCAAAGATGGTGCGCCCGGAAAAGGGAAACTCCTCCTCGGCCGGGTCAAGCACCTGCACCAGCGCGCCACGCACACCGCGGTCGGCGGCGGCAATCAGCGCGGCTTCGACCGGGGCCAGATCGCCAAGGAAATCCGACAGGAACAGCGCGCGCCCATGGCTGACCATCCCGGTTGCGGTGGGGGCGCCATATTCGCCCGCGTCCTCGGCCCCCGACAGGATGGCTGCCAGTTTCACGATCTGCGCCCGGCCGGGGCGCGGCGGGGCCGCATCGCCCGCAAGCCCGACCCGTTCGCCCGCCCGCAACAACAAGACCGCCGTGGCAAGCGCCAGCAGAGTGGCGCGGTCGGCTTTGGGCGGACGGGAGGTGTCGCCGGAAAACGTCATCGACCGGGCGGGATCGACCCAAAGCGTCACCGACTGCGCCGCCTGCCATTCACGTTCGCGCACGAAATGCGCGTCCCCCCGGGCCGAACGCCGCCAGTCGATCAGCCGCGCCGAATCGCCGGCGTTGACCGGGCGGTATTGCCAGAATTCATCCCCCTGCCCCGCGCGCTTGCGGCCGTGCTCTCCCATCATCACGGTGGCGGCCAGAAGCTCTGCCTCCGCCAGAAGGGGGGGCAGCGACTGGCCGAGGCTTTCGGCGCGGGACTGAAGGTCAAGGCTCACGCAGCGGCCTCAAGGCCAAGGGTCCGGCTGGTGACACGGTCAATGATGCCCGCCAGGCTTTCGCCGCGCGCGCGGGCGGCAAAGGACAGGGCCATCCGGTGGGTCAGCACCGCGCGGGCCATCGCACCCACATCGGCAACCGAAGGGGCCAGCCGCCCATCCAAGAGCGCCCGCGCCCGCACGGTCAGCATCAGCGCCTGCGCCGCCCGCGGGCCGGGGCCCCAGGACAGGCTGCCTGCAAGGTCGCGCCCCTCTGCCTCGCCGGGGCGGCAGGAGCGGACAAGATCAAGGATCGCCTCGACCACCTTGTCGCCCACCGGCATCCGGCGGATCACCGATTGCGCCGCGATCAGCTCCTCGGCCGTAAAAACCTGCGTGGACTGCGCCTCCTCGGCCCCGGTCGTGGCCAACAGGATGTCGCGCTCGGTTGCGCGGGTCGGATATTCGACATCGACCTGCACGAGGAAACGGTCAAGCTGGGCTTCGGGCAGCGGATAGGTGCCTTCCTGTTCGATCGGGTTCTGCGTGGCCAGAACGTGGAACGGCTTGCCCAGCTTGCGATGCTGGCCCGCGATCGTGACCTCTTTTTCCTGCATGGCTTGCAGCAGGGCCGATTGGGTCCGTGGGCTGGCGCGGTTGATTTCATCGGCCATCAGAAGCTGGCAGAAGATCGGCCCTTCGATGAAGCGAAAAGCCCGCGCCCCGTCGCCCGCGGTTTCCAGCACTTCGGAGCCCAGAATATCGGCGGGCATCAGATCGGGGGTGAACTGGATGCGGTTGGCCGACAGGCCCATCACCGTGCCCAGCGTGTCGACCAGCCGGGTCTTGCCAAGGCCCGGCAGACCCACCAGCAGCGCATGACCACCGCACAGCATCGAGGCCAGCACAAGATCGACGACCTTTTCCTGCCCGATGAAGCGGTTGTTGATCGAGGCCTTGGCCTGCCCCAGCTTTTCGCCCAAACGCTCGATGGCTTCGACAAGATCGGCTTGCGGCGCGGCTTCGGCCATTCGGTCATCTCCCTGCGGTGTGTTCGTGCCTATTAGACCGAACTATGCCGCGCCGCACAAATGGCAAAAGCGAGAGGCAGACAAATGATTGTGAGAAGCTGTCACCCCCAAGGGGCGCGCGCCCGCGCATTGGGCATCCAGCCACCCGGCGCGCTCAGGCGGGCACCAGCCGCACATCCTCGGGGGCAAAGCCGATATGGACGCTTTCGCCCTGCCGAAACGGCTGCGGCTGCGGCGCGCCGATGGCAAAGATCGATCCCACCGGCGTGGAGAGCGTATATTGCACCGAATTGCCCAGCCATGCGGCATAGGTGACTTGGGCCGGGATATGGCCGGGGGCCGGATCGCGGCACAGGCGGATGTGGTGCGGGCGCAGCACCATGCGCGCGGGGCCTGTGGCCGCGCTGGCCAGCGGCAGGGTCAGGGCACGGTCCATCAGCGCGATGTCGGTCTGCGGCCCGGCGCGTGTCACCTCGACATCGATCAGGTTCGCGTCCCCGATGAAATCGGCGATAAAGGCATTCGCGGGCCGGTCATACAGATCGTGCGGCGTGCCTTCCTGTGCGATTTCGGCGTTCTTCATCACGATGATCCGGTCGCTGACCGCCATCGCTTCCTCCTGATCGTGGGTCACATAGACCGCCGTCAGGCCAAGGCGCTGCTGGATCTGGCGGATCTCCTCGCGCACGTGGCGGCGCAGTTTCGCGTCAAGGTTCGACAGCGGTTCATCCAGCAGCAGAACCTCCGGCTCCAGCACGATGGCCCGCGCCACCGCCACGCGCTGCTGCTGGCCACCCGAAAGCTCTGACGGCAGCCGCGCGCCAAACCCCTTCAGGCCCACGGTTTCCAGCCCCGCCTCGGCCCGGGCCTTGACCTCGGCCTTCGGCATTCCCTTCACCGACAGGCCGTAGCCCACGTTTTCCAGCACCGTCATATGCGGGAACAGCGCGTAGGACTGGAACACCATCGACACGCGGCGATAGGTGGCGGACAGATGCGTCACATCCTCCCCCCCGATCAGGATCTTCCCGGCGGTGGCGCTTTCCAGCCCTGCGATCAGCCGCAGCGTCGTGGTCTTGCCACAGCCCGACGGGCCAAGGAGCGTGACCAGCGTGCCGGGGGTGATGTCCAGCGACAGAGGCTTCAGCGCCACCACCTCGCCGAACGTTTTCGTCACGTTTTCAAAGCGGACAGAACCTTTCACGGGCACCCCCTTCAATGGGCTTCGATCCGGTCGGCGCGCCGCAATTTGCGCCGACCGATGATCAGTTGCAGGGCAAGGATGGCGGCCAGCATGGTGAAGATCAGCACGGTGGCATAGGCAATGGCGATGCCGAACTCGCCATTTTCGACCCGGCCCACGATGAAGCTGGTGGCCATGTTATAGCGGGCCGACACGAGGAAGATCACGGCCGACACCGACGTGATCGCCCGCACGAAGGCATAGGTGAGGGCTGCAAGGATCGCCGGACCCATCAAGGGCAGGATGACCCGGCGCAACGTGGTGGCGGAATTGGCGCCCAGCATGATCGAGGCTTCGTCCAGTGAGCGGTCCAGCTGGCTCATCGCCGCGATGCCGCCGCGCACGCCGACGGGCATGTTGCGGAAAACAAAGACGATGATCAGGATCAGGCCGGTCGCCGTCAGCTCGATCGGGGGGAAGTTGAAGGCCATGACATAGGCGACGCCGATCACCGTGCCGGGGATGGCAAAGGACAGCATGGTTGAAAACTCGAACGCGTCCTTGCCGGTGAACTTCTGGCGCACCAGCAGGTAGGCGGTGGCAAGGCCCACGGCGGCGGTCAGGGGAGCGGCGATGGCCGCGATGGTGATCGTGGTCACATAACTGTCCCAGGCCGCGCCGGTGAAATGCACGCCGTTGCGGATGACGATCCCGAAGGCGCGGGTGTAATGCTCGAAGGTCAGGCTGTGGTCATACCCCCAGAGTTTGACGAAACTGCCAAAGACGATCAGCGCATAGAGGATCAGCGTGAAGGCCGCCCAGGGCAAGGCGATGGCATAGCAGGCGATCCGCAGCCCCGGGTTCAAGGCTGAGTGGCGGCCAGAATCGCCCTTGCCCGTCACGGTGGCATAGTTCTTGCGCCCCAGCCATTTGCGCTGCGCAAGAAAGGCGCCAAGCGTCAGCGACAGCAGGATAAGCGACAGGATCGCCGCCTTTGCGGGGTCGGCCACCGTGCCGACGATGGCGAAATAGATCTCGGTCGACAGCACGTTGAAATTGCCGCCCAGCACCAACGGGTTGCCGAAATCCGCAAGGCTTTCGATGAAGCCAAGCAGGAAGGCATTGGCCAGACCCGGCCGCATCAGCGGCAGGCTGACAAAGCGGAAGGTCTGCCAGCGGTCGGCGTCAAGGGTCTGGGACGCTTCCTCCATGCTGGGGCTGACGCCTTCGACCACGCCGATCAGCACCAAAAACGCAATCGGGGTAAAGGACAGCATCTGCGCCAGCCAGACCCCCCAGAACCCATAGAGCCAGCGGGTTTTTTCCCAGCCGAACGCATCGGCGAAGAATTCGGTGATGGTGCCCGACCGCCCGAACAAGAGGATCAGCGCAAGGCCGATCACGAAGGGCGGGGTGATGATCGGCAGGATGGTCAGCACGCGCAGCAGTTTCTTGGCGCGGAAATTGGTGCGGGTGAAGATCAGCGCGAAGGCAAGGCCCAGCAGCGTGGTCCCCGTGGCGGTGGCGAGCCCCAGCATCAGCGAATTCAGCGCCGCGCCGCAATAGCCCCGCCCGGTCAGGCAGGCAGCGGACCAGATTTCGGGCGCAAAGAAGCGCGGCAGGAATTCGGAAACGCCAAGCCCTGCGCCGCCCTGCAATTCGAAGGCGCGGATCAGGATGAAGGTCATCGGATAGAAGACGAACACGCCCACCAGCGCGATGATCGCCCCGATCATGCCGGTGATGAAGGCATCGCCCTGGCCCCGGCCAAGGCCGGAGACGCCGGTGGTCAGCAGAAACAAGAGCGCCGCCGCCACCACAAAGGCGCCCGCGCCCATGCCGGGCTGCGTCGCCCCCTCGGCCAGACCAAGGCGGGTGCCATTGCCAAGGATCACCAACCCCTGCGCAGTCAGCAGGCACAGGCCAAGCGCCCCGCCCGCCACCAACCCCCGCGCGATGGCCAGCTGGTCCCGGGCAAGGGCAAGCGTGGCCCCCGCCACCGCAAAACCGAGGAGCGGCAGACCAAGCCAGCCCCGCTCGCCCAGCGCCCAGAGCAGGGCCGGGCGCGCCTCGTCGCCCAGCGCGACAGGCCAGCCAAAGGACCAAAAGCCCCCCGCCACCATATACCAAGGCAAAAGGGCATAGGCCCCCAGCCCGATCAGAAGCCAAAGCCCCGCCGTGCGCTGCATGCTGTCATTCCCGAACATGAGGCGGCCCGCGTCAGAGACGGCGCGGGCCGGTCAGAGGATCACTCCTCGAAGGTGCCGCCCTTTGACTTCACTTCGGCTTCCCAGCGCGCCAGCAAGCGTTCGCGCGTGTCAGAGGCGCCATAGGTGGCGAAATCGTAATCGATCAGCTTGACCGCGGCCATATCGGGCGCCTCGGGGTCGGTGGCGGCGGCGGGGTTGGAGGGGATGTTGAACACGCCCACCTCCAGCCCGCGCGACTGTGCCTCGGCGCTGAGCACATATTCAACCCAGCGCTTGGCTGCCTCAAGGTTCGGCGTGCCGTTGATCACGCTGACGGCGCCCACTTCATAACCCGTGCCTTCGCAGGGCGAGACGATTTCCACCGGGAAGCCCTGTTTTTTCAGGTTCACCATGTCATGCATGAAGCCGACCGCAATGGTCGTTTCGCCCCGCGCGGCCATCTTGCCGGGGGCCGAGCCGGATTTGGTGTTCTGGTTCACATTCACCGCGATATCGGCCAGCAGCTTGAAGGCCTCGTCCTCGCCAAACAGCTGCACCAGCGTTGCAAGCTGGGTATAGGCCGTCCCCGAGGATTGCGGGTTCGACACCGTGACCTCGCCCTTGTATTCGGGCTTGGCCAGATCGCGCCAGCAGGCCGGGGCGGGCAAGCCCTTTTCGGCCAGAACCTCGGTGTTGTAGAGCATTCCCAGCAGCCCGACATGGACCCCGACCGCCTTGCCGCCGGACATCTCGGTCATGTTCTGCGACCAGCCAAGCTGCCCCGAGACATCGACGCCGCTGGCAACCGTCAGATCTTCGTTCGCGGCGATCAGATGCGGGTCGCCCGTGCCGCCCCACCAGACATCGATCTTGGGGTTGCCTGCTTCGGCGCGAATCTGGGCCAAGACCTCGCCGGTCGATTTGCGCACCATGGCGACATCGATGCCCGTGTCGATCTTGAAATTCTGCGCCATCAGATCGCACCAGGCCTGTTCGTTGGAACACACCACATTCAGCGATTGCGCCGATGCGCCGCCCGCAGCCATGACAGCCGCCAGTGCCAGCGCACTGATCCCGAATTTCTTCATCTTTTCTCCTCCCAGAGACGCCCCCTCTCCTCGGGGCGTATCGGGGCACTGTGGCACAGCGGTAGGGCCTGCGGGGCGACGGCTGCGTTAACACCCTGTCCGAAACCCCGGAATTTGATGAACACTGTTACAAAACGCCCCCCTTTGGCCGGGGAAGGCGCTGCGATGGGGATTGCAGCGCCCCCGCGTTCGGCCATCATGGGCGGCAGGGAGGACAGGCAATGGAACAGGCGTCCATGCCGGCCGTGGCTTCGCCTTCGGGCGATGGCCCGGTGGTGGCCATTATCGACGATGACGCCGATCTGCGCAGGACGGTGGCCGATCTTCTGGCCGAGAACGGGTTTCGCCCGATCCCGCTGGCTGATGGCGCCTCGTTCCTGGCGCTAGGCCCGCGGCCAGGGGTGGATCTGGCGCTGATCGACCTGCGCCTGCGCGGGGAAAACGGTCTGACCCTTGCGATCCGCATCCGCGAGACGATGGGAATTCCCATCGTGATGCTGACCGGGCGCGGCGACGAGATGGACAAGATCATCGGGCTGGAAACCGGGGCCGATGACTACATGATGAAACCGTTCAACCCGCGCGAGTTGATTGCGCGGCTGCGCGCGGTGCTGCGCCGGGCCGGTCATCCGGCGCCGCCCAGCCCTGACCGCAGTTCAAGCACGATCCGGCCCTTTGGCCAGTTGCGTCTTGATCTGACCCGGCGCGAGCTGCTGGATGCCGAAGGCGCCGAAATCCCGCTGACCAATGCCGAATACCGGCTGCTGGACTATTTCCTGCGCCACCCCGGGCGGATCATTCCGCGCACCGAGCTGTTGACCGAGCTTGGCAATGACCTGTCGCACTACATGGACCGCACCATCGATGTGCTGATCCTGCGCCTGCGCCGCAAGATCGAACCTGTGCCCTCCAAACCCGTTCACCTGCAAACCCGGCGCGGGCTGGGGTATATCTTTGTGACGGGTGCCGCGTCATGACCGTGCTTTCGGTGCGCAGCCGGCTGCTGCTGGCGCTTGGGCTTCTGGCCTGTGCGGTCCTGACAGTTGGCGCCATCGCCTGGGGCGCGCTGTCGCGCGGCAATGACCGGCTGGACCGGTTGCACGGGGAAACGCTGGCCGGGGTGGAACGGGTGCTGACCCTGTCACGGCAGGCGGCCGATCTGGCAACGCTGGCCCCCTATCTCCTGACGCTCGACAGCCCGTTTCGCATCGCCCAGGACGGGCAGGCGGCAACGCGGCTGGTCGATGCGATTGCGCAAGACCTCCCCCCGGACGCGCCGTTGCGCCGCACGCTGGATGACACGCGCCGTGCGATTGCCGATCTGGTGCGGGATACCTCGCTTCGGGCTGGGCTGCGCGACAGCACGCTGCGGCTGAATGCCGATCTGGCGGCGGCAGAGCGCCGTCTTGGCGGCTTGGCCGGCAGGTCCGATGCGCCGCTGCAAGAACGGCAGATCTGGCTGACCCTGCAACGCAGCGCGGCGGCGCTGCTTGGGGCCGGGCGGGCCGAGAACCTGATCGGCGTCGGCGAATTTCAGCGCGAATACACCCGCCTGTCGGCCAGCCTTGCCGCAAACCTGCCCGCGGCCGAGGCGGGCGAAAGGGACCGCCTGCGCCAGATGGCCGAAGGGCCGGAGGGGCTGTTCGAATTGCGCCGGATCGAACTTGCCCGTCAGATCGGGGCCGAGGCCGCGCTGGTGCGCATCCGCCAGGGGGCGGCGCGCGTGGCCGATCACGCAGCGACCGCCACCGCCGAGGCGCAGCGCGTGATCGCCACGCAGCGCGCCAGCACGGCAACCGCGATTGCGCTGGCAAAATCCACCCTTCTGGTGGTGGTGCTGGCAAGTGCCGCCCTGGCCCTTGCGGCGGCGCTTTACGTCTCGGGCTATGTCACCGCCAACTTGCGCGCGATTTCCGAGGCGATGGTGCGCCTTGCCTCGGGCGATCGGCAAACCCGTCTGCCGCGCGGGGCCGGGCAAGGGGACGAAATCGGCAAGCTGTTTCACGCCTTTCGCATCTTTCGCGCCAATGCGCTGCGGCTGGATCGGTCGCACCGGCAGATGGCGCAGCGCACGGCGCTTTATGAAAACATGATGGCGGGGATCAGCGACGGGGTGGCGATCCTGTCCGATCAGGGCCAGATCGTTGCACATAACGACAGGCTGGCGCCGGTTCTGCGGCTTGACCCGGCGCGGCTGTCGGGGCGACCGCGGCTCGACGATGTCATTCAGACCGCCGGGTGGGAGATCGGCGAGCCGCGCGGCGGCAGCGTCACGATGGCCCTGCCGGGTGGCCAGCGGGCCGAACGGCGCGAAAGCGCGCTGCCGGGCGGCGGGGCGGTCGTGCTGATTGCGGACACGACCGAGCGGCAGGAAATGGAGGATCGGCTGCGCCAGATCCAGCGAATCGAGGCGCTCGGCAAGGTGTCGGGCGAGGTGGCGCACGATTTTGGCAATATCTTGTCCACCATTTCGGGCAGCCTGCATCTGATGGACAGCGCCCCGCCCGAACGGCAGGGAATGCTGCGCCAGACAATAGCCTCGGCGGTCGATCTTGGGGCATCGCTGACCGGGCGGCTTCTGGCCTTTGCGCGGCGCCAGCATCTTGAACCGGAAACCGTGGATCTGCCGGGGCTTGTGGACGGGATCGCCGATCTGGTGGGGTTCGCGCTGCGCGATGGCATAGAGCTGGTGATCGACTGCGCCGCGGACCGTTTGCCGGTGCGGGTCGATCCCGGGCAGCTGGAAAGCGCGATCCTGAACCTGTGTCTGAACGCGGGCCAGGCGATAGAGGGCGCGGGGCGCATCACGCTTTCGGTGCGGCGCGAGGGCGAGCAGGCGGTGATCGAGGTGTCCGACACCGGCACCGGCATGACGCCCGATGTTCTGGCCCATGCGATGGAGCCGTTCTTCAGCGCCCGCGCCGA
The DNA here is from genome assembly GCA_025458525.1 of Cypionkella sp. Classification (GTDB taxonomy): domain Bacteria; phylum Pseudomonadota; class Alphaproteobacteria; order Rhodobacterales; family Rhodobacteraceae; genus Pseudotabrizicola. The sequence continues at coordinate 3,724 of JALOSF010000015.1, read as the reverse complement.
TGGCACCGGCACCGGGCTTGGGCTTGCCATGGTCTATGGCTTCATCCGCCAGTCGGGCGGCGACATCGGCATCCGTTCGGCCCCGGGTCAGGGCACCTCGGTGCGGCTGACCCTGCCCTTGCAGATGCCGGACTCTGCCGTGCTTGCGCCGCTGGGCCGGGTGCTGCTGGTCGATGACGACCCGGCCGATCAAAGGGCGGCGCTGTCGCTGCTGACCCCCTCGGCAGGGCGGATCGACAGGGCAGACAACCGGGACAGCGCCCTGCGCGCGCTTGAAACCCCGATTGGCCTGTTGATCACCGACCTGTCGCTGCATGGCCGCATCGATGGCTGGCACCTGGCCGAGGCTGCGCTGACCCGCTGGCCCGAGGCGCGGGCCATCGTCGTCTCGGGGCATCTGCCGGCGGTTGACCCGCTTTCGGCGCGCTTTGGCGGGCGGCTGACCACTTTGGCCAAACCGCTGACCGAGGCCAGGCTTGCACAGGCACTGGCCCTGCTGTGCGGCCCCGGGCAAAAGGCGGACCCACCCCCTGCCAGACCGGCCACCCCATCGGCGATATGGCCCGATGCGCAAGCCGGGCCCCAGCTTGCGCAGGGCCCTGAGGCTGCGACGGTTCCGAACGCCTGAGCCCTTGGCCGCGTCCCTTTGACCAGGGGTCAGGCAGAGGCGAGCGCGAGGTCCAACAGCGCCTTGATATCTGCCTTGGAGGTGCCTGCGACGATGCGCCCCAATTCTTGCCGGCCCTTCAGGGCGACAAGGGTGGAACGACGCGGGATCTTCAGTGTTCGCGACAACTCTCCCTTGCCGTGTTCGTCCCAATCCACGATGAAAAACACGATGTTCTGTTCATAGGCGGGGTTTTCCGACTTGAGCGCCGCCAGCACCCGTTCCTGCGCGGCGCAGGTCGAACACCAGCTGGCCCAGAAATCCAGAAGCACCGTCTTGCCGGCGTCCATCGCGGCTTCGGCGGAACCCGGCGTGTACAGGGTGGCGGCAGCGCCCCGCGACGCGAAGGGAAAAACAGCCAGGCTTGCGCCAAGGGCAAGAACAGTGCGACGGTGCATCTGGAAACCTCCTTTTATTCAGATGGATACGGAAAAATCGATCAGCCACGCGGGCAGGGTCTGGATCAGCCAGCGGTCGATGACATGGTGCAGGCCAAACCACAGCGCCAGTCCGACCGCGATGAACGTGGCACCCATCACCGGCTTTGCGCGACCTGCGAGCGCGCGCAGCATGGTCTGACGCCGCCGGATGGCTGACTTGGCCCCATAGGCAAGGGCAAGGATCAGCGTCGAAACCCCAAACGCAAAGGCTGTCATGATGGCACCCGCGCGCCCGAGGCTTTCGCCGGTCGAGGCAAGGGCGATGGCCGCGCCAAGTGTGGGGCCGATGCACGGGCTCCAGACCGCGCCCAGCAGGGCCCCGGACAAGACCTGCCCCCCAAGTCCCGCATCGGCGGCGGTATCGATGCGGGCATCGGCACGGGCGGCAAGGCCCGCGGTCGCGGTTGAAAAACGCCCCGAAAGCGACGGCACCAGCATCACGAAGCCAAAGCCCACCATCGCCAGGGCTGCCGCACGGGCAACACTGTCGGTCTCAAGCCCGAATGCAGGCCCAAGCGCCGTGACCCCAAGGCCCAGGGCGACGAAAGACAGGCTCATCCCGGCGGCAAGCGCGACCGGGGCGCGACGGTCGCGGTGCAGGCTGCTGGCCAGGACAATCGGCAGAACGGGCAGCACACAGGGATTAATGAGTGTCAGCAGACCGGCGAGGTAGGCAAAGATCAGTTCCATCACATCCTCCGACACTCGGCATCCAAGGTCCGCGCGATCCCCGGGTCATCCCCGGATCGGGCGGGGCGGGCGCTGGCCTGTCCGGTGTTTGTCCGACCGCGGTCATGCGGTCGCATCCGATGCGGGCCTGCGCTGCTTGACAGGCATTTCGCGACGCCCGCGCCGAGGTTACGCTGATAACGATCTTGTGTTCGGCCCCGACTGCGTTGGCCGCCGCCCGATGGGGCTTGTGACACCGGTCTGGCGGCGCGGCACGGGGCCAGACAGCGTGCGACACAGGGCTGCGTGGCGCTGCCAACGGGCGATCTTGGGCCAGGGATCGCGTCGCCCCCGCCTTGGGCGCCCCTTACCGGCTTGGTCTGGGGCGGCATCAGGGCACCCCTTGCACCGGTGTCAGCGCACCGCCCGCTTCGAACCAGTCGAGGGCCATCTGCGCCCAGCCTTTCGGGATAGAGTGGCCGCCCGCGTGCAGAACCAACCGCAGGTCAGAGCCGGGGGTGCATCCGGCCCAGGCCTGGGTGGTGAACGGACCGTCCCGCAGGGCAGGCGCTGCCGGGTCCGATGCGCAGCGATTTGTCTGGCGCAACAGGTCCATCGCCTCGATCACATTGCCCTGCACAAGGCCCGGCATGATCTCGCGCCCGGTCAGCGGAACGGTGCGATCGGCCGTGCCGTGGGTGTGCAAAAGCCGCACCGGACCCACACAAGCCGCCGGGTGCGGCCGCCAGAAACTGCCCGCGATCGGGGCATAGGCCGCAAACGCCGCCGGGGTCTGACAGGCGACATAGGTGGCCATCGATCCGCCAATCGAAAAACCGGCGAGCAGTATGCCGGGGCGGTGCACCCCGTAGGTGGCCGCCGCGTGATCCGCGACCGCCGACAGAAACGCGGCCTCGTCGCGGGTCGAGGGCCGGTCGGGGTGAAAATCCCAGGTCCGGCCCCTGCCCGTCGGGCGCCTTTGCCCATCGGGCGCGATGACGGCATAGCCGCGGCCAAGGATCACGTTGACCAGCCCGCTGTTGCCGATCATTCCCGCGCCTTCGCCGCCATAGCCGTGCAACAGCATCACTGCGGGGACCGGGCCGGTTGCGGCCTTGGGCAACAGAAGATGATAGGTGCCGTTGGCCAATCTGCACGGGCCAGCCCGATCAGCACAGTCGGCCAGCACCATCGTGGTCCAAAGCGCTGTCATCACCGCCAGAGCCAAACCCAAGACCCAACGCGTCATGCAGTCCTCCATCGGTTGGGGCCGGGCCGAAACGCCGACCGTGGCATCTGCACAAGGGCCGCAAGCGGAACAGTCAGGCACAGGCCAAGCACGACAGGCAAAAGCCACAGGCTGACCACCCCGCCCAGCACAAGCGCAAGCAAGGCAAGGCCAAGCCCCGTCTCGACAGCGTGAAAACGCAAAAGTCTGCGCAGGCCCAACCGTCCCGTCGCATGCGGCATCCACCCGCCATCGCGACCGCAGAGCATATGCAGGACCGCGCGCACCTGATGCACCATCAAGGCCGGCGCGATCAGGGCCGACACCACCGCTTCGGTCAGAACAAGCCCGGCAAATCGCGGCACCGCTCGCCAGGGCAGGCGGTTTCGACGCAGATGGCCGACCAGACCCATGATCTTCGGGGCCATCAGCATCAACGCGACCAGCCCGGCAATCGCCCCCTGCCCGACCGGCGGCAGGGCCGCAGCGGCTGGCAAGGACGGCCCGGTGGCAGAGGCGTCCGGCAGGGCGATCGGGCCCACAGGCATGGCCCAGAGGATCAGCAGCGCCATCCACCAGACCGAGGCCAGATAACCAAGCGCGCCTTGCAGCAGATGAAAACGCGACATCGGGTGCAGCCCGGGGGTGCAAAGCAGCCTGAGGTGCTGGAGATTGCCCTGACACCAGCGGCGATCCCGCTTCAGATAGCCAAACAGGGTT
>JALOSF010000172.1 GCA_025458525.1 Cypionkella sp. | reverse complement strand
GGTGCGACCTCGGTCGAGATGATGCCGGTGTTGACCCCGACAATGCCGTATTCCAGCGCTTCCTGCACCCGGGTGATGCGCCCGATGTCGCGGGCATAGAAATAGGCCGCGAGGCCAAAGATGGTGTCGTTGGCATAACCGACCACCTCGTCCTCGGTCTCGAACCGGAACAGCGGGGCGAGGGGGCCGAAGGTTTCCTCCTGCGCCACCATCATGCCTTGGGTCACGCCGGTGATGATGGTGGGTTCAAAGAAGCTGCCGCCATTGCCGTGCCGCTTGCCGCCCGCAATGATCTCGCCGCCTTTGGCCAGCGCGTCGGCGATGTGTTCCTCGACCTTTTCCACCGCGGCCATGTTGATGAGCGGGCCAAGGTCGGTGCCGGGTTTCAGCCCGTCGCCCACCACCATCTTGCCCACCGCCGCCTTCAGTTTCGCGGCAAAGGCATCATAGACACCCGCCTGCACATAGATGCGGTTGGCGCAAACGCAGGTCTGCCCGTTGTTGCGGTACTTCGACATCATCGCACCCGCCACGGCGGCATCCAGATCGGCATCGTCGAACACGATGAAGGGCGCGTTGCCGCCCAGTTCCATGCTGCATTTCAGCACCTGGTCGGCGGCCTGCTTCAGCAGGATGCGCCCCACCTCGGTGCTGCCGGTGAAGGTCAGTTTCCGGATCGCGGGGTTCTCGCAGAACTCCTTGCCGATGTCGGAGGACCGGCGCGAGGTGACGATGGAAAACAGCCCCGCCGGAACCCCGGCCCGCTCTGCCAGCACCGCCAGCGCCAGCGCCGACAGCGGGGTTTCCGCCGCGGGCCGCCCGACGAACCCGCAACCCGCCGCCAGCGCAGGCGCGCATTTGCGGGTGATCATCGCGTTGGGGAAATTCCACGGCGTGATGGACGCCACAACCCCGATGGGCTGGCGCAGCACGGTGATGCGCTTGTCGGGCTGATGGCCGGGGATGGTTTCGCCATAGATGCGCTTGGCTTCTTCGGCGAACCATTCGATGAACGACGCGCCATAGGCGATTTCGCCCTTGGCCTCGGCCAGGGGCTTGCCCATTTCGGCCGTCAGGATGGCGCCCAGATCGTCCTGTGCCTCCATCATCAGGTTGAACCATTTGCGCATCACATTGGCGCGGTCCTTGGCGGTGCGCTTCTGCCAGGCCTTCATCGCGGTTTCCGCAGCAGCAATGGCGCGCGCCACCTCGGCCCGCCCAAGGTTCGGCACGGTGCAGATCACATCGCCCCGGGCCGGGTTGGTCACGGGAAAGGTGCTGCCATCGTCGGCGTCGATCCATTCCCCGGCCACATAGGCCTTGGTCGCCAGCAGCGACGGGTCTTTCAGCAATGCGCGCAGGTCGGTTGCGGTGTCCAGCATCGGGGCCTCCCATTCCGGTTCGGAACATGCAAAGCATGGCGCAAAGGGCTTGTCCAGCGACAGGGGGGAACGGGGATGGATTGGGACCGCGCCTATGCCAACGGCGATTTCATCGCAGGGGCGGCAGAGTATCCGCCGAAATGGGCCGCCGCCGCCGCGGCCTTCCGGGCAGGGCTGGGCGACAGGGCGCGGCTCGACATCGCCTATGGCCGCGGCCCCCGCAACCGCCTGGACCTGTTCCTGCCTGTGGGCACCCCCCGCGGGCTGGTGGTGTTCATCCATGGCGGCTACTGGCTGGCCTTCGGGCGCGAGTCGTGGTCGCATCTGGCCGCGGGGCCCTTGGCCCATGGCTGGGCGGTGGCGATGCCGTCCTACACGCTGGCGCCCGCGGCGCGCATCCGCCAGATGACCCGCGAAATCGGGCAGGCCATCACCGCCGCCGCCGGGCTGGTGGGTGGCCCCATCCATGTCACGGGGCATTCCGCAGGCGGCCACCTGACCGCCCGCATGGCCTGCGCCGACGCGCCCTTGCCGCCGGATGTGGCCGCGCGGGTGGCCCGCGCCGTCCCTGTCTCGCCGCTGGCCGACCTCGGCCCCATCGCGCACACGAAGATGAACGACAAACTGGCGCTGGACGCCGCCGAAACCGCCGCCGAAAGCCCGGCATACCTGCCGCGGCGCCCGGGCACCGAAACGCTGGTCTGGGTCGGCGGTCAGGAACGCCCCAGCTTCCTGTGGCAGGCGCGGTTTCTGTCCGAAGAATGGGCCTGCCCCTGGCACGTCGAACCCGGGCAGCACCATTTCAGCGTGATCGAACCGCTGGGCGATGCGGACAGCCCGCTGACCCGGGCGGTTGTCGGATGATCCTGCTGCTGCGCCACGGGCAGACCGCATTCAACGCCGAACGGCGGTTGCAAGGGCATCTGGACGCGCCGCTCAATATGGCTCCCAAAATCTGTACGAAGCGAGACCTGATCGCATTGCTAACTCACCACAAGCCGTTGCTAAGCACTTGCTATGGATTCAAGGCGGCAAATAGGGGCTTCCCCGCAGCATGAAGTCAGTCAATGTCAAGGAGGAAGTTGGTAGCTAGACCCGCCAAGGCAACGTCAACCCGTTGTGTCTACCACGACCAGAAGAAGGGGGGCGGCGTACCGCCCCCCCCGGCCTGTCAAAGGCCAGGCAGTCTGGGTTGTTCAGGGAGGCCATGTTTAAGCCTTATCCTGAACGCTTTAAGCCCGTACTGCCAAGCATATATCCGCTTTCCGTTTCGGAGGCGGATTGAGGCGCGGTAGATGTACCGCATTTCAGTGTTGTCCACGTTGGAAACTCCTTCTTGGACATTTGACCGCTCCTCCAGTTGTCAGCCGTGGAAAGCAGACTGGAGGAGCGGGCTTCTCGACGCTCACATCATGTGAATACGCCCGAAGTTCTAAGATGCCGGACCACGCCCCCTGTTTCGGTCATTTCCGAAGAGGGCGCTGATGGCTCCCTAGGAGCAAACTCCTTGAGAATGTACACATTCCCGCGATGCTCAACGACTCCGTCAGACTTCAGTCTGCTCAGCAGGCTGGAAACAGATTTGATCTGGAGAGTCTCGTTGCGTTCCTTCGCAAGCCCGGCAGCAATTTGTGCGTTCAGGCCGTTGGACCCGACCTGACGTAGCAAATCCAGTACGACCGATTTGACGTTGGACCTAGGCGCACGCGAACGTTCTCGCGAAGTCTGACGCTCAGTTACGATGCCTGCTTCTTGGTTGTACACTGCGCGTAGCGCGCCGATTTCAATGTTCAGTCGGGCAATCTCGGCTTCCTTAGCCTCTATGGCTGCCAAGATGGCTTTCATGGTTTGATCCTTCCGCATAGGCTCTTCCCTCGAAAGTTGATGCCTGTCGTAACCCCTGCGGGATTTGAACCCGCATGCCCGCCAAGGCTTCCGATTTCCAATCAGACGTGTCTACCATTCCACCAAGGGGTCACGGCCACC
>JALOSF010000171.1 GCA_025458525.1 Cypionkella sp. | reverse complement strand
AGTGCGGTAGCGGGCGGGTGTCGGCTTGCTCATGCGGCCCGTCTAACCCCAGGGATTCACAATGTGAATCCTCCAAGGTCAGAGTTGTGCAACAACGCCGATTGCAGCGCAAAACGGAGGATTTATTTTTGGCGGTGTCGTCGGTACTTCATTGCGCGAGGGGCGACTTGACCCCGGCCTCTCTATGCGGGACGGCGGATTTCAACTGATTGACCCAGCAGATAGGCTAAAGAGGCTTAGCATTGATCAGACTCGGTCTCTGACATCCCTGGCTGTTCAGCCGAAATCATTTCCAAGTAGATCAATTCGCGAGAACAGTAAAGACTCTGTCTATTGCATCAGAATAATCTCTAGGGCGAAACGTGATGTGCGCGATAGACTAAAAGAAATTTTTGGATATACACATTCAACTATTTATCCTGATTTTCCGGGTTTTTCGCAGTTTGGTGGCGGTACTTGATTTGAGGGTCGTTTTCAAATTCGAAGCAGGGTTTATCTCCCGTGTTTGTGGCCGGAATTGTTCAGGAAGCGGTGGATGTTATCCGACCCTGACGCGCCTCCGGTTGGAGCCGAGGCTTTATCACCTTCGCCCCCGGTTTCACCCGGTCGTACAAATCCACCACATCCTGCTGGATCATGCGAAAGCAGCCCGAAGACGCGTTGGTGCCGATCGAATACCAGTGCGGCGTGCCGTGGATGCGGAAACCCGTGTCGCGCCCGTCCTTTGACAGATAGATCGCCCGGGCGCCCAGGGGGTTGGTCGGCCCGCCGGGCTGGCCTTCGGCCCAGCGTTCCAGTTCGGGCTGGCGCTTGATCATCTCGGGCGGCGGGGTCCAGGTGGGCCAGTGCGCCTTGCGCGCGACCACGGTTTCGCCGGCCCAGCCAAAGCCGTCGCGCCCCACCCCGATGCCATAGCGCAGCGCCGTGCGCTTGTCCTGGATCAGGTACAGGTGGCGGGTCTGGGTATCGACCAGAATCGTCCCTGCTTCGGCATCGGGCAGCGGGTTGGCAACCAGCGTGCGCTGGAACTGGGCGGGCACCTTCTGCGCATCGACCGCCGGGATGGCGTGGCCGCCATCCTTGGCCGCGACGTAAGGAATGGGCCGGGGTTCATCCTTCATCGCAACGAAGGTGCCCGAGGCCGGGTCATAGGTGCAGGCCGCCAGCAACAGCGCGGCAAGGATCAGGGGCAGGCGCATCAGATACTCCGGTCACTCTTTCCGCCAGACTAGGCCAGAAAGGGTTAACGGAAAACGATCTTTTGCGCCTGCCCCCGGTGGGATCACAGCGCGGTGCGCAGCGACCACAGTTCGGGGAACAGTTGCACATCCAGCATCCGGCGCAGGTATTGCACGCCGGACGTGCCCCCCGTGCCGCGCTTGAACCCGATCACCCGTTCCACCGTGGTGACGTGGTTGAAGCGCCAGCGGCGGAAGTAATCCTCGAAATCCACCAGCTTTTCGGCCAGTTCGTAGGCCTGCCAGTGGCGGGTCGGGTCGCGGTAGACCATGGCCCAGACCTCGCGCACGGCATCCGATTCCACCCAAGGGGCGCGCAGGTTGCGGTCCAGCACATCCTGCGGCACCGGCAGGCCGGAGCGGGCGAGGTGGCGCAGCGCCTCGTCATACAGGCTCGGTCGGGCCAGTTCGGATTCGAGCTTTGCCGTCAGGTCAGGCCGGTGGGCATGGGGCCGCAGCATGGCCAGGTTGCGGTTGCCCACGGCATATTCGATCAGCCGGTATTGCCAGGACTGAAAGCCCGAGGACTGCCCCAGCCCTTCACGAAAGGTGGTGTAGTCGCTGGGTGTCATGGTGCGCAGCACGTCCCAGGCCGAGTTCAGTTGCTCAAAGATGCGCGCGATGCGGGCCAGCATCTTGAAGGCCTCGGGCGCGCGGCCGGCGGCGATGGCGCGGCGGGCGGCGTCGAGTTCGTGAATCGCCAGCCGCATCCAGAGTTCCGAGGTCTGGTGCTGGATGATGAACAGCATCTCGTCATGCGCGCCGGTCAGCAGGTGCTGACTGGTCAGGATGCGGTCGATCCGCAGGTAATCGCCATAGGACATGCGCCCGTCGAACGACATTTCGGCGCCGTCGGCGGCGGGGTCATAGGCGGTGGGTGCGGTTTCGCCGGTTTCGGGCATGGCGCCGCCGAAGGGGCAGCCGGAGGGGGTGGTCATGGGTTTCTCTCCCGGATCAAGGTTGCGACTGTCAGGCGACAGCGGCAACCCGCCGGGCAAGAATGGCAGAAGACCCGATGCGGCGCCACAGGCAGGCCCAGGCGGCAGGGCGGCACAAGGGGGGAAGGTGCCCCGGCGCGGCGCGCAGGCGGGGGGTGCGGATGCCTCCGGCGGGGGTATTTGGCAAAGGATGAAGCCGCAGGCGCATGGGTTCAAGTGACCTTGGCGCGGGTCTTGTATTCGGGGCGGTCCCACAGCCGGTTGGCCATGATGTCGGCCAGGATGGCGGCGGCGCGGGCCACATCGTCAAAGCTGGTGAAAAGCGGCGTGAAGCCAAAGCGGATGATGTCAGGGGCGCGGAAATCGCCGATCACGCTGCGGGCGATCAGGGCCTGCATGATGGCATAGCCTTGCGCGTGGCGGAAGCTGACCTGTGACCCGCGGCGGGCATGGTCGCGCGGGGTGGCAAGGGTCAGGTCCGGGCAGGCCGGTTCCACGGCGGCGATGAAGGCATCGGTCAGCGCCAGCGAACGCGCGCGCAGGTCGGCGATCTGCACCCCGTCCCAGACATCGAGCGCGGCATCCAGCGCCGCCAGTTGCAGGACGGGGGGCGTGCCGACGCGCATCCGGTCGATCCCGTGGCCAGGGCGGTAGTCCAGATCGAAGGCAAAGGGCGCCTCGTGCCCCAGCCAGCCCGACAGCGCCGGGCGCGCGGCGTTCACATGGCGCGGGGCAACATAGATGAAGGCCGGGCCGCCGGGGCCGGAATTCAGGTATTTGTAGGTGCAGCCCACCGCGAAATCGACGTTGCACCCCGACAGGTCGCAATCGAGCGCGCCTGCGGTATGGGCCAGGTCCCAGACCGTCAGCGCGCCTTTTTCGTGCGCGCGCGCAGTGATGGCCTGCATGTCGTGGCGCCGCCCGGTGCGGTAGTCCACCTCGGTGATCAGGGTGACGGCCACGGTGTCGTCGATGGCGTCCAGCACATCCTCGGGCGCCACGGTGCGCAAGCTGTAGCCCTGGCCCAAAGTGCGCACCAGCCCATCGGCCATGTAGAGGTCGGACGGGAAGTTGCCGGTATCCGACAGGATGACCTTGCGCCCGGGGTTCATTTCCAGCGCGCTTGCCAGCGCCTGATAGACCTTGATCGACAGCGTGTCGCCCATGACAACATGGCCCGGTTCCGCCCCGATCAGCCGGGCGATCCGGTCGCCGACGCGGGACGGCAGGTCCATCCAGCCGGCCTTGTTCCAGCCGGTGATCAGCATCTGGCCCCATTCGGCGGTGATGGCCTTGCCCACGCGCTCGGCCGCGCCGCGCGGCAGCGGGCCGAGCGAGTTGCCATCCAGGTAGATCATGTCACCCGGCAGGTCGAACATGGCACGGGTGGCGGCGAAATCGGTGGTCATGGCAAGCTCCCTTTGGGTATCGGCATAGGCGATGCGGGGTGAAATTTCAATCTTGAAATGATGTGCGGGGCATCGGCACCGCGCGCGCGCGTGTGCCGGTCAGCACCGCCAGCGCATCCGGGCCCATCAGCGCAGGCAAGGGCGGGCGGCGGGTATCAAGGCCCCCGGTATAGGCGCCGAAGGCGGGCAGGATGATGCGCCGGGCATCGATCAGGAAACACGGCCGCGCGGTGCCTGCCAGCCGTGCCTTGGGGTGGTAATGGGCAGAAATCTCGGGCGCGGCATCGGTGGCGATATGGCGGAAGGCAAGGCCCCCATGGTGCCATTCCGCCCGCAGGCTGCCCCCGGTTTCCACCGGCCCCGGATCATGGTTCCCCGTCACCCAGACCCATTCGCGCCCCGCCAT
>JALOSF010000014.1 GCA_025458525.1 Cypionkella sp. | reverse complement strand
AAAAGACATAGCCGGCCATATCGGCGCGCTGGAACCTGTCGGGTTCCAGATCACGTTTCAGGTCAAGCCGCTTCAGGTCGGCGGGGCGGGCCTCCCAAGCCTTTTTCAGGGTCTTGAGCAGGGTCTTGCGAAAGGCATCAAACTCGGGGTGACGGCCATAAAGCAGTTCCAGCATAGGCCAGAGGTCGGGGGCAGATCGATCCAGCCGCAGCGCAAAAATTTCGTCATCCGCAGATGCGGCGGCGGCCTTGGCCATGATCGTCCTCCCCTGTTCGTGGCGGCAGATTATGCAATCCAAAGCGGTTTGGAAAGAGATTTAGGCGCGAATGATCAGGCGGGAACGGTGGCGAATCCGCGCCGCTATCCAAAGCAGATCGGCGCGGGCAAAGGCCACGCAGCCTGCGGTGGGAAAGCGGGGCCGGCGCCATGTATGCACGAAAATCGCCGATCCCCGCCCCGGTTCGGCGTGGGGCCAGTTCCAGTCGCTGATCAGGATCAGGTCGTAAAGCGGGTCTGGCCGTTGCAGACGCTCATGGCTGAACCCATGCGGCAGGCGGACCATCAGGTTGTAATCGGGATCCGCGCTGTCATCCGACCAGCGGTCCGCGGGCGCGGTGGGCAGCGCCCAGTCGGCCGGCGGGGTCAGGCGGGCCGGGTGATAAAGCATCCCGACAAAGCGGTGCACCCCGGCGGGTGTGGCGCCATCGCCTTCGCGCTTGGCTTTTGCGGAGACGATGCCACCGCGCCCGACCGAGCAGGGAAACCAGCGGCCCAAGAAGCGCGCGCCCTGCCGGGTGACGACCAGATCGAACGGGGTCACAGCAGATGCCCCGATTTGGCGGCCTTGGTGGCCAGATAGGCGGCGTTTTGTTCGGTTTGCCCGACACGCAGGGGCACGCGCTCCACGACCGCAAGTCCGCAGGCTTGCATCATGGCGAGTTTGCGGGGGTTGTTCGTCAACAACCGCACGGCGCCAAAGCCCATGCGGCGCAGGATATCGGCGCCGATGCGAAAATCCCTCTCGTCATCTTCAAACCCCAGGCGATGATTGGCCTCTACCGTATCAAACCCCTGATCTTGCAGGGAATAGGCACGCATCTTGTTGGCAAGGCCGATGCCGCGGCCCTCTTGGTTGAGGTAAAGCAGAACGCCTGCCCCTTCACCCCCCATCTGGGCAAGAGCGGCCCGGAGTTGCGGGCCGCAATCGCATTTCAGGCTGCCCAGCACGTCGCCGGTAAAGCAGGCGGAATGGAGCCGCGTCAGCACCGGAGCCTTGCGATCGGGCTGGCCGATTTCGATGGCATAATGTTCATCGCCGCCGTTTTCGGGCCGAAAGATGTGGACACGCCCCGCTGTGGTCGCGACCATCGGCAGACGGGCCGACGTTACCGCGTGCAGGGGCGAATGCTCCAGAAGCACCGGGGCAATCGCGTCAAGCGGCAAAAGCGTCAGGCCAAGATCCGCTGCCACCGCAAGCCCGTTTGGCACCGCAACCAACAAGGCGGCAGGCAGCAGATGCGCCGATTTGGCCAGGGCCAATGCCGCACGGTGCAGGTCGGCCGCCCCCTCGCGCAGGGATCGCAGCGGCCCCTTCATCGGGTGGCGCAAATCATCCGAAGGGTCGGCCAGCGCGCGCAGCCAGTCCACCCCTGCCTCGTCTGGCACGGCGATGCGCGCCAGATCGCCATCATAGGCCCGCGCCTTGAGCGTTTCGGCACGCCGCGCCGTCAGCGCCAGTTCCGCAGCCCCAAAGGTTCGCATCGCCGCAAGGCGGGGGGGCGACAGCGCCTCGACCGCGACCACAAGAACAGAGCGGCTGCCCCCTGTCAGCAGCACAGGCACGCCCATGCGCAAATCGCCGCGCGCGCGGTTCAGTCGTTCGATGATCGTCGGGGCCAAGGCGGGCGCGGGTGTCATGCCCTATCCATATCCCGGCAATTGCAGAATTGAAACATATCCCCCGCAGGTGACACGTCCGCGTGAGCCAGAGGTTACAATTCTTGCAGGGGGCGTGAAGCAGGCGCATCTCCTGCCCAAGCGACCAATGACTGGAGGCCCCGATGGCGCAGCTGCGCAAGATCCTGCTGGTGGACGACGATGACGATCTGCGCGAGGCGCTGAGCGAACAACTGGTGATGACCGAGGATTTCGACGTGTTCGAAGCCCGCACCGGCGCCGAGGGCATGGAGAAAGCCAAGGCCGCGCTTTACGATCTTGTGATGCTTGACGTGGGTCTGCCCGACACGGACGGGCGCGAATTGTGCCGACGGATGCGCAAGCAGGGTGTCAAATGCCCCATCGTGATGCTGACCGGGCATGACACTGATTCGGACACGATCCTTGGTCTGGATGCCGGGGCGAATGATTATGTGACCAAGCCGTTCAAGTTTCCGGTCCTTCTGGCCCGCATCCGCGCGCAGTTGCGGCAGCACGAACAATCCGAGGATGCGATCTTTCAGCTTGGCCCCTATACCTTCAAACCGGCGCAGAAAATGCTGCTCGATGAAAAGGACAAGAAGATCCGGCTGACGGAAAAAGAGACCAACATCTTGAAATTCCTGTATCGGGCGCAATCTGGGGTTGTTCCGCGCGATGTCCTGCTGCACGAGGTCTGGGGCTATAATGCGGGCGTGACGACCCACACGCTTGAGACGCATATCTATCGTCTGCGGCAAAAGATCGAGCCGGACCCGTCGAATGCGCGCATTTTGGTCACAGAAAGCGGCGGATATCGGTTGGTAGCCTAACGTCCTATTGTTGCCCAATTCATCTTTCATATACCTTTATGGTTGAGATTGATGACACAAGTTCCCCTTGTCGTGTCGGGGTTATGGCACGGCACCTCCCTGTTGGACCTGGCCGGGCTTTATGCCCGGCCTTTTTTTGTTTTTGCCCGGAACCCGTGGCGCGCTGCGGCGTTTTGATGGCATACCTCCCTGTTGGACTTTGCCCCGGATCGAAAGATCCGGGCTTTTTTCTGTCTGCCCCGCGCGCCCGCCAGACCGGAGGCTGCCACGCCCCGGCACCACGCCGCCCGCAAGGGGTTGAGGCTGTGCTGCCCGCCCCCTAGACTGCGCGCCAGACAGGAGTCACGCCATGCCCTTTACCCTTGCCACCTGGAACATCAATTCGGTGCGACTGCGCGAAGGTCTGGTGGCCCGACTGATGGCCGAGGAATCGCCCGATATCCTGTGTTTGCAGGAATGCAAAAGCCCGGTCGAGAAGATCCCGGTCGAGCAGTTTCAGGCGCTTGGCTATCGCTACATGGTCGCGCGGGGGGAAAAGGGCTATAACGGCGTGGCCATCCTGTCCAAGCTGCCGATCATGGATGCAGGCGATCGCGATTTTGCCCGCATGGGCCACGCGCGCCATGTGGCCGCGCGGCTGGAAAACGGGGTCACCATCCACAATTGCTATGTGCCGGCGGGGGGCGACATCCCCGACCGTGACGAAAACCCCAAATTCGGGCAAAAGCTGGATTTCCTGACCGACATGCGCGAATGGTGCCGTTGGGACAAACCGGACAGGTCAATTCTTGTGGGCGACCTGAACATCGCCCCGCGTGAGGATGATGTCTGGAGCCATAAGGCCCTTCTCAAGATCGTCAGTCACACGCCTGTCGAGGTCGATCACCTGATGCAGGTGATGGAGGCGGGCGGCTGGCAAGACATCACCCGCAAGGATATCCCGCAGGGGCTGCTTTACAGCTGGTGGTCCTACCGTGCCGCGGATTGGGACGCAGCCGACAAGGGACGGCGGCTGGATCACATCTGGGCCACGCCTGATATTGCCAATGCCGGACATTCCAGCCGGATCCTGCGCCCGGTGCGGGGTTGGGATCAGCCGTCGGATCATGTGCCGGTCTTTGCAACCTTTGATCTGTGACGGGCGCCTAGCGGCCGCGCGTAAAGCCCGCGCCGCCGCGTCGGCTGCGCACGGCAAGTGAGACGGCGGCATAGGCCGCAAAGCCTGCGGGGTCGGACAGGATCAGCCGGGCGAGTGCAAGCGTGGTCAAGGGCGGCTTGCCCTCTTGCGCCAGCAGGGCAGGGTAAAGCCTTTGCAGTTCACGCACACCGGCATCCTGTCTGCGCCGCACCCGCGTCAGGGCGGCAAAGCCTTCGATCATCGGCCAGAGATAGGGCTCGCCCACCTGCACCCGTTCCTGCGGGGCGAATTGAAGCCGCACGAATGTATCGTCCGAAATCAGCGCCGGAAACGCACCCCAGCGCGCCCGTCCCGCTGCGTTCACCGCAAACAGCCCATAGCCCGGCGCAGGCATCTGGTTGAACGGCAGGCGTTGCCAGAACCGGGCATAGGCGCGTGTGACCGCGCTTTTCGCGGGCGGAATAACCGCCGTGCCGCTGGCATAGCGCGGCGCCTCGCCGCGCAGCGCCTGCCACAACGCTGACAGAAGCCCCGGCGAGACGGTGACATCGGCATCCAGATAGACCCGTATCGCATGCTCTGCCGCATCGTCCCCGGTGTTGAGGGCGCGCGGCTTTGACCCGGTGTCCAGCTCGATCACTTGGCCCGTCCAGCCCGGTGGCAAATGGGCCGCAAGCGCGGCGCGCGCGACAGCGGCGGTTGCGTCGTGGCAGCCGTTCGCCACCACGATCACCTGCGCCCCGTCCAGATCCGAGGCGCACAGATGCCGCAGGCATTCTGCAATGTAACCCGCCTCGTTCGAGGCCGGGATGATGACACTCAGCACGCAAGGCACCCTTTGGCCAGCACCTGCCAACGCGGGTTATCGTCGCCCAAATGCCGCAACGCACCCCAACTGCCCCATTTTCCCGGCGTGGCCACATCGACGAAAGCATTGAAGGGCTCGGGGGTGGCCTTGGCCCACCCCTGCATCAGCTGATCGTAAAGCTGGGCCATTTCCGGCGTATAGCTGAGATGTGTGAAAAACGCGGTCAGGGCCGGATCATCGACCTGCGCGCCAAAACCGACCACATGGCTGCCCCCCTCGTACATCATCAGCCGCAGCCCATGCGCCGAAGCGGCCGCCGCCTGATGCGGCAGGATGCGGGTCAGATAATCGGTCACGCTGTCTTCGGGGTCGCCGGTGACGAGGCCACCTTGCAACTCTGGCACGGCCATCGCCACGGCTGCGTCAAAGCGGTGCCGCGCGACCCAAGCATCGGCTTCCGCCCCGGCAAGACCCTGGGCGGCGGCGGCCGCACGGGCCGAGGCTTCGGACCGGGCGATCCAGTCGCGCACCATCGGTGCCTTTTCGTCGCTGCCCAGCAGCGCGCTGAAATATCCGGTGACGGCATAGGCATCGAACAGCGTTGCCGGCGCGGGTTTGCCCTCGGCCATCACATCAGGGGCGGTCAGGATCTGGTCTTCCAGACCCAGCCAGCCGGTTTGGGTGGCCAGCACCCGCACCAGCCTGTCCTGCGCGGCGTCGCCAAACACCTCTGCCCAGATCGTCGCCACCTCGCCCGCGCGAAGGGCGTAATACTGCACCCAGGTCGCTTCGCGGCCCCAGCGTTCGCGGCCCTGCTCCTCGGCCCAGGCAGCCTGGGCAAATTGCCAGTTCCAGACCTCGTTGGAAAATTCCACATGCGCCACAAGGGCCGGGTCCAGCCTGTCATGCACGGTTTGCGCATAAAAGCGCACCAGCCCATCGTCGGCCAGATGCGGAAGGGTGAACCACGGATTTGCGTCCAGTTCATTGGCCAGCGCCACCATCACCTCTACCGGGGCACCGATGCGGGCCCAGGTGTAATCGTCGGGCTTGGGCCGGTCGGCCAGCGTGCGGACGGTGCTGTTGTTGGTGTGCATCCAGTCCATCAGCCGGATGGTTTTCACGCCGCCCAAACGCGCCAGCCAATCGGGGTTGAAGATCTGCCCCTGCGCCAGCAGGTCGGCGCGATCCTCGCGCACGATGGTGATGTTGCGGATCGGGTCGGCGGCGTCTATCGCGTCAAGCGTCAGGATCACCCCGCCTTCGCCGGGCGTGAAATCAAAGACCGCAGTCCCCTCGCCATAGCGCGGGTTCTGGGCACGGCCTTCCAACCGCAGACTGGCCTTGCCGTCATAGCTCACCAGATAGCGCCCGGCGACTCCGGCGGCATCTGGCGGCAGATCGACCATGACCAGCGTCGATATGCCCGTAAGCTCGGGCGGGATGGCGGTGGGCCAGCCATTTTCATCCAGAACCCCTGCGGCGGCCAGACGCGCATGATCCCAGCCGCCGTATTGCCCCGGCAGATGGCCGGTCCATTCGCGCCCGGTTTTCATCACGTTCAGAAAGGGTTGCTGCACGGAATAATCACTGATGCCGTTCAAGCCAAGCGCAAGATTGGGGTTGGTGATGGCGGTCAGCGCGCGGCCGTGCAGGTCATCGGCAGCACTGGCTGCGGCTTGTGCGGGCTCTGCCCCAGGCGGGTTGGCCGCCGCCTGCTGTGGGGCCGGGGGGGCGTCTGGCACGGGGGGGTCGGCGGCTGCTGGCGCGGGCGGCACATAGCTGCTGACCGTCTCCCATGCCAGCCGCTGAAGAACCGCCGCCAGATCATCCTCGATGATCGCATCGCGGCTTTTCCAGCTGCGCGTCAGCATTGCGGGCAAGCCTTCGGGCGATGTGCCGCTGATGGCCGCGATATGGACCAGGGCAACGAAATAGCGGCCCTTGTCGGACAGGTGGATATCGTCGGAAAAGAACGCATCCATCGTGGTGATGCCGGGCACCTGACCTGCCGCAACGGCATCGGACAGCCGCGCCATCGCCTGACCGGCAGGGATAAGGGCGACATCGGCGCCCTTTGCCTCGGCCTGTGCCAGCGCCTCCTCCCACAGGTGCAGGTCTGCCGTCAGCCTGTCGCGCCAGGGCAGACCGGCATTCGGATCGCCCTCGATCACCGTGCCGGGGCCGGAGGTGCGGCTGTGCCATGTTTCATAGACGAAAACGCGCGTTTGCGGGTTGGCGGCGCGGGCAAGCCCGGCATAGGCCGCGATGGCGCCCGGCGTGTCATTCCATTTCAGATGTTCGGCCAGCGGGATCGCCTCGGTCAGGATAAGAACCTCTGTCTCACCCTTGGCCAGCTCGGCCTCGGCATTGACCCCTTCGGCCGTGGCGCCGTTTTGCAGGTTGAACCGCAAGGGTGCCCCGTTGATGATCTGTGCCGAAACAGTGGCGGGTTGGCCCAGCTTTTGCAGCCCCCCTTCAACCAAGGGCGGCAGGTCGGGGCCGACCAGACTGTGCCCCACGAACAGGATATCGGTCAAAATCGTGAAGATACCCAAGCGCGCCCCCTAACCTTTCGACAATCCGGTCAAAGCATAGCCCGACACGGTGTCCCAGACTATGCGCTGCAAGGCCAGCGCGGTTGGTGGCGCAAGCGGTGTGACCGGGCTGCCATCGGCGCGGGTGGTCGGTTGTGGCAAACCTTCGGGGCTTTTCTGATAGATCACCGCGTAATGCGTCAGCGCCATCAGATAGGCGCCGACATCGTTGAAATGGATGGTATCGGGCAGGCCCGCGGCATCCCGCGCGAACAGATCCTCGCG
This sequence comes from Cypionkella sp., assembly GCA_025458525.1. GTDB lineage: Bacteria > Pseudomonadota > Alphaproteobacteria > Rhodobacterales > Rhodobacteraceae > Pseudotabrizicola. Next base: position 32,958 of record JALOSF010000014.1, on the reverse strand, counting down.
CCGGGTCAGGCCGGGCACCTGCCCAGCCTCGATCGCGCGCACCGCGGCGGCCATCACCGGGCCACCGGGGATGACATAGATCTCGCCCACACCATCCTGCGCCATCGCGCCCGCCAGCAAGGTGCCGTGCCAATAGCGCGCGCCATCGCGGTCGATCCGTTCCAGCCAGCCTTCGGCATCGTCCAGCCGGTGCCATGTTTCATAAAGATAAAGCCGCACATCAGGCCGGGCCTTGCGCGCGGCGGCGGCCCAAAGCGCAAGGTGACGCGCGCTGTCGTGATAGGAGATGGCGTCCCGCAGCTCGACCATCTCGGTCAGCACGACCACCGGGTAATCGCCGCTGTCCAGCGCCTCGGTCGCGGGGCGATGCTTGGGGTGGGCGTTTTCCGTCTCGAACCCCGCCACATTGCCCGTCCAGTGATCCTTCAGGCTGCTGCCCCAGCCAAGCTGGCTGGCGTGCTCATGCCCCGCCATCTGCGCAAGCATTGCCGGCATGTCGCGCCCGACAAGGCTGTGGCCAAGGTGATAAACCGCCAGCGGGCCATCGGGTGCAGGCAAGGGCACCGAAAGCCGCGCGGCAAGATCGTCGGGCGTCAACGGCTTTGCCAGCCGCCCTTGCTGCCACCACCACGCCCCCCCGGCCAAGGCGGCTATTGCCAGTGCAAGGATCCCTTTGCGCATCGCTTTCCCTCTGTTGCCCGCCTGCATATCTGATAACTCTCCTCTCGAAAGACCAGATGGAGCCTGATTTTTGCTCACCTTTCTGTTGACCCGCGCGGCGCCGTCCCGACCTCGGTTCTACCGTGTCGAAGTCGCCTATAACCTGTTTGGCGAATATTCGGTTGTGCGCGAATGGGGGCCGCAAGGGCGGCGGGGGCAACATCTGCTGGTCTGGTTTTCAAATCTGCGCGACGCCTGCATCGCCGCCGAAAGGTGGCGCAAGCGGGCCACCCGGCGCGGCTATATCACAGAAGGAAAAGCCTGATGACGCATCTGTGGGTGCGGGCCGAACAGCGCCCGAACGAGGAACGTGTGGGCCTGACGCCCGAAGGCGCGGCCGCTTTGATCCGCGCCGGGCTGCGGGTGACGGTCGAAAAATCGTCGGTGCGCGCCATTCCGCTGGACGGCTATGTGCAGGCAGGCTGCGAGATCGCCGAAGAAAACCTCTGGCCGCAGGCCCCGGCGGATGCGATCATCTTCGGGCTGAAAGAGCTGCCCGAAGACGGCACGCCGCTGCACCATCGCCACATCATGTTCGGCCATGCCTACAAGGGCCAGCCCGCCGGGCGCGACTTGCTCAAGCGGTTCAAGGCCGGGGGCGGCACGCTCTATGATCTGGAATATCTGGTGAACGAGGACGGGCGCCGCGTGGCCGCCTTTGGCTATTGGGCGGGCTATGCTGGTGCGGCTGTGGCCTTGAAAACCTGGGCGGCGCAGCAGCGCGGCGATATCATTGGTCCGGTTGCGAAATACCCCGGCAAGACGGCCCTGCTCGACGATCTGGCCGCCGAGATGCGCAGCCTGCCGCGCCCGCGCGCGATTGTCATCGGGGCCTTGGGCCGGGTCGGCACCGGGGCCAGCGATCTGTGCGACGCGCTGGGCGTGGCCGTGACCAAATGGGATATGGCGGAAACCGCGCATGGCGGGCCGTTTCCCGAGGTCTTGCAGCACGAGATTTTCCTGAACTGCATTCTGGCGCGGCCCGGTTGCCCGGTTTTCGTGCCCGAAAGCGCCAAGTCGGGCCCGCGCGCCCTGACGGTGATCGGCGACATCGCTTGCGATCCGACGTCGGATTTCTCGCCCATCAAGGTGTATGACCGCGCAACCGACTGGGACAGCCCGGCGCTGCGCGTGGCGACGGACCCGGTGCTGGACGTGACGGCCATCGACAACCTGCCATCCTTGCTGCCGGTGGAATCGAGCGAGGATTATGCAGCACAACTCTTGCCCAGCCTGCTGACGCTGACCGCGCTGGAGGCGGGCGTCTGGGGCAGGGCGCGGGCGGAATTTGACCGCCACATCGCAACGGTCTGAGGGGAAAGAGACATGACAATTCATTGGTGCGGCACGGGCCTGTCCTCGGGCCCCGGTTTGCGGCGGTTGATCAACGCGGGCCACAAGGTGGTGGTGTGGAACCGCACGGTGGCCAAGGCGCGCGAAGCGGTGGGTGAGAGTGCAACCGACATTCGCGCCTATGCGATCGAGGCGCTGGCCGCGGCGCTGGAACCGGGCGATATCGCCATATCGATGCTGCCCGCCGATCAGCATGTGGCCATCGCCACCCTGTGCCTTGAAAAAGGGGCGCATTTTGTCTCCTCCAGCTATATCGCGCCCGAAATGCGTGCGCTGGATGGCGCGTTCCGCGACAAGGGGCTGGTCAGCCTGAACGAAATCGGGCTGGACCCCGGGATCGACCATCTGATGGCGCATGATCTGGTGGCGCGTTATCGTGCGAGCCCCTCCTATCACGCTGAGAATGTGCTGAGTTTCACCAGCTATTGTGGCGGCGTGCCAAAGATCGCCAATGCCTTCCGCTACAAGTTTTCATGGGCGCCTGCCGGGGTGCTCAAGGCGCTGCGCTCGCCCTCGCGGTCGCTGCGCAACTTCAGCGAACTGCGCGTCAATCGCCCGTGGGAGGCGATCACCGCCTATGACGCGCCCTTGCCCTTGGCCGAGAGCTTCGAGGTCTATCCGAACCGCGACAGCTATCCGTTTATTGCCGATTATCGCTTTGATCCGGCGTGGAAACTGCGCGATTTCGTGCGCGGCACCATCCGGCTGAACGGCTGGGCCGAGGCTTGGGCGCCGATCTTCCGCGAGATCGAAGGTCTGGAGGGCCGCAGCCCCGCCGAGATCGATGCCGCCCTGACCGCTCGGGCCAATGCGCTGTTGCAGGAAAACTCCTATGCGCCCGGAGAGCCGGACCGCGTGGTCCTGTTCGTGTCGCTGAAGGCCGAGCGCGAGGGCAAGCCGGTGTTTCATGAAACCTGGGCGATGGATGCGGCCGGGGACGCGCGGGGCACCGCCATGGGGCGGCTTGTGTCGGTCCCTGTGTCGCTGGGCGTGGAGGCGGTTGCCAACCGCGAAATCCCCGCCGGGGTGCATGCCGCCCCGCATGATCCCAGACTGATCACCCGCTGGATGGATCAGGTGCAGGGGCTGGTGCAATACCTTGACCGGGTGGATCATCTGGCCTGATGCTTGGGGCGGGGTGACAGAAGCCCCGCCCTTCGTCTATGATCGGCGCTGACAAGCACCGGGAATCCGGGCGGGCAGGGCGGGCGCATCCTCATGGCGATTTTCGGCGCATCACAGGGCGGATTTGGCGCGGGCGGCTGGCGCGCGCGTCTGGCCGTCTGGCGCGCCGCGCGCGGGCCGGTCGCGCAGGGCTTCACCTCCGCGCCCGAACCGCGGTCCATTGGCCTGTTTGCGCGCGGGCGGCAATTGGTGGCCGGCAATTACCTGTTCGCGGGCCATCTGGTCGAGGCGCCGGGCACGGGCCTGTGGGATATCGATCCGCCCGATGCCGATTTCGCCGCCGAGGTTCAGGGCTTTGCCTGGCTGGGTGATCTTGCGGCGCTGGGCGATGCGCAGGCGCGGGCTCGGGCCCAAGGCTGGACGCAGGATTGGATCGCCCGCTATGGCGCGGGGCGCGGGCCGGGCTGGACCCCGGACCTGACCGGGCGCCGGGTGATCCGCTGGATCCACCATGCGGTGTTTCTGCTCAACGGGGCCGAGCGCGCACAAAGCGATGCCTTTTATCGCGCGCTGACGGTGCAGACCCGCTACCTGTCGCGCCATTGGGCCAAGGCCGCGCCGGGCCTGCCGCGGTTCGAGGCGTTGACCGGGCTGGTCTATGCCGGGTTGTCCCTGATCGGGATGGAGCCGTTGGTCGGCCCCGCCGTCGCAGCCCTTGCAACCGAGGCACAGCGCGAGATCGACGCAGGGGGCGGCATCACGACCCGCAACCCCGAGGAATTGCTGGAGGTGTTCACGCTGTTGAACTGGGCCGCCCTTGCGCTGACAGAGGCGGGGCATCCGGTGCCGCAGGATCATCTGGCCGCGATTGAGCGCATTGCCCCCACGCTGCGCGCCTTGCGTCATGCCGATGGCGGGTTGGCGCGGTTTCATGGCGGTGGCAAGGGGGCCGAAGGGCGGCTGGATCAGGCGCTGGCCAGTGCCGGGGTAAAGCCGCGCCCGGTGGCCGGGCAGGATCGTCCCCCGGCGATGGGCTTTGTGCGCCTATCGGCTGGGCGCACGACCGTGGTGATGGACGCGGCAGCCCCCCCCGGCGGGCGTGCGGGCGGGTCGGCCCATGCCTCTACCCTTGCGATGGAAGTGACATCCGGACGCAGGCCGATGATCGTCAACTGCGGGTCCGGCGCGCCCTTTGGCACCGAATGGCGGCGGGCCGGGCGCGCGACGCCCTCCCATTCGACGCTGGGGATCGACGGCGTGTCGTCCTCGCGCTTTGGGTCCGGATCGGGCGATGTGCTGGAGGAGCGGGCGGCCGTCCTGACCCTGCGCCAACAGGGCAATGAACAGGGCGTCGCGGTGCATGCCGCCCATGACGGTTGGGCCGTAACCCATGGGTTGACCCATGCGCGCGATCTGGCGTTGTCTGCCGATGGCCGTCAGCTGGCCGGGATGGATACGCTGATATCGCTCAACCCGCAGGGCAAGGCGCGGTTTGAACGGGTGCTGACCGCGACCGGGTTGCAGGGCGTTGCCTTTTCCATCCGCTTTCACCTGCATCCCGACAGCGATTCCACGCTGGATATGGGCGGCAATGCGGTGTCGATTGCCCTGAAATCGGGCGAAATCTGGGTGTTTCGCCATTCCAGCCATTGCAAACTGGCGCTTGAGCCATCGGTCTATCTGGAAAAGGGCCGGATAAAGCCGCGTGCGACAAAACAGATCGTGCTTTCCGGCTTTGCCGCCGAGATTGAAACCCGTATCGGCTGGACCTTGGCGAAGGCACAGGATACTCCGCTTGCCATCCGCGATCTGGACCGCGAGGACACTCCGGTCCCCCTCTGACGTAAGGGCTGCCCATGACCAACCTCGTCCCCATCGGCCGCGCGCTGATTTCCGTTTCCGACAAATCCGGCCTGCTGGACCTCGCGCGCGCGCTGCACGGGATGGGGGTCGAGCTTATCTCGACCGGCGGAACATCGGGAATGTTGCGCACGGCGGGGCTGCCGGTGCGCGACGTGTCGGATGTGACGGGGTTCCCCGAAATGATGGATGGCCGGGTGAAAACGCTGCACCCTTTGGTGCATGGCGGCTTGCTGGCCTTGCGCGATGATGACGAACATCTGGTCGCGATGGCGGCGCATGGGATCGAACCGATCGATCTGCTGATCGTGAACCTGTATCCGTTCGAGGAAACCGTGGCCAAGGGCGCGGATCACGCGACCTGCATCGAGAATATCGACATTGGCGGCCCGGCGATGATCCGGGCGGCGGCCAAGAACCACAAGTTTGTGGCGGTGGTGACGGACCCCGCAGATTACGCGCCGCTGCTGGACCAGCTGCGCGCACAGGATGGCGCGACCAGCCTTGCGTTCCGGCAAAAGCTGGCACTGTCGGCCTATGCCAAGACGGCGGCCTATGACACGGCGGTCAGCACCTGGCTTGCGGGCGAGATCAAGGAAAAGGCCCCGCGCAATCGGTCCTTTGCCGGCAAGCTGGCGCAGACGCTGCGCTATGGCGAAAACCCGCACCAGTCGGCGGCGTTCTACACCGATGGGTCAAAGCGCGAAGGTGTGGCGACCGCGCGCCAGTGGCAGGGCAAGGAACTGTCCTATAACAACATCAACGACACCGACGCGGCCTTTGAACTGGTCGCGGAATTCGCGCCCGCGGATGGGCCGGCCTGTGCGATCATCAAGCATGCCAATCCCTGCGGCGTGGGCCGGGCGTCCAGCCTGAAGGACGCTTATCTGCGCGCCTATCACTGCGACCAGACCAGCGCCTTTGGCGGGATCGTCGCGCTGAACATGCCGCTGGATGGGGAAACGGCCGAAGAAATCATCAAGATCTTTACCGAAGTCGTCATCGCGCCGGGCGCGAGCGACGAGGCGAAGGCAATTTTTGCCACCAAGAAAAACCTGCGGCTTCTGACCACCGCCGGCCTGCCCGACCCGCGCGCAGCCGGGCTTGCGTTCAAGCAGGTGTCTGGCGGGCTTTTGGTGCAAGACCGCGACAACGGCTGGATTTCGGCTGCCGATCTGAAGGTTGTCACCAAACGGGCGCCGACCGAGGCGGAACTGGCCGATCTGCTCTTTGCCTGGAAAGTCGCCAAGCATGTGAAGTCGAACGCCATCGTCTATGTCAAGGATGGGGCCACGGTGGGCGTCGGCGCGGGCCAGATGAGCCGGGTGGACAGCACCCGCATCGCGGCCCGCAAATCGCAGGACATGGCCGAGGCGCTGGGCCTTGCGCAGCCGCTGACCCAAGGGTCGGTGGTGGCATCGGACGCCTTTTTCCCGTTTCCCGATGGTCTGCTGACCGCGGCCGAGGCCGGGGCGACAGCGGTGATTCAGCCCGGCGGCAGCATGAACGACGCGCAGGTGATCGCCGCCGCGGATGAGGCGGGCCTTGCGATGGTCTTTACCGGCATGCGCCATTTCCGGCACTGAGGGCACGATGCGTATCGCCACTGTGACTGCTGCGGTCATTTTCGGGCTGGATCAGCTGACAAAATACGCTGTGGTTCATGCCATGAACCTGATCGAACGTGGCGTGATCGAGGTTGCGCCGCCGTTTCTGGTGTTTCGCATGGCATGGAACCGGGGGATCAACTTCGGCCTGCTGGCCAATGATGCCGAGGCGGTGCGCTGGGCGTTGATCGTGATCTCGCTGGCGATTTCGGCCTGGGTTTGGCTTTGGGTGCGGCGCGAGGAGCCGGGGCGCTGGACGCAGATTTCGGCGGGCCTGCTGGTGGGCGGCGCGCTGGGCAATGTGATCGACCGCATTCTTTATGGCGCGGTGGCCGATTTCTTGAATATGTCCTGTTGCGGGTTTGAAAACCCCTATGCGTTCAACGTGGCCGATATCGCGATTTTTGCGGGTGCGGCGGGGCTTGTCTTGTTTTCCGGCGATGGCAAAGATAGGCCAAAGCGGCCAAAAGCGCGCTGAAAGACCCCGTGACGCCGGGCATCTATTGCGCTAAGAGGGGGACGTTGAGGGTTTTGGAGGCGATGATGCAGGCAGCACGGGTGATCCTCGCGGTGACATGCGCAGCCATGCTTGCGGCCTGCGGCAATGGCAGCGACACGCCCGAGTTGATGAACATCCGCTCGTCCACGGCCGGGCCGGACGAGTTTGGCATCCTGCCACCCAAGCCCTTGGAACTGCCTCAGGATCTGGCGCAACTGCCCGAACCGACGCCCGGTGGCACGAACCGCACCGATCCAACGCCCGAAGCCGATGCGATCATCGCGCTGGGCGGACGCCCCGGCGCGGGGGCCGGGCTGGACGGGGGGATCGTCAACCATGTGTCACGCTATGGCGTGGCCTCCGGCATCCGCCAGACCCTGGCAAGCGAGGATCTGGAGTGGCGGCGCGACAACAACGGTCGAATTCTGGAGCGGTTGTTCAACGTGAACGTCTATTACCGCGCCTATGAGGAGCAGTCGCTGGATCAGCATGCCGAATTGTGGCGCTGGCGTCAGCGTGGTGTGCGCACACCTTCGGCCCCGCCGCCGCAAGACGGCGAGTAAGCACCCCAATTCTGGACGGGCCTTTTGGTCACGTTGCTGTGGCTGGTCTTGCACATCAGGCCTGTCGGCGTATGTGTCGCCTGACAAGGATCAAGGATACCCCCACCATGCTGCGCAATGCGATCGTGCTGTGTTTTCTTGCCGCAACCCCTGCCTTGGCCGAGGAGGTGACGAGTTTCGAGCTTGGCAACGGCATGGACGTGGTCGTGATCGAAGATCATCGCGCGCCCGTCGTGACCCATATGGTCTGGTATCGCACCGGGGCCGCCGATGAGCCGCCCGGGCAATCCGGCATCGCGCATTTTCTGGAACACCTGATGTTCAAGGGCACCGATACGCTTGCGCCCGGCGAATTTTCCGCAACGGTCGAGGCACAGGGCGGTAATGACAACGCCTTTACCAGTTGGGATTATACCGCCTACTTTCAAAGAGTTGCCGCTGATCGGCTTGATCTGATGATGCAGCTGGAAGCCGATAGGATGCGCAACCTCCAACTGTCTGAGGAGGACATCGCCACCGAGCGCGCCGTGATCATCGAGGAGCGCAAGCAGCGCACCGACAGCAGCCCCGGTGCCTTGTTGCAAGAACAGATGCGGGCGGCGCAGTTCCTTAACCATCCCTATGGCATTCCGATCATCGGCTGGAAGCACGAGATGGAGCAGCTGGATCGCCAGGCGGCGCTGGACCATTACGTGCGCTTTTACGCGCCCAACAATGCCATCCTTGTGGTTGCCGGCGATGTGGAGCCAGAGGCGGTGCGCGCCATGGCCGAACGGCATTACGGCCCGATTGCGCCGTCCAACGCGATCACCGATCGTATCCGCCCCGCCGAACCGCCACAGATCGCGGAGCGTCGGCTGACGTTGCGCGACGAAAGGGTGTCAGAGCCCTATGTCACCCGCACCTACCTTGCCCCCGAGCGGGACAGTGGCGATCAGTCGAAAGCCGCCGCGCTCAGCATTCTTGCGGCGCTTCTGGGCGGGTCGGGCCAGACCTCGCTTTTCGCGCAGGGATTGCAGTTTGGCGAAGCTCCGGTCGCGGTGTTTTCTTCAGCCTATTACGACGGGACGGGGCTGGATGACGGCACATTCGGGGTGTTCGTCGTGCCGATGCCGGGTGTCGATCTGGCACAGGCCGAGGCCGCGATGGACAAGGTGATCGCCGATTTCATCGAAACCGGCCCCGACCCCGACGATTTTGCCCGCATCAAGACCCAGATCCGGGCCGAACAGATCTATGCCCGCGACAATGTGGATGGCCTTGCCCGCCGCTATGGCGAGGCGCTTGCCGTTGGCCTGACGGTGCAGGATGTCCAGGACTGGCCCGCGATCCTTGATGCTGTCACCCCCGAGGATGTGCAACAGGCGGCGCGCGAGGTGCTGGACCGGCGGCGTGCCGTGACCGGTTGGTTGATGCCCGCTGCCGAGGAGGTCACCCCATGAAACTGTTCAAACTTGCCGCAGTCTTGCTGCTGATCGCCCTACCGGCGCGGGCCGAGATCGAGATCCAGACTGTCACGTCGCCCGGCGGGATCACGGCCTGGCTGGCCGAGGAACCGGGCATCCCCTTTACCGCGCTGGAAATCCGGTTCCGGGGGGGCACCGCACTTGATGCGCCGGGCAAACGCGGGGCGGTCAATCTGATGACCGCGCTGATCGAGGAAGGCACCGGCGATCTGGACAGCGTCGGCTTCGCCCGGGCCCGCGATGATCTGGCCGCCAGTTTCAGTTTCCGCGCCGATGAGGACACGCTGGCAGTGTCGGCCCGGTTCTTGACCGAAAACCGCGATCAGGCGGTGGATCTGCTGCGTCGTGCGCTTACCGAGCCGCGGTTTGACCAACAGGCGCTGGATCGGGTGCGGGGGCAGGTGCTTGCGGGATTGCGGCAAGACGCCAAAGATCCGGGCACGCTTGCCAGTCGGCAGTTCCGTGCGCTGGCCTTTGGCGCGCATCCCTATGCCAGCAGCGGCGATGGCACCGAGGAAACCGTCTCGGCCTTGACCCGCGACGACATGATCGCAGCGCACCGGGCGGCCATTGCGCGCGACCGGGTTTATGTGGCGGCTGCCGGGGATATCTCGGCGCAGGAATTGGGGGCGCTGCTTGACACGCTGTTTGCCGGGTTGCCCGCCACCGGCGCGGCACTGCCAGACCGGGCGCCGATGGACCTTTCGGGCGGGATCACCGTGCAGAATTTTCCCGGCCCACAGGCCACCGTGATCTTTGGGCATCAAGGGATCAAGCGCGACGACCCCGATTTCTTTGCCGCCACGATCCTGAACGAAATTCTGGGCGGCGGGCGCTTTTCGGCCCGGCTCATGTCCGAGGTGCGCGAAAAGCGCGGCCTGACCTATGGGATTGGCACCTATCTGCTGGGTTATGATCAGGCAGAGTTGGTCATGGGGCAATTTTCGTCGGCCAATGCCACCGTCGGCCAGGCGATCGAGGTGATCCGCGAGGAATGGCGCAAGATTGCCGCCGATGGCGTGACCGAGGCGGAGTTGGCCAACACGAAAACCTATCTGACCGGATCCTACCCGCTGCGTTTTGATGGCAACGGTCCGATTGCCAGCATGCTGGTCGGGATGCAGATGATCGGGCTGACGCCGGATTACCCCAAAACCCGCAATGCCAAGGTCGAGGCGGTGACGATGGACGATGTCCGCCGTGTCGCCGCGCGCCTGTTCCGCGAGGCCGATCTGCGCTTTGTCGTGGTTGGTCAGCCCGAAGGCGTCACCGCGACGGACTGACCGAATCTATGGCCCTTTGGTCGCCAGGATGCTACAATTGGGGGTATGAACATTCTCACCCCCAACATATCCGCAATCCAACCCGTGATCCGCCCGCTGGATGAGGCTGCCATCAACCGCATCGCCGCCGGCGAGGTGGTGGAGCGGCCTGCCTCGGCGGTCAAGGAGTTGGTGGAAAATGCGCTGGATGCCGGGGCGACGCGGATTTCGGTGGATTTTGCCGATGGTGGCAAAACGCTGATCCGGGTGACGGATGATGGCTGCGGCATGACGGCCGCAGACCTGCCTTTGGCGGTCGCCCGGCACGCGACGTCAAAGATCGATGGGTCCGATCTGCTCAACATCCACAGCTTCGGTTTTCGCGGCGAGGCGCTTGCCTCGCTTGGCGCGGTGGGGCGGCTGACGCTGACATCTCGGGCCGCGGGGCAAGAGGCCGCGCAGATCACCGTCGCCGGGGGGCGTATGGGCGCTGTGCGGCCCGCGGGCCTGACCCGCGGCACGGTGGTCGAGCTTCGCGATCTGTTTTATGCCACGCCGGCCCGGCTGAAGTTCCTGCGCAGCGACCGGGCCGAGGCGCAGGCGATCGCCGAGGTGTTGCGCCGCCTTGCCATGGCGGAACCGCAGATCGGCTTTACCCTGACCGACATGTCGGGCGGAGAGGCGCGGGTGATCTTTCGCGCCGATCCACAGCCGGGCGATTTCTTTGATGCGCTGCATGGCAGGTTGACGGGCATTCTGGGCGCGGATTTCACCCAGAACGCCCTGCGGATCGATGTGGCGCGCGACGGGATGCACCTGACCGGCTATGCGGCCCTGCCGACCTATTCGCGCGGGTCTTCGGCGCAGCAGTTCGTGTTCGTGAACGGCCGCCCGGTCTTGGACAAGCTGCTGCTTGGGGCGCTGCGGGTGGCCTATTTCGATTTTCTCAGCCGGGATCGCCATCCGGCGGCGGTGCTGAACCTTGGCTGCGATCCCGAACGGGTCGATGTGAACGTGCATCCCGCGAAATCCGAGGTGCGCTTTCGTGAACCCGAAGCGGCACGCAGCCTGATCATCACCGGATTGCGCACGGCGCTTTCGGGGGCGGGGCACCGGGCTTCGACCACCGTGGCGACCGAAACGCTGGCGGCCATGCGCCCCGAGCCCGGCCCGGCCTATGCCGAGGACCGCCCTTCGCAGGCCAGTTTCGCGCGCGCGTTTGCCTTTCAGGCGCCCGCCAGCACCGGCTTTGCCGAGGCGCCGACGGCGCGGGTCGCCGAGATCGCGCAAGCTGCGGATGCCCATCACCCGCTGGGCGCGGCGCGGGCGCAGGTGCATGAAAACTATATCATTGCCCAGACCACGCAGGGCATTGTGATCGTTGACCAACATGCCGCCCATGAGCGTCTGGTCTATGAGCGGCTGAAGCGCCAGATGGCCGAGACGGGCATCACCGCGCAGGCCTTGCTGATCCCCGAAATTGTCGAATTGTCGCCCACCGATGCCGCGCGGCTGATCGATGCCGCGCCAACGCTGGCGCAGCTTGGGCTGGTGATCGAACCCTTTGGCGGCAGCGCTGTTGCGGTGCGCGAAACGCCCGCCATTCTGGGTGCGGTGAATGCAGCGGCGCTGATCCGCGATGTGCTGGACGAATTGGTCGATGCCGGGCAATCGCATCTGATCCGCGGCAAGATCGATGCCGTCTTGTCGCGCATGGCGTGCCATGGCTCGGTCCGGTCGGGTCGTCAGATGCGGGCAGAGGAGATGAACGCGCTTTTGCGCGAGATGGAGGCGACGCCCCATTCCGGCCAGTGCAACCATGGCCGCCCGACCTATGTGGAGTTGAAACTCCATGATATCGAACGGCTGTTCGGTCGCAGATGATTGTGCTTTTTGGTCAAAGTTTCGCCTGGACCGACCCCGAGGTCCTGATCCTTGGCGGTGCGGGGCTGGTCCTTGTCGGTTTTCTGGCGCTGATCCTCCGGGCGGCGGGCCGGTCTGCCACCATGGCAGAGCCTCTCATGCGTGAAATCGGCTGGCTGTCGCAACGCGTGCAGCAGCTTGGCGACGGGCAGGAGCGTTTGGCCGGCGGGCTGCACCATGTGTCAGAGACGCAAGCCATGAGCCAGACCGCCATGTTGCAGGTGATGGAACAACGTCTGGCCGAGGTGTCGCGCCAGATGGGGGAAAGCCTGCATGGCACATCGACCCGCACGGCGCGCAGCCTTGGCGAGTTGCAGCAGCGGCTGGAAACCATCGACAAGGCGCAAGCCAATATCGAAAAGCTGTCGGGCAATGTGCTGAGTTTGCAAGATATTCTTTCGAACAAACAGACGCGCGGCGCCTTTGGCGAAATTCAGCTGAATGATATCGTGCAAAAGGCGCTGCCCAAGGATGCCTACACGATGCAGGCAACGCTGTCGAACAACCGCCGCGCCGATTGCCTCATTCACTTGCCCCATCCTCCGGGTCCGATCGTGATCGACGCGAAGTTCCCGCTGGAGGCCTATGAGGCGATCCGTCGTGCCGACACCCCGCGACAGGCGCAAGAGGCGGCCACGCTCATGCGCGGTGCGGTGCGTCAGCACATTCGGGCGATTGCCGAAAAATACATCATCGAAGGCGAAACGGCGGATGGCGCGCTGATGTTCCTGCCGTCCGAGGCGGTCTATGCCGAGTTGCATTCCAACTTTCCCGACATCGTGCGCGAAGGATTTGCCGCCAAGGTCTGGATCGTTTCGCCCACCACGTGCATGGCCACGCTCAACACCATGCGGGCCGTGTTGAAAGATGCGCGAATGCGCGAGCAGGCCGGGGCGATCCGCAAGGAGCTTGCGCTGCTTTACGCCGATGTGGATCGGCTTGGCACCCGGGTCGAAAACCTTGACCGCCATTTCGGGCAGGCAGCCAAGGATATCGAGGAAATCAAGATCAGTTCGGAAAAGGCCACAAAGCGCGCGCGTCGGCTTGATAATTTCGACTTCGAGGAAATCGCGACGACACCCCCGACGCCTGTGATCGCGCCTGACGCGGCAGAGTGATCAGATCCTGAAGAAGGGCTGGGCAAGGCGCGGCAGCAGCGCGTTGAAGCGCAGTGCCCCTTGGGTTGCGGCAAGGCAGATGCAGGCTGCGCCCTCCTCGGCGATGGGCGTGTGCTCAACCGAAGAATCCGCCACCTCGACATCGCCGGGACCAAAGCGGTCGGTTTCGTCGCGGAACGCACCCTGAAGCACCAGCGTCAGTTCCAGTCCACGATGCCCATGGTCGGGCACCGCGGCGCCACCGGGGATATAGAGCAGACGCGCCGAGGCGCCTTTGTCGCTGGTGCGCAAGATCGCTTGCCGCACCCCAAGGCCAAGCGGGCGCCATTTGACCTGATCCAGACTGCCGCCAAGGTAATCGAGCAAGGGGGCCGGCACGATGCCCTGGGACCGGCGCAAGGCACGGGCATTGGCCTGTGGCAAGGTGTCAATCCGGTCAAGACAGGCCGCCAGACTGCCTTCTGACATTTCGACCGCGTGATCTTCCATCACGGCGCCCCCGAGGGCATCGAATGCCATCGACCGGGCCCGGCATTCATCGCACATCGACAAGTGCGATGCGATGACAAGGCTGAACGCCTCGGGCAGTTCGGCTGCGGCATAGGCCATCAGAAGTTCGTCAGAAAGGTGGTGCTTGATCTTCATCGTTGAGGTGCCTTCACGTCCATCTGATGGCGCAGCCGTTCGAGCGCCAGCCTTATGCGCGACTTGATCGTGCCGAGCGGAAGCCCGGTTTCGGCGGCAATCTCGCTGTGCGAAAGATCGCCATAATAGGCCCGTTCGATCAAGGCGCGCTGTTTTACAGGAAGCTGGGCAAGTGCCTCGCCCAACCGATCGGTTTCTTGCTGGACCTCAAGTGCTTCGGCCTGATCACGTTCAGGCTCTGGCCCCCAGGGCAGGTCTTCTGGCTCGGGGCGCCGCGATTTGCGCAACGCATCGATCCGGCGGTTGCGCGCGATGGTGAACACCCAGGTGGCCACCGACGCCCGTTCGGCATCAAACAGATGCGCCTTTTGCCACAGCGTCGCCATGACGTCTTGCGCACATTCTTCGGCCAGCGCCTCCGAGGCGCCGGATTTCATCAAGAAGGCCTTCACGCGGGGCGCGAAATGCCTGAAAAGTGCGGCAAAGGCCGCTTTGTCCTGCCGGTCGCGCACAAGATACACCTGTGCGGCCCAATCCGGTTGTTCCGCGTCCGACGTCACGCGCACATTCCCTTTCCGGCGCAAATCCTGCCTGTCACCTGCACCATAAGGCCGCAGTGCGAAAGGCGCATCCGGTTTTTCGGTCTGTGTCGCATCAAGCATCATGACAAAGATACGCACCGATGATCTTGCTGGATCACTTTCGCAGAAGTGTAACGGATCGGCGGGCTGTCAAGGGAGATGTGTCAGGAAAAAATGACAGAGTGATCCGGCGCAGGAACTGTGCGTATAAAGCCCAAACGACCAAGGAACCGCCCTATGCCATTTGAACCGATCGGAGCCGCACCCCGCCGCATTGCTGTTATCGGGGGGGGAATATCCGGCATGTCCGCTGCCCATATGCTGGCAGAGGATCACGCCGTCGTCCTGTTTGAGGCGGAGCCGCGTCTGGGCGGACATGCGCGCACTGTGATGGCGGGAAAGCGCGGCGATCAGCCGGTCGATACTGGCTTTATCGTGTTCAACACTGTGAATTACCCGCATCTGGTGAAGCTGTTCGAGAAGTTGAAGGTGCCCGTCGCCAAAAGCAGCATGAGCTTTGGCGCCAGCATCGATGGCGGGCGGATCGAATATGCGCTCGCCAGCCTCGATACCCTGTTTGCCCAGCGCAAGAACCTGGCCAATCCCCGGTTTCTGGGGATGATCCGCGATATCCTGCGGTTCAACAAACATGCGGTTGCAACGGCAAAGCCGGGCATGGTGATCCGCGATCTGTTGGCTGCGCTGGGCACCGGCGATTATTTCCGCGATTATTACATCACCCCGTTTTCGGGGGCGATCTGGTCCACGCCGACCAAGGGTATCCTGGATTTTCCCGCAGATGCGATGATCCGGTTTTTCGACAATCACCGTCTGCTTCACACCGACGGGCAGCACCAGTGGTTCACCGTGCAGGGCGGGTCGGTGCAATATGTGCAACGCCTGCAAGCGACGTTGGTGCAACAGGGGGTTGACCTGCGGCTTGGCGCCCCGGTTGCCGGGGTGCGTCGTGACGATGGTCTGGTGCATGTCCGGGCCCAGGGGGGCGAGTGGGAGGCCTTTGACGATGTGGTGATCGCCGCCCATTCCGACGATGCCCTCGCGCTTTTGTCCGACGCCACGGAGGCGGAGCGCGCGGCCCTGGGCGCGGTGGCGTATCAGACCAATCACGCCGTACTGCACCGCGACGAATCGATGATGCCAAAGCTGCGCAAGACCTGGTCAAGCTGGTCTTATGTCGAACCGCAAGGCGGCCCGGGCGATCGAATCGATCTGACCTATTGGATGAACAGCCTGCAACCCATCCCGCAGGATGATCCGCATTTCGTGACGCTGAACAGCAACCGCCCGATCCGTGACGAATTGATCTATGACAGCGTCAGCTTCCGCCACCCCGTTTATGACAGTGCCGCATTGGCCGCGCAGGGCACGGTCCGGCAGATGAACGGCACCTTGAACACGTGGTTCTGCGGCGCATGGATGAAGAACGGCTTTCACGAAGACGGCATCGGCAGCGCGGTGGATGTGGTGCAGGCGATGCGCCAGCGCAGCACATCCGGTGTGATCGCATGACGGTTGATCTGATCCGCGGCGAGACGTTTCACGGCCGCAAAGGCGCGGTCCGCAACAGCTTTCGATACACCGTGGATTATGTGGCGCTTGACGCCGAGGCGCCGGTTCGCGGGCCGCGGCTCTTTGGGCGCAACAGGGCCAATCTGACCGCGCTTTGGGACAGCGATCATGGCGGACCGCCCGGCGCCGGGCGGGGTGCCAGATGGGTGCGCGAGGTGCTGGCCCGGCATGCGCTGCCGACGCCGTCGCGCATCGTCCTGATGGCGCAGCCGCGGGTCTTGGGGCATGTGTTCAACCCGGTGTCCTTCTGGCTGTGCCAGGATGAGGCGGGCCAGTTGCGGGTGGTGATCGCCGAGGTGTCGAACACCTATGGCGACCGGCATTCCTATCTGGTGCACCGCGATGATCATGGCCCGATCACCCGCGAGGATACTTTGCTTGCGCGAAAGATCTTTTACGTCTCGCCCTTTCAGCCGATCGAGGGCGGCTATGCCTTTCGTTTTGACATAACCGACACGCGCGTCGGCATCTGGATCGACTATTCGACCGAAGATGGCGGCCTGTTCACCAATCTGATTGGGCAGCGCGTGCCACTGACAGATGGGGCCATCCTGCGCGCGTGCTTGCGCCGTCCGTTCGGATCGCGCCGCGTGCTGGCCCTGATCCATTGGCAGGCGCTGAAGCTCGCCTTGAAGCGGGTCAAGTTTCGCAACCGGCCAACCCCGCCCGCCGAAGATGTGTCACGATGAACAGCACCCGGGTCAGGCTGTGGCCATGGTCGCTGTTCGCCGCGATGATCGCAGCCGCCGGGCTGCCGATCTATATCCATGCGCCGAAATTTTACGTTGACAGCTATGGGGTCAGCCTTGCGGCCCTGGGCGGCACGCTTGCCCTGCTGCGCCTGATCGACGTTGTGCAAGACCCGCTGCTGGGCTGGTTGGCCGAGACGGGGCGGCGGCACCGTGGCCAATGGGTCGCCATCGCCGTCGCTGTCATGGCTGTTTCGATGTATGGCCTGTTTGCCGTGCCGCCGCCGATTGCGCCGCTGTTGTGGTTTGCCATCACGCTTGCGCTGCTGTTCAGCGGGTTTTCGTTCCTGACCATCGTGTTCTATGCCCAAGGCGTGGATCGCGCCGCACAGCTTGGGCCTTCGGGGCATTTCCGGCTTGCAGCCTGGCGCGAAAGCGGGTCGCTGATCGGGGTATCGCTGGCTGCGGTTGCCCCGGTCGCATTGGGCGCCGCGATGGACAAGCCGTTTACCGGCTTTGCCTTGGGCTTTGCGGCGCTGGCGATCCTTGCCGCTGTTGCGATGCGGGGGGCATGGCAGGCGGGTCCCGTCGCGGCGGCGGCGCCCGAGGCGGGATCGCTGTTTCGCCCGGTTCTGGCCGATCCGCTGGCGCGGCGGCTTCTTCTGATCGCGCTTTTGAATGCGGCGCCCGTTGCGGTGACATCGACCCTGTTCCTGTTCTATGTGGAAAGCCGTCTTGCCGCCCCCGGATGGGAGGGGCCGCTGCTTTTGCTGTTTTTCCTCTGCGCTGCTGCCTCGGCGCCGGGTTGGGGCTGGGCGGCCGGGCGTTTCGGCCCCAAGCAAAGCCTGATGGCGGCCATGCTGCTCGCCATGGTGACATTTCTTTGGGCAACTGGCTTGGGCGAGGGGGATGTGGTCGCCTTTGCGGTGATCTGCGCCGCGTCCGGGGCGGCGCTTGGTGCCGATCTGACGCTGCTGCCCGCCTTGTTTGCCCGACGCCTTGCCACGCTGGGCCGGGGTGAGGGCGCGGCCTTCGGTCTATGGTCCTTTGTGTCAAAACTCTCGCTCGCTCTGGCCGCGGCAACGCTGTTGCCGGCCCTGTCGCTTGCAGGCTTCACCCCGGGGGCCGCGAATACATCGCAGGCGCTGATGGCTCTGTCCCTCCTTTATGCGGCGCTGCCCTGCGCCTTGAAGCTGCTGGCATTCTGCCTGTTGGCTGTCACAAGAATTCCAGAGGTTGCCACATGAGTTCCGGTTTCTTCATCCTGATCGGCGTGATCCTGACACTGTCTGCCATCGCCGTGCTGCGGCGCTTTGTCGGGTTTCGCACGCAAAGCCCTGCGGATCTTGCCGCCCGTGGCCCGCAGTTCGATCTGCGGCAGCAGTTGAACGGCCCTATCCTGTGCGAAGGCGTGATCTATGGCCCCACCGGCCGCGTCGCCAGCCGTTTTGTGGCCGAGATGGAAGGCAGCTGGGATGGCAACACCGGCACCCTGCGCGAGCGGTTTCACTATGACAGCGGTGCGGTGCAAGACCGGTGCTGGACGCTTCAGCTTGGCGAGGGGGGGCACCTGCGCGCCACCGCGCCCGATGTGGTGGGCGCCGGACAGGGCATCGCGCAAGGCCCGGCCGTGCAGATGCGCTATCGCATCAAGCTCGACGCCTCGGCCGGCGGGCACGAGCTTGATGTGGTGGACTGGATGTATCTGATGGAAAACGGAACCATCATGAACCGCAGTCAGTTTACAAAGTTCGGGGTGACTGTTGCGGAACTGGTCGCCACAATGCGCAAGAACCCGAAGGAATATGAGACGTGAGGAGCGAAGGCAGATGAGAGACTGGACAGGAAAACGCTACTGGTTGATTGGGGCGTCCGAAGGTCTTGGCCTTGCGCTCGCCACGCTTTTGTCGCGCGCCGGGGCCGAGGTGATCTTGTCGGCCCGGTCCGAGGATCGTCTTGCCGCTGCCGTTGCCACGCTTCCCGGCAAGGCAAGTGCGGTGGCATGCGATGTGTCTGACCGTGCCTCGGTGCAGGCCGCGGCCGATCAGATCGGGCCGATCGACGGTGTCGTCTATCTGGCCGGTGTCTATTGGCCGACCAAGGCGCAAGACTGGGATGCCGAACAGGTAGAGGCGATGTGTGACATCAACTTCACGGGCTGCGCGCGCGTGATGGGGGCCGTGCTGCCCGGCATGGTTGCCCGTGGGCGCGGGCATGTCGTCATCACCGGGTCGCTGTCCGGCTTTCGCGGGCTGCCCGGCGCGATTGGCTATGCCGCGTCAAAGGCCGGGGTCATGGCGCTTGCCGAATCGATGTATGCCGATCTGCGCGACAGCGGGATCGAGGTGCAGGTGGCCAATCCCGGTTTCATCCGCACCCGTCTGACGGCAAAGAACGATTTCTCGATGCCCTTCCTGATGGAGCCGGAGGGCGCTGCGCGCGAGATGTTCGATCACATGAACAGTGACGCCTTCAAGAAAAGTTTCCCGATGGTGTTCTCGTGGCTGTTCCGCCTGTCGCAGTTCATGCCGGACTGGCTTTATTATCGCCTGTTCGCGCCGCGCAAATAGGTTAGCCCGCAGGCGCGATCAGGCTGGCGATGAAAAAGCCATCCATCCCGCCCACGTCGGCCCAATGGTCGGGGCGCAGGCGCAAGCCGCCGTTTGCCGTGATCCACTCTGGCCGCAGCCATGAGAGGGTGGGTGGCTGCACCCTAAGGCGCGGGTGGCGGGTCAGCACTGCGGCAAGCTGATCCTCACCCTCTGCCGGCAACAGCGAACAGGTGCAATAGACCAGCCGCCCGCCGGGTTTCAGCCAGCCCAGCGCGCGGTCAAGCAGCGCGGCTTGCAGCGGCACAAGGGTTGCAAGTTCCGACCCGTCCTTGACATGGGGCAAGTCGGGGTGCCGGCGCAGCGTGCCGGTGGCGGAACAGGGGGCGTCAAGCAAGATGGCGTCAAACTGCGCCCCGGGTTGCCAATGCAGGGCGTCTGCGGTCACAAGGGTGGCTGTCAGGCCGGTGCGCGCCAGATTTTCCTCGATCCGCGCCAAGCGCGGCGCAGAGATATCCAGAGCAGTCACCGCCGCACCCGCATCGGCGAGTTGCAGGGTCTTGCCCCCCGGTGCGGCACAGAGGTCCAGCACCGTTTCGCCCTGTTGCACCGCCATGATCTGCACCGCCATCGCGGCGGCGGCATCCTGCACCCACCACTCGCCGTTGGCATAGCCCGGCAACTGCGTGATCTGCCCCGCCGAGGCCAGTCGCAGGCTGCCCGAGGGCAGGCGCAGCCCATCTGGCAGCGCCCTTGCACCCGCCTTCGGGGTGATATCGATCGGCGGCGTGAGGGCATGGACCTGTTCCATTGCCGCGACCGCCTCGCGCCCATAGGCATGCACCAGGGGTTGCCGCATCCAGCGCGGCATCATTGGCGGCGGCAGGCTGGCAAGGTCCAGCGGATCGGGCAGGGCGCGCAGCACCGCATTGACCAGACCGGACAGATGCACGGTCCGCTTGCCGCGCCGGGCAAGCGCCACAGCCTCGTTCACCACACCATGCGCCGCGGCGCCCTCGGCACGTTCCAGAACCGCCAGCCGCAGGATGTTCAGCACGGCAAGCGGGGGCGGCTTGCGCAAAAGCGGTTTCAGAACGCGGTCGATCCGGTCAAGTTGGCGCAAAACCTGCGTCGCAAGCCGTTCGGCGCGGGCGCGATCTGGCCCGGCTAGCCCGTCGGGCAGCGGGGTTTGCGACAGCATTGCCCCTTCGCCCAGCACCGCATTCAACACGGCAACGGCGGCGCTGCGTGCGGTGACTGTCTCTGATCCGGCCTTCATGCTGCGGCGTCCCTGCGTCTTGTCTGGCTGCGCAAACGCCGTATATCAAGACCGACTGACAGGAAAGCCGCCATGACAGACACACCCGATCTTCCACCCGCTGCGCAGCGCGCCCTTGCCGAAGCAGAGGCGCGGCGCAAGGCCGCCCAAGAACTTGCTCTGCCAAAGGAACTTGGCGGGCGCGCCGGGCCGGAGCCCGTGCGCTATGGCGATTGGGAAAAAAAGGGGCTGGCGATCGATTTCTGATCGTCAGCGCAGGCGGAAAGATGCGGAGTTGCCTTTGCCGCGGTCCACGGTAAAGCGCAGCTCGCGTTCGCCCCGCGCCTCGACCAGCTGGCAATTGAAGGGGATGGCATAGCCGCTCCAGTCCATGTCGCGGCAGAAATAGCCGTCTTCCCATTTCCAGTTGCCGCTGATGTCCCAGCCCAAAGCGCGGCCCTGGATCTTGCCGTCGGGAAGAACCTTGAGCGTCAGGTTGTAAATTCCGATCCGCAATTCACGGTCCTTGACCAGCGACAGGAAGGTGTCCTTGTCCTTGATCGGTTCAAAGCCGTTGGCAAGGGCCAGTCCGGGCACAAAAGACAAAAGGGCAGCAAGCAACAGACCACGCATGGCACGCCTCACGTTTCATATCCTACCAGATACGCAGGCTGACAGGTTTTGGTTCACTCGAGCTTAATCAAAGTCCCAGAACATCCATCATGTCATAGTGACCGGGCTTTTGGTCCTGTCCCCACAGCGCCGCTTTGAGGGCGCCGCGGGCAAAGATTGCCCGGTCAGTCGCCAGATGGCGCAGCACGATGCGTTCGCCATCGGCGGCAAAGATCACGTCATGTTCCCCCACCACATCGCCGCCGCGAATGGCGGCAAAACCGATGCTGCCCCGGCTGCGTGCTCCGGTGATCCCGTCACGGCCCGAAACCATCGCCTGTTCCAGCGGCACACCGCGCCCATCGGCGGCGGCCTGCCCCAGCATCAGCGCGGTGCCCGAGGGGGCATCCACCTTCATCCGGTGGTGCGCCTCGACCACTTCGATGTCCCAATCGGCATCCAGCGCCTGCGCCACCTTTTGCGTCAGCCGCACCAGAAGGTTGACGCCAAGGCTCATGTTGCCGGCCCGCACGATGACAGCATGGCGGGCGGCCGCGTCGATGGCGGCGATATGCCCCGGCTCCAGCCCGGTGGTCCCGATCACATGCACCGCCCGCGCCTGCGCCGCCAGGGCCGCAAATTCCACCGTCGCGGCGGGCGCGGTGAAGTCGATCACGCCTTGCGCCTTGGCAAAGGCCTCCAGCGGGTCGTCGGTAACGGTCACGCCAAGCGCGGCCCCCCCAAGGCATTCGCCAATGTCGCGCCCGACCCAAGGATGGCCCGCGCGTTCCACACAGGCGATCAGCCGCGCCTTGTCGGAGGCCGTTATGGTTCGGACCAGCATTTGTCCCATCCGGCCCGAAGCCCCGGTGACAACGATTCCCGGCAAGGTTTGCATGCTGATCCCCATCATTGCGCCCGCGCGGTGTAGCCTGTTGCGGCACGATGCAAAAGCCTGCCGTTGCGGGGAAGGCAAAAACAGCTTACATGCCCCCCATGTCGAACAAACGCAATTCCTCGGGCGATGGCCCAAATCAGCGCCAGCTTCGGGTGGGCGAACTTATTCGCCGCACCCTGTCCGATGTGCTGAACCGCGCCGAAATTCATGACCCTGACCTGAACCGGATGTCGATCACGGTGGGCGAGGTGTCCTGTTCCACCGATCTCAAGGTCGCGACCGTCTATGTGATGCCGCTGATGGGCTCTGTCCCGGTGGATGAGGCGATTGCCGCGCTTGCGCGCAACAAGGCCGAACTGCGCCATCGTGTCGCCTCGCAGCTTACCCTGAAATACGCGCCCGATCTGCGTTTTCGCCCGGACGAAACCTTTGACCGGCTGGATGAAACCCGCCGCCTGTTTTCCGATCCGAAGGTGGTCAAGGACCTGTCATCGCCAGATGACGAAAGCGATCCAGCCGGGGACGTCTGAGATGCTGCGTCTTGCAGCCCTGCTGTCTCTGTTGTTGCCCTCTGCGGCCTGGGCCACCCCGTGCAAGACCCTGCCGTTCGAGGGGGCGTCCTTTGTCGCTTGCGAGGTCGGGTTGGAACAGGATCTGCGCCTGTTCCATTCTGGACCATCTGGCCCGCTGGGCAGCTTCGGCGCGGTCAATGACATGTTGGCTGCCGAGGGCAAGCAGCTTGGTTTCGCGATGAATGCAGGCATGTATCACGCAGATCGCGCCCCCGTGGGCCTGTTCATCGAAAAGGGGCGTGTTCAAACCGAACTCGTCACCGCCGAGGGTCCGGGCAATTTCGGACTGTTGCCAAACGGTGTGTTCTGCATTGCAGATCGTTTTGCCGTGATCGAAAGCCGGCGATTCGCCGCAACAGCCCCTGCGTGCCGTTATGCAAGCCAGTCGGGGCCGATGATCGTGATCGACGGGATGCTGCATCCGCGTCTGATCCCGGACAGTGACAGCCTTTACATCCGAAATGGCGTGGGGGTCAGCGGGGATGGGCGGCGGGCTGTGTTTGTCATATCGAACGACCGGGTCAATTTTCACCGCTTTGCCCGGTTTTTCCGTGACGCGCTTGGCCTGCCCAATGCGTTGTATTTCGATGGCAAGATTTCGCGGCTGTTTGCGCCGGCGCTGGGGCGCAACGACATGGGATTTGCCATGGGGCCGATCGTTGGCACTGTTGTAAGCAAGGACTAGTGCCATGGGTCGCGTGAAAAAGGGCCGCGCCGTTTCGGGCTGGGTCATCATCGACAAGCCTGCGGGCGTCGGATCGACCACCGTGGTCAACAAGGTGAAATGGGCCTTTCAGGCGCAGAAGGCCGGTCACGCGGGAACGCTGGACCCGGATGCCACCGGCGTGCTGGCGGTTGCGCTGGGCGAGGCGACCAAGACCGTGCCCTATGTGACCGATGGGTTGAAATGCTATCGTTTCCGCGTGGCTTTTGGCGCCGCGACCAGCACCGATGACGCCTCGGGCCTTGTTCTGGACCAGCGCGACCATCGGCCTGATGATGCGCAGATCGAGGCGGCGCTTGCCGGGTTTCGCGGGGATATCCTGCAAGTGCCGCCGCAGGTGTCGGCGGTCAAGGTCGAGGGGGAACGCGCCTATGATCTGGCCCGCGAAGGGATAGAGATGGACCTTGTCGCCCGCCCGCTTTGGGTGGAGCGGCTTGAGGTTCTGGGGCGGCCGGATGCCGATCACGTCGATCTGGAAATGGTGTGCGGCAAGGGCGGCTATGTCCGGTCCATTGCGCGCGACCTGGGCCAGGCCTTGGGCTGCCTGGGGCATGTGGCCTGGCTGCGGCGCGAATGGTCAGGGCCGTTTGACGCGGTTGGTGCGGCCAGTCTTGAGGACATCGACCGGCTGGCCCGGACCGACGAGATTGACGCGCTGCTGCGCCCGCTGGAGCTTGGCCTGAGCGATCTGCCGGAACTGCCCGCAACGCCCGAAGGGGCGGCACGCTTGCGTCATGGCAATCCGGGGATGGTCCTGGCATCCGATGTGGATTGGGGCGATGAGGCCTGGGCCAGCCATCAGGGCCGTGCGGTGGCGGTGGGCATCTACAAGGCGGGGGAGTTGCATCCCAGCCGGGTTTTCAATCTTTAGCCAGCAGCCGCCTTGCGGGGCATCGAGCCCCGCGCGGCGGCGTTGCCACGGGATGACGGCACAGGGCGCGCTTGCGGGTGCTGTGGGGATCAGGGAAGATGCAAATGCCGGGTGAAGAACAGGTCCTGCGCCGCCATCTGAAAGGGGATGCCGCGTCAGAGGCCGTCTATTCGGCCTGCATGCGCTATCGCTATCTTCTGACGCGACTCTGGGCGCCGCAGTCCGGCAAGGCGCTGTTCGTGATGCTGAACCCTTCGACCGCGACCGAGGTGCAGAATGACCCGACCGTCGAGCGTTGTGAGCGCAGGGCGAGGGCGCTTGGCTTTGGTGGGTTTCGCGTTGTGAACATTTTTGCCTTTCGCGCGACCGATCCCAAACGCATGCGGGCCGAGGTTGATCCGATCGGGCCTGGCAATGATGCCGCGATTCTATCGAGTGTGCAGGCTTGGGCGCCGGATCAGGTTATCTGCGCCTGGGGCACCCATGGCGCACATATGGGGCGCGGGCTGGCGGTGGAACAGATGCTGCGGACCACCGGTATCCCGCTTTGGCATCTTGGCCTGACGGCGGCCGGGCACCCGAAACATCCGCTTTACATCAGCTATGGTCATCAGCCCCAGCCTTGGCCCGGCTAAAAGGCCGGCTGCAATGGTCAGGCGGCGCGCAGGGTGATCTGCGACAGGTCGAGGTCAACCGCGTTGCGGATCAGCGCGATGGCAACCCCGTCGAGGAGGAGGGTCACGTCCTCGGTCCCCGCGACGGCTTCGGTCGTCAGGGACGGAGCCTCGTGCTGGGCCGGATCATAGACCACGACAAGATCATCTTCGTCTGGATTGTAGTCCACGATTTCCGACACCGGCAGACCGGGCGCGTAATCTTGCAGCTGGAACGTGTCTGTCCCGTCGCCGCCCATGGCGATATCGCCGGCGCCGACGCCGATCAAATCGTTGCCGGACCCGCCGTTGAGCAGGTCTATGGCGGCATCGCTGCCCCCTTCGGCCCCGCCCCAAAGCGTGTCATCGCCCGCCCCGCCATCCAGACTGTCCTGTGCGCCGCCGCCGATCATCTGATCGTTGCCGCTGCCGCCCACCAGCCAGTCACGGCCCATGCCACCGTTGAGTGTATCCTCACCCTCGCCGCCCATCAGGGTATCCGCGCCGCCCCCGCCCGACACGGCGTCGTCGCCCTCGCTCCCGGCAAGCGAATCAGCCCCGCGCCCGCCAGAAAGGATGTCATTCCCGGCGCCTCCGATCAGCACATCGTCACCGCCCTGGCCAAGCAGAGTGTCGTCGCCCTCCTCGCCGTGCAGGTGGTCCTGACCGGACCCACCGGCCAGACGGTCGGCCCCGCCGCGGCCGGTCAGCTGGTCGTGGCCGGCTCCGCCCGACAACGTGTCACCGGCGGCGCCCCCGTTCAGGATGTTGTCAGCGGCGTTACCGGCAGCGGTGATGGGCGCGTCAACCGGATCGGCGATGTCATCCGACACCGGCATGCCGTCATCGACAAAGCCGGCCGGCCTTGCCTCTGCCTGAACCGCCTCCTCGTCTTCGATCCAGTCCAGGTTGACCGATTGATCCGAGGTGTCGTCCTCGGCGGCCGGCTCCTCACCCTCGGGGGGCGAATCGTCCTCGGCTTCGGGCGAGCGCATGAGGCTGTCGGCGATCAGACCGGCCCCGACGGCACCAAAAATCGCAAGCAAAGCCAGCATGTCGAACACCCCTTATCGACGCGCCCCCGCGCGTTAACCACTTTCCATCGCAACCAACGGATTACGAAAGAAAACCTTGTCACAGGGCATATCACGAATCGGGCTTGCTCTCTATCTTTGGCACAAGGGCGGGGCGGAAATCTGAAAGCATGATTAACCCCGCGTTTATTGCGTCCCTCCCGGCCTTCATCGGTGCGGGGCTTTTCATCTGCGTGGTTTTGCCCTATACGCACGCATCCTCGATGTTCGGGGATCATCGGTCTTGCTGGACGACATCCCGGCTTGCACCTTCACCCTTCTGCACAGGAGATATCCGATGTCGATCACCGTTGAAGAAAAAGCCCGCCTGATCAAGGAATACGCCACGAAAGAGAACGACACCGGCTCGCCGGAAGTTCAGGTGGCCATCCTGTCGTCGCGCATCGCCACCCTGACCGAGCATTTCAAGGGCCACAAGAAAGACAACCACTCGCGTCGTGGTCTTTTGATGATGGTTGCCCAGCGCCGCAAGCTGCTGGACTATCTGAAGGCAAAGGATGAGGCGCGGTATGCGTCGTTGATCTCGCGTCTGGGCCTGCGCCGCTAAGCGCAGCTTTACAGCGAAACAACGAACGTCCGTATCGAAAGATACGGACGTTTTGCGTTTGGGCGACCGCCGCAGCCTTAATGCGCCGGATAGGCCGGACCCCAGACCCGGGCTGCCTCGCGGTTAAGGGTCGCCCGTTCCGCGCGGGACAAACGCGAAAGCGCCGCCTTGGGACAGCCGGTTTCGCGTAGCGCCCGTGTCCACAGGCGGCGCAGGGAGCGTGCGCTCCACGGCAGGGCGGCTTGCGCGGCCCAGATGCGCAGCGGCGCGGGCAAGCGGTCATGTTCGGTCATCGGATTGACCGCGCGCCACCGGGCACGGGGGGAGGTCAGGTTGCGGGTCATGCTGCCTGCTGCCGCCGCCAGACCGGGAAGGGATCGGTCAAGCCAGCCCAAAGCTGCGGCGTGTAGCCATCCGAATCGACGAGGGCCGCGTCCAGCGCGGCTGTCAGGGCAGCTTGGTCCATTCCCGCCCCGATAAAGACGATCTCTTGTCTGCGGTCGCCCCAAGGCTCTTGCCAGTGGCGCTCCATCTCGGCGCGGGCGTCAGGATGGGTGGGCCAGCGGTCTTGTGGCACCGAAGCCCACCACCCCCCGAGCGGCGTGATCGAAGACACGGCCCCGGCCAGTGAAAACTCGGCCACCCAATTCGGCCGCGTCGCGATCCAGAAATGGCCCTTTGCCCGGATGACACCCGGCAGATCCCCGTTCAGCACGGCATGGATGCGCGCCGGATCAAACGGCTGACGCGCGCGATAGACAAAGGAGGAAATGCCGTATTCCTCGGTTTCCGGGGTGTGATGGGCAAAGCCATACAGTTCCTTGGCCCAAAGCGGGTGCTCGTGCGCGCGATCGAAATCGAACCGGCCGGTCGCAAAAATCTCGTCCGGGCTCACCCGGCTGTGATCGGTTTCGATCAGCTTGGCATCCGGGTTCAGCGCGCGGATGATCTTGCGCGCGGCATCCACCCGTTCCGCCCCGGCGTCCCGGCATTTGTTCAGCACAATCACATCGGCAAATTCGATCTGATCGGTCAGCAGGGCGACAAGGGTGCGCGTGTCGCCCTCTCCCATCACCTCGCCACGGTCGGCCAGAAAATCATGGCTGGAAAAGTCGCGCAGCAGGTTGATCGCATCCACCACTGTCACCATGGTGTCGAGTGCGGCGACATCAGACAGGCTTTGCCCCGCTTCGTCGCGGAAGTCGAAAGTGGCGGCAACGGGCAGCGGTTCGGCGATCCCTGTGCTTTCAATCAGCAGATGATCGAACCGCCCCTCGGCCGCCAGCCGCCGCACTTCGACCAGCAGGTCATCGCGCAAGGTGCAACAGATACAGCCGTTGGTCATTTCGACCAGCTTCTCCTCGGTCCGCGACAGGTCTGTTCCGCCACGGATCAGATCGGCGTCGATGTTCACCTCGCTCATATCGTTCACGATCACCGCGACGCGGCGGCCTTCGCGGTTGTTCAGGACATGGTTCAACAGGGTGGTTTTGCCCGCCCCCAGAAAGCCAGACAGGACGGTGACAGGAAGACGTTGGTGCATGGCTGATCCAATATGTTATATCATAACATATCTAGCCTGACCCGGAACCCGTCTCAAGTCAAAAGAGCCTTGTGTCGGCCATATAAACACCGATGCGCGCCACAGGGGCGCGCATCTGAGGCGTTGACCGGAGGGCGTGCGGGCGCTCAGGCCTCGCCGCGCTTGGAATACAGCACCACGGGGGCCCCGATCGGAACCATGTCATACAGCAGTTCGATATGCGGGTTTGCCAGCCGGACACAGCCGTTGGACACCGCAGAGCCAACGGTCCAGGGTGCCGGAGTGCCGTGGATGCGCAGGAAAGTGTCGCCCCTCTGGTCGTCAAACAGATAAAGGGCGCGTGACCCAAGCGGATTGTTCGGCCCGCCCGGCATGCCATCGGCATATTGCGCATATGCGCCCGGATTGCGCTCGATCATCGATTTGGTCGGGGTCCAGCTTGGCCATTCCTTCTTTGCGCCGACAGTGAACACGCCGGATTCGTAAAGATTGCCCTTGCCGATCCCCACGATGAAGCGCATCGCCTGCTTCTTCTCCATCGTCCAGTAAAGCGAGAAGGTATTGGGATCGACGAGGATCGAGCCCGGTTCGAACTGGTCGCGCAAACGCACCACCGCAGGCTCGAATTCCGCGGGGAACACCCACCCCTCTGGTGGCTTGGCAACCTGCGCCTCGGCACGCCGGACTAGCGCGGGGGCAAAAAGTGCGGCTGTGGCTGCGATCAAGAGGTGACGTCGGGAATGCATCGTGAAAGCCCTTTCCAAATCAACGCGATCGCGCGCCAGTCTGGCTTAACCATATGCAAGCGGCTGTGCGAATCAAGATTTGGCAAGGCAGCACCGGTCACGATCTGGCGACACACATCAGCCTGAAACGAAAACGGCGGGGCCAATGGCCCCGCCGCACCCTGCGCGCCCATCAGGCTTCGGAGGGTTCTTCCTTCTTCTCGGCGATTTCCTCGCCGGTTTCCTGATCGACCATCTTCATGCCAAGGCGCACCTTGCCACGGTCGTCAAAGCCCAGAAGTTTGACCTTCACTTCCTGGCCTTCCTTCAGGATCTCGTTCGGGTGGTTCAGGCGCTTGTTGGCGATCTGCGACACATGCACCAGACCGTCGCGCTTGCCGAAGAAGTTCACGAAGGCGCCGAAATCGACCAGCTTCACCACCTTGCCGGTGTAGATGCGGCCTTCTTCCGGCTCTGCCACGATCGAATAGATCATGTCATAGGCACGCTTGATGGCAGCGGCATCGTTCGAGGCGATCTTGATGATGCCGTCGTCGTTGATGTCCACTTTCGCGCCCGAGGTTTCCACGATCTCGCGGATCACCTTGCCGCCTGACCCGATCACTTCGCGGATCTTGTCCGTCGGGATCTGCATCGTTTCGATCTTTGGTGCATACTGGCTGAAGGCCTGGGCGCTGGTCAGCGATTTGGCCATTTCGCCCAGAATGTGCAGACGGCCATCCTTGGCCTGCGCAAGCGCCTGTTCCATGATGGCGGGGGTGATCCCGGCCACCTTGATGTCCATCTGAAGGCTGGTGATGCCGTTCGCGGTGCCTGCCACCTTGAAGTCCATGTCGCCCAGGTGGTCTTCGTCACCCAGGATGTCGGTCAGAACGGCGTAAGACCCGTCCTCCTCCAGGATCAGACCCATGGCCACGCCAGCCACCGGGGCCTTCAGCGGAACGCCTGCGTCCATCATCGACAGCGAGCCGCCGCAGACCGAAGCCATCGAGGACGAGCCGTTCGATTCCGTGATTTCGGACACGACGCGGATGGTATAGGGGAAGTCGGTCGGCGCAGGCAGCACGGCTTGCAGCGCGCGCCATGCCAGTTTGCCGTGGCCGATCTCACGCCGTCCGGGCGAGCCGACGCGGCCCACTTCGCCCACCGAATAGGGCGGGAAGTTGTAATGCAGCAGGAAGTTCGACCGGCTGTTGCCGTGCAGCGCGTCGATGATCTGCTCATCCTCGCCGGTGCCAAGCGTGGTCACGACCAGACCCTGGGTTTCGCCACGGGTGAACAGGGCCGAGCCGTGCGTGCGCGGCAGGATGCCGGTTTCGCAGGTGATCGGGCGAACCGTCTTGGTGTCGCGCCCGTCGATACGGGTGCCGTTCTTGACGACATCGCCGCGCAGGATCGACGATTCCAGCTTCTTGATCGCAGCGCCAAGGTTGCTGTCGTTCTGATCTTCTTCGGACAGCGCGGCCACGATGGCGGCGGCTGCGGCGTCGATCGCATTGGTGCGTTCTTGCTTGTCGCGGATCGCAAAGGCGGCGCGCATCTGCGCCTCACCAGCGGCTTTCACGCGGGCATAAAGCGCCGAATAATCGGGCGGCGTGAAATCGAAGGGTTCCTTGGCGCAGTCTTCCGCGAAGTCGAGGATCAGGTCGATCACCGGCTGCATCGCCTCATGGCCGAACTTCACCGCGCCCAGCATTTCGGCTTCGGTCAGTTCATAGGCCTCCGACTCCACCATCATCACGGCGTCTTTGGTGCCGGCGATGACCAGATCAAGGCGCTGGTCCGGGTTGGCACGCAGGTTCTGCATGTCATCCACGGTCGGGTTCAGCACATAGCTGCCGTTGGTAAAGCCAACGCGGGCCGCACCGATGGGGCCCATGAACGGCACGCCCGAAATCGTCAGCGCGGCCGAAGCGGCGATCATGGCGACAATGTCAGGTTCATTCACAAGGTCATGCGACAGAACGGTGCACATCACCAGAACTTCGTTGCGAAAGCCTTCGACGAACAGCGGGCGGCACGGACGGTCGATCAGGCGCGAGGTCAGCGTTTCCTTTTCCGAAGGACGGGCTTCACGCTTGAAGAAGCCACCGGGGATCTTGCCGGCGGCATAGTATTTTTCCTGGTAATGGACGGTCAGCGGGAAAAAGTCCTGCCCCGGTTTCGCGGATTTCGCGAAGGTCACGTTGGCCATGACGCTGGTTTCGCCCAAGGTGGCGATCACGGTGCCGTCGGCCTGACGGGCAATCTTGCCCGATTCCAGTGTCAGGGTTTCTTCGCCCCACTGGATGGATTTACGAGTCACGTTGAACATCTATCGTTCCCTATATGGAAGCACCCACGGCCCCTGCCGTGTCTTCCGCTTGCATGGCGGCCCCATTGCCGCCGCCCCCTATCCTTTGCATGCGGCCGGGGGCGGGCCTCACGTCGCAGATGGCGGGGCCATACAGGAAAACAGGGGCTTTGGGAAGCGGGCTGTTGCAGGACGACGGTTTGCCCCCGTCGCGCCCATCCGCCCGCACGACGATTTCACGGGTGAACCGGCAGGATCCACCGGCTCCACCTTGCGCGTCTTAGACCACCGCGTAGCGTGACGTTACCAAGCCAGAGGGAAAGGACTTTGACTCAAGGAGGTGCAGATCGATATCGGCGTCCAAAGCGCCGAACATCCGCTTGCCTTGCCCGATCAGGATCGGAACGACAGTCACGGTCATGTCTGCGATCAATCCCTCGCGCAGAAAGCTCTGAATGATCAGTCCACCGTCGATGTAAACGCGTGTCCAGCCTTGTCTTGACACAAACTGCATCACCTCCCGTGGTGCAAGCGCGCTGACTGTCACCTTGCCCCGCAGATGTTCTGGAACATCGTCCGGCGAGAGGGTGCGACTCATGACGATGACCGGCTTTTCATAAGGCCATGCGTCAAACGTCAACACGGTGCGATAGGAGCCGCTTCCCATCACGATCCCATCGACCGAGGCCATGAACGCATCGTGACCGTGATCCTCGCCTTCGGTCTTTTGCTTCATCAGCCAATCCAGCCCGAAATCCTCGCGGGCGACAAAGCCATCCAGACTCATCGCCATGAACATGTGACCTGTTGCCATCTTCCTCTCCGCTGATCGGGGCAAGACGCCCGCCGTTGTTTTTGCCCAAAGCCGGGTGCCTTGCGCGCGCGCACGCGGCACACGCCAGACCAGCCCACAGCCCAGAATGCAAAAAGCCCCGCCGTTTGGCAGGGCCTTTCCGATGTCTTTGCCCGAAATCAGGCGGCCAGAGCGGCCTTTGCCTGCGCGGCGATGGCGTTGAACGCCTCGGGCTCGTGCACGGCGAGATCGGCGAGAACCTTGCGGTCCACTTCGATGCCGGCTTTGGTCAGGCCGTTGATCAGGCGCGAATAGGTCATTTCCAGATCGAACAGACGCACCGCGGCGTTGATCCGCTGAATCCACAGGGCGCGGAACTGGCGCTTGCGGACCTTGCGGTCACGGGTTGCATACTGCTGGGCCTTGTCAACGGCCTGAGTAGCGGTGCGGAAGTTGGTCGAGCGGGCGGCGTAGTAGCCGGCGGCTTTCTTGATGACCTTGCGGTGACGTGCGTGCGTGACGACACCAGATTTAACGCGAGCCATGGGTGTCTCTCCTTAGCGGTCGTAGGGCATGTACTTCTTGACGATCCTGGTGTCCGAAGCGGACAGCAACATCGTGCCAGAAGCATCGCGAATGAACTTGGTCGTACGCTTGATCATGCCGTGGCGCTTGCCGGCGACGCCAGCTTTTGCACGACCGCTTGCGGTGAAGCTGAAGCGCTTCTTCGCGGCGGATTTGGTCTTCATCTTGGGCATTTCGATCTCCAATCGTCAAATGCGCGACTCGGCATGCCTAAGTTGG